>JALZWA010000285.1 GCA_023299815.1 Akkermansiaceae bacterium
GAGAGCCAGGGGAGGAGGGAGTAGTTTTGGAACATGAGGCCGCGGTCTGGGCCGGGACCTGACATTTCTTTTCCGTTGAGAAGGACTTTCCCGGTGGTGGGTTTTTGGAGTCCGGCGAGGAGGGAAATGAGGGTGGATTTTCCGGCTCCGGAGAAGCCGATGGCGGCGACGAATTCGTTTTTTTCCACCGAGAGATTGATGTCCTTCAGGATGTGGACGCGATTGGAAGGGGGGCCGAAGCTGACCGAGCAGTCTTTGAGTTCGAGGAATGACATGGTCTTAAATGGCGGTGGGTGAACCTTCAAAGGAGACGAGGCGCTGGAAGACGATCATGATGCGATCGAGGAGGAGTCCAATGATTCCGACGACGAAGACGACGACGAAGAGCTTCGCGAAGGAGTCTGAGGCTCCATTGTTAAACTGGTCCCAGACGAACTTTCCGATGCCCTCTGAGGAGGCGAGAAGCTCGGCGGCGATGAGGACCATCCAGCCGACTCCGAGAGAGATTCGAAGTCCGGCAAAGATGAGTGGAAGTGCAGAAGGGATGACGATCTTGAAAAGGCGGGGCCAGAATCCGAGCTTGAGGACGCGAGCGACATTGAGGTGATCTTTATCAATGCTTGCGACGCCGAGTGCGGTGTTAGCGAGGGTGGCCCAGAGTGAGCAGAGGGCCACGGTGATGGCGGAGGCGATGAAGGCGGGATTGATATCGAAGTGATTAAGAACCCAGGCGTCTTCCCAGAGCCAGTTCATGAAGGGGCTTTCATCCGGAGCTGGGATGTAGGCGCTGGCGATGATGAGACTGATGGGAAGCCAGACGATGGGTGAGACGGGCTTAAAGATGGCGATGAAGGGCGTCATGGCGGCCATGAAGGTGGAGTTGAGCCCGCAGAGAATTCCAATGGGGATGGCGATGGCGGACCCGATGAGGAAGCCGGTGAAGACGCAGAGGATGGAGCGCTTGACTTGGTAGCCGAGTGTTTTGGGGCCGGCATAGATAGATTCTTTAGTCTTCTCTAGGCGTGACTCTGCTTTGGCGATTCTCTCGGCGGCCTTGAGGGCATCAGGGCCGGTGAGGGTGAGGAGGGCTGCGGAGTCGACTTTGATTTTTTCAGCAGCGGTAGCGACTTTGTTTTCGCGGTTGCCTTTGGTGAGTTGATCGATTTGCTTTCGCAAGAATCCTTCTTCTTCTGCGGCTGCGGTCTGGGCGAAGAGGGCTTCGGCGATCTTGGTGGACGGCTTGTCCTCGATGTCCTTAATTTCTCTGGAGAGGATCGAGAGCTTGTCTTTTTCTTTGTCGGTTTGGATGGTGTGTTCCTTCACTTCGTTCAGGAAAGCGGCGTAGGCGCTGTTGTCTCCGGGGGTGAGGTTCTCGGAGGTTTGCGCGAGGGCGGCGGTGCGGTCAGCCTTTGCCTTTTTATACGTCACCTTGAGGTTGTCGTATGTCTGGGTGAGAGAGGCTGTCTTTTTCTCGATGTCTGCGGCATAGGCAGCCTTGGCGTCGGTGACGCCTTTGTTGGCCTTCTCGACGATGGCGGGCATCTCGGCGAAGCGGGCTTCGGCTTTTGCGAGGGCCTCTGTGCGGTCTTCTCCGGTGAGGCCGTAAGCGACTTCTTTAGAGGCTTCGTAGTTGCCAAACTGAGTGATGGCCTGACCCGCTTCGAGGGTGGCGAGGGGACCGGGAACCGATCCTGACTTGGTGGTGACCTTTGTGGATCCATAGGCCCAGAAGAAGGCAAAGAGGAGGAGGGCGAGAATGGGAACGAGTATCCACTGCCCGATTTTTTTCATCTGCACTTGTGGCTCTTCGCCGTAGCAGAGCCGCACAACTGGTCCAAGAAAGGTCAATCCGGAGACGTCGATCGCTTTGAGGATCGGATATTTTATCTTATGAAAAAGGTTCATCAACACGCTGCTAAATGCAGCTGATGGGCCAGCGCTTCATGCGGCGAATTCATGGATGAGATGAGTTTTTTCTCAATACCCATATTTTTCTGCATAATGATAATGGGGTGCCGGATTGAAGAGTGGGGCTGGTTTAGTCTCTCTGTGCCATTCTTGGTGTTCGTAGTCTCGCTTTTTTGTCGTGTTACTACGTTCGATATCTTCGGAGAGTTCGTCCATGTAGCTGCAGCTGCAGGAGAGAACGCTAAACAAGAGAAGGAATGATTTCATCCCTTTGTTGCTATCATTATTGGTCGCTTGGATTTAAACATTTTTTCCGCTCCCTTTCTTCGATTTTAGATGTCTAGGGATAGGGTTCACGGCTTCCGCTAGGGTGAAAAAAGCCCCGAGTCGTAACCCGGGGCTTTAGATGAGGGGTGTTCGTCATGAACAAGGGGTCTTACTCTTTGTTGCCAATCTTGTGAGACTTGAGGTAACCGAGAGGGTCTTTGCCGTCGTAGGTGACGCCGTCGATGAAGTCAGAAGTGGCGGATTTGAATCCGTCGGTCTCCCAGGGGATATCTTCTTTTTTGATCTTACCTTCTTCGAGGAGCATCTTGGCGGCGGTGAGGTAGACCTCGGGCTTGTAGACGTCCTTAGCGGTCTCAAGATACCAGGCTTCAGACTTGGGCTCGGTGATCTGACCCCAGCGGCGCATTTGGGTGAGGAACCAGATGCCGTCTGAATACCAAGGGTAGGTGCACTGGTGTTTGTAGAAGATATTGAAGTCTGGCATCTCGCGCTTGTCGCTCTTTTGGAAGAGGAAGAAGCCGGTCATAGAGTTCTTGATGATGTCAAAGTCTGCGCCGACGTAGTCAGGACGGGAGAGGATTTGCGCAGCTTCGACTCGGTTGGTGAGCTTGCCGGATTCGTCCGTGGCATCGAGCCACTGGCCGGCGAGGATGAGGGCCTTGGTGACGGCGAGGTTTGTCTGAGGATTGGCATCGGCCCACTCTTTAGAAACACCGAAGACTTTCTCGGGGTTATTTTTCCAAATGTCGTAGTTGGTGGTGACGGGGACGCCGATGCCCTTTGCAACAGCAGCTTGGTTCCAAGGTTCACCGACGCAGTAGCCCTGGATGTTTCCTGCTTCAAGAGTGGCTGGCATCATGGGTGGTGGAGTGACGGAGAGTTCGACTTGGGCATCAGTGCGGCCACCGGTGTCGGTAGTAGTATACATGCCGGGGTTGATGTCGGCTGCGGCGAGCCAGTAGCGGAGCTCGTAGTTGTGAGTGGAGGTCGGGAAAACCATGCCCATCTGGAGTTTTTTTCCATCATCAAGAAGCTCTTGAACGACAGGCTTGAGTGAGTCGGCGGTGATGGGATGTGGCGGGGTGGGGGAATCGAGCTTGGGATCATTTTCCTGCATTTGCTCCCAGATGTCGTTGGAAACGGTGATGCCGTTGCCATTGAGGTCCATGGTGTAGGAGGTGATGATGTGGGCCTTGGTGCCGAAGCCGATGGTGGCGGCGATGGGTTGGCCGGAGAGCATGTGGGCTCCGTCGAGCTCGCCGGAGATAACGTTATCAAGGAGCGTCTTCCAGTTTGGCTGGGCGATGACTTCGACTTGAAGGCCTTCGGCCTCGAAGAAGCCTTTTTCTTTTGCGATGACGATGGGGGCGCAGTCGGTCAATTTGATGAAACCAAATTTGAGGGTGTCTTTTTCGACGTCGAGAGGCTCGGCGTGAAGGAGACTCGCTGCGAGTAGGCCGGGGAGGGCATAGGCTAGTTTTTTCTTCATGTTTTAAGATGTTGTCCAGTAGGGAGATGGTTCCCGCTGGGACATCTGAGACAGCGGATGATGTGCCAGCTGACCGAATTTGGTATGATCTCTGCTATCATAGTTTTTGTGATTCAAATGAATCCGCTTCATTATGATTGAACTTCCCGATTTACGACAGGTCCGCTCGCTAGTGGCAGTGGCTGAGACCGAGAGCTTTACGAAGGCTGCTGAGAGGCTGAACGTGACTCAGTCTGCGGTGAGTCATTCGATCCGAGCGCTGGAGACTCAGCTTGATCTCAAGTTGGTGGAGCGGAGTGGTAAGCGGCTGGCTTTGACTCAAGAGGGGTCTGTCATTTTAAGGCGCTTTCGGGCTACCTTGAAGCAGTTGGAGTTGGCGGGAGAGGATCTGGCGCTGCTGAAGCGCTGGGGTCAGGGGCGACTCCGGGTGGGGGCGACTCATACCCTGTGCCACTATATGCTCCCTGAAGTTTTACTCGAGTTTCGTAAGCTTTATCCGCGCTGCGAGATTCACCTGGTGTCAGGTGATACTTCCGAGATTATCGATCAGCTAGAGGGTGCGGAAATTGATCTGGCGCTGGGGATTGGCGGACGTTGCCCGACGTGGGCTCGCTTTGATGGAATCTTTAGGGACGAGATGGTCTTCGTTTTCTCGAAGGATCATGAATGGGCCCAGTTGGATGAAATTAATATGGCGGCGGTGGAGGGGCAGTCTTTCTTGGTCTACGCGCAGGCGAGTGAGACTTATCGACTGCTGAAAGAATCTTTTGAAGGAGCGGGTGGTCGGTTGAGGTCAAGTTTGAGCCTGGGTGACATGGGCGCGATCATGGAGATGGCGAAGATCGGAATTGGGGTGGGAATTGTCGCTCCGTGGGTGGCTCGCAAAGAGATTGAAAAGGGGGAGTTGATTTCGCTTCCGCTTGGTCAGGTGAGCCGTGCTCGTGACTGGGGGAGCTTCTGTCATGAGAACCGTCAGCTCTCGATGGTTGAGGAGGATTTTTTGAGGATCTGTCGCAATGTGACGGGTCAATTTCCGGAGGTGAAGAGCCTCGTGAGGCTGCCCAAGAAGGCTGAGGCGTCTTAGGCCTCCTTCTTTTGGGCGAAATCTTTGTGACGGGGATTGAGTTTTTCTGGGCGTCCGGCAAGCTCTTCGAGATGAGCGCTAAGGATGATTTGAAAGAAATGCTACTCGCTAAGTCGGTTCGCACCGGGGACTTTACTCTCGCCTCTGGTGCTAAGAGCGATCTCTATGTGGATTGCCGGGTCACTGCGATGGATAACCGGGGATCAAAGTGGATCGGCGAATGCGGCTGGGAGCTGGTTCGTGAAAAGATCGTAGCGGAAGGTCTCGAGGTCGATGCCATCGGCGGGATGACGATGGGAGCTGATCCGATTTCTCTCGTGGTGGGAATGGCGAGTGCTGATCATGAGAGGGCGCTGCAGGTCTTCACTGTGCGTAAGGAGCCGAAGGGTCATGGACGCGGGAAGCAGATCGAAGGTAACTTTAAAGAAGGTGATAAGGTGGTGGTGGTGGATGACGTGATTACTACTGGTGGATCGACGCTGAAGGCGATCGAAGCGATCCGCGCGG
This sequence comes from Akkermansiaceae bacterium, assembly GCA_023299815.1. GTDB lineage: Bacteria > Verrucomicrobiota > Verrucomicrobiia > Verrucomicrobiales > Akkermansiaceae > SW10. Next base: position 5,277 of record JALZWA010000285.1, read on the forward strand.
CGGGTGGCGAGGTGGTCTTTTGCCTCGTGCTGGTGGACCGCGAAGAGGGTGGGCGCCCGGCGATTGAGGGGGACGGAGTTCCTGTGGTGAGCATCTTTACCCGAAGCGAACTGCTCGGCTCATGAAGCTGTTAATCATTGGATTGCTGGTGGGGCTGCTCACCGGATTGGTGAGCGCGCTCTGCGGAGTGGGTGGCGGGATTATCATGGTGCCGGCATTTGTCCTCCTCCTCAATATGGGCCAGAAGGCGGCGGTGGCGACATCGCTGGTGGTGGTGGTGGTGAGTGCGCTTTCCGGGACGATGAATCACGTGACGAGCAAGTCGGGCTTGATCGATTGGCGCGTGGTGGGAGTGACGGCGCTGGGGGCGGCGGTGGCGGCGTGGTATGGCACTGACCTGATGAGGAGTCTGAGTGCGCCCATGCTGACGAAGATTTTTGGAGTTGTGCTGGTGGTAGTGGGTGTGAAAATGCTCTTGGTAAAAGCTTAATTAATGATCGAGTCAGCCCAAATTACGGTCCCGCCAGAGGACGTCGATGATCAGAAGGTCTGGCTGAAGCGGGTGTCGCGGAAGCTCAAGATTCATCCGGCGCGGATCATGGGTCTGCGTCTGGCGAAGAAGTCGCTCGATGCACGGAAGTTCCCGGTGAAGTATCTCCTGAGCTTTCAAGTGGGAGTCGATGAAGTGCTGCCATCTCTCGCGGATCATGAATGGAGCGCGGTGCCTCTTTCCGAGGATGCCGAAAAGGTGATCATCGTGGGCTCGGGTCCGGCGGGGATGTTTGCGGCGTTGCGCTGTCTTGAGATCGGGCTGAAGCCGATCGTGCTGGAGAGGGGAAAAGACGCTTCTGCTCGTCGCTTCGATCTCGCGCCCATCATGCGTGAGGGACGGGTGGTTGAGGAGTCGAACTACTGCTTTGGCGAGGGTGGGGCAGGAACATTTTCTGATGGAAAACTCTACACGCGAGCGACCAAGCGAGGTCCGGTGCGGGATGTTTACGAGACCTTTGTCGCTCACGGAGCGCCTGCGCAGATCTTGATCGATGCGCACCCGCACATTGGCTCGAACCTTTTACCGAAGGTGGTGATGGCGATGCGCGATTCGATTCGCGCAGCGGGTGGAGAGGTGATTTTCGGCGCAAGGGTGACTGATTTTTTGATAGAGGACTCTCGCATGCGTGGTGTGGTCACCGCTGATGGCACTGAGTTCGTGGGGAAGGGTGTGATTCTTGCGACGGGCCATTCGGCTCGCGACATTTACGAGCTTCTCGATGAGAAGAAGGTCCTCCTCGAAAAGAAGGCTTTCGCGGTGGGTGTGCGCATTGAGCATCCGCAGCCCCTGATCGATCAGTTGCAGTATCACCTCGATGAGGGCGAGAAGCGTGGCGATCATCTTCCGGCTTCGCGCTATGCGCTGGCGACTCAAATTAAGGGGCGCAGTGTCCATTCCTTCTGTATGTGTCCGGGAGGCTTCGTGGTTCCGGCGGCGACTGAAAATGACGAGGTGGTGGTGAATGGGATGAGCCTTTCGCGCCGTGACTCGCCCTTTGCCAACTCGGGCATGGTGGTGGGCATCGAGCCTGAGGATGTCCCGGGCGATGTGCTTGCGGGGATTCGTTTTCAGAAGGAAATCGAGCAGTTGGCGAAAAAAGCGGGCGGTGGCGGACAGGTCGCTCCGGCGCAAAGGGTGACTGATTTTCTAGCTGGAAAGCTGACGGCAGAGCTGCCGAAGACGAGTTACTTTCCGGGGCTGAAGTCGGTGCGGATCGATCAGATCTTGCCGAGGTCGATCAGCGAGCGGCTTGCGGGTGGCTTGCGGAAGTTTGGAAAATCGATGGAGGGTTACACGGGTCCGGATGCGCTTCTGATTGGCTTCGAGACGCGGACGAGTTCTCCGGTGCGGATTCCGCGTGGTGATGATCTCCAGCATCTTGATGTCAAAGGTCTCTATCCCTGTGGGGAGGGGGCGGGTTTTGCTGGAGGTATTGTCTCTGCTGCGCTGGATGGCCGGAAGTGTGCGGAGGCGATCAGTGAAGCTAAGAATTGATCAACCACGAAATTAACAAAAATAACGAAAATTTGAGACTCTCAGCAGAGGACATGTTTCGTAGATTTCGTAAGTTGCGTGGTTAATCTTCTCCGCAGCTAGACTGGAGAAGGTTAGCGTGGTCCAGCATTTTGCGGTAAAAAAATCCTATCCATCCCATTCATCTGCGGTTTGTATCTTCTCCGATGTCCGATGATCTTTTAGCTGACTTCCAGACCGATAATTTCTTCATGGGCCAAGCGCTGCGTGAAGCACGGAAGGCTTATGCTGCTCAGGAGGTGCCCATCGGCGCGGTGATCGTGCGGGGGACGGAGATCATTGCGCGCGCGTGGAATCAGGTGGAGACGCTGAAGGATGCGACGGCGCATGCTGAAATGTTGGCACTGACTTCTGCGCAGGGTGCGCTGGGCGACTGGCGGTTGGAAGGCTGCACGCTTTATGTGACGAAGGAGCCCTGTCCGATGTGTGCGGGGGCGATTGTGCATTGCCGACCAGATCGCGTGGTCTTCGGCTGCTGTGATCCAAAGGCGGGTGCGGCCGGGGGATGGATTAATCTTTTAGAAAGTAACCCGCCGCTGAATCACCGCTGTGAGATTCTCTCAGGCGTGATGGAGGATGAGTGCGTGGGAATGCTGAAGAGCTTTTTCCGTGAAGCTCGCGAGCGGAATGCGCTGGGAAAAGCGCACAGAAAAGCCGGTGAAGCGGAAGGCGGCACCGGCTTAGGTTCTTAGCGGAGGGGCTTTACATGTCTTCCACGATTTCAGGGTCTTCTCTCAGCTTCGTGAATTCGGATTGAACCTCTTCCTGAGTTCGCTCGAGACGCTCGATAAATTCTTCGTCGGCTTCATCGTCCTTCCGTCCATCGCGGAAGATCTTGGTGAGCTTGATGGTTGATTCATGGTAGTCAGAGAGGCGCTTGTCGATTTTTCCGTTGAGTTCCTCTAAGAGTTCGACGGCTTCTTGCGCGTCTTCCTTATCGGTGCTTTTCCGGTCGAGTTCCTCGGTGTAGATCGCCATGTTAATTTTACCATGGATGCTGGAAGTCGCGGTGCTGATCTCATGGAAGGAGCCTCCGACAGAGAGTTTGGTGGGAGGGGAGCCCTTAGCGACTTCCAAGAGGATGCGAGCTGATTCGTGGTTGGGCATGGCTTTCACGACCTGTTCGAGCTTGGATGTGACCGCGGAATTCTTGAGGGCATCTTCACCTTTGTCCTTGAGGACTTCGGCGATTTCATTGAAGCGGTCGATGGTGGCTTGAGTCTCGGTGGGTCGGGTTGCTGAGGCGACTTTGAGAGCCTGCTCGAACTTGGCGAAGGAGAAGACCTGAATGTTGATGAGCGGGTCGATGCCATCGAGGACATAAATGTCCGACACTCCGGAAATGTTTTCCTCTGGCACGCCGACGAGCTTGCACTTCTTCTTGGTGGCTCCGCGGATTTTACCGGCGACGCCGCCGATTTTGGTGACTTTTCCATCAGCGGTGATTGCGCCGGTGCAGGCGAATTTTTCGTCCAGTTTGTTGCCGGTGAAAAGGGAGTCGATGATGAGAGACATGGCAGTTCCAGCGGAGGGTCCATCGAGGAGGCCGTCTTTATCTTCAAAGGCGATCTCTACTTTGTAGCCAGCGGGGACGCGTCCGTCTTCTTCATGGCGGATGCGCATGAATTTTTGAATTTCTTCGAGTGAGTTGCCTGTCATGTTGCCGACTTTTTGGTCGATGTGGAACTCGATGCCATCGACTGAATTATCACGAAGGGCGGTGGCGGAAAGTGAGCTGGCAGCTCCGGCGTGACGGCCATTCGAGAGCCGGCGGACGGAGAGGGCGTAGACTGAGCTTTGGTTCGCTGCAAACTTGGCTGCCTTTCCTCCAGGGATGACTTCGGAGCGCTCCTTGTATTCGTTTTGTTCCTCGCCCCAGGCATTGTTATGGATGGGTGCGCCGAGCATGTCCCTCCAGTCAGGCTTGCCGACGGAATCGAGGATTTCTTTGATCTTTTTGGCGTCTTTTGCGCCGTCATCGAGGCGGAGGGCAATATCAGCGCAGTAGCTAGCGAGCTTCTGGTTATCCTCGTTATCCTTCTTCCGCATTAAGGCGCGGAGGCCGCGGTAGATCTTGGAGACAGTGTGGGAGGGGGTGACGGTGTCATCTCCAAGGGCCTTGCCGCGTTCCTTGAGGTCACCGAGGATATCTAGGAGGTTTTCGTTATCGGGTTTGAGGCGTCCGGCGATGCCGAGGGCATGGGCGCGGAGCTCGTAATCGACCTCGCCATTTTCTTCATCGAAATCCTTCGCGACGGAGAGGAGTCCGGCGAAGAGGGAAGATTCGGAGATTTTATCGATCTTGAGGGCATCGATATTAAAGATTTCTTTTTCAAGGTTCGGCGGGCGGTAGGTGTCGGCATGGAGGAGTCCCATGCCGAGAGTCAAGATGACGAGCCTTTTCACAAAGTTCATATAGAAAGGCTATGGTAAATGATGGCGCTTTATCAATGGGGAAAGGTGAAATGATGACTCAGTGAGCGGGATCGCCCGTGAGTCGTTCGATTTTCTTGCGAAAAAGCTGCGCTTGTTCTTTCCAGTTTTTGAGGGCGAGCGTGCCTGCGGTTGATTTTCCGGTAAGGAAGAGGCGAGCGATGCTTCGGATTCGATCGACGAGATCGATGCCGTCTTCGATGAAAGCTCGATCATCTCGATCAACCTGGCGGCTATCGCGGAAGTCCTCGAGAATTTGGCGCTGACGGGCGTGGAACTCTTTAAGTTTTTTACTTCCGTTGGAGAAGTCGACCTCGGGGGTTCTCGTTAAGGATGGTGTGAGTCGGAGAAGCTCACGGGCAAACATGGGGGTGGAAAAACGTGAAGGTCTGTTCCCAGAGGCTTGTCTTAGGAGGACGTTCGCCGAGAGATGCCGCGGCGAGGTCCCAGCTGCTTCTCTCAGGCGGGATCCGACGCTGGGGAAGACGAGAGAGGAGGGGATGTTCGCATCAGATTTTCGGGTGAGAACCTCTGCGACTTCTTGGAAGGTTTTGCTGGATTGCTGTATTTCGGGAGGCTGCTCGTTCTTGCCTAGGAAAAGATTGCGGGCTTGGGTGTAGTTGTCGCAGGCGATGATTTCAAAGCGGAGGAGGAAGCCAGGTTCTTCGATGACGAGCATGGCGGTGAGTTCTTCCTTGAGCGAGGAGGGGACGAGAAGGCGGGTGCCGGGGGGAGTTCTCTTTTCTCTGAGAGAGTGGAGGAGGGGCCAGCTCTGGGCGGGGCGAGTGAGGGAGCCGTCATCTTCCAGCTTGGCAAAAAGAATGACGTTGGGCTCAAGATCGCGTCCGGTGATTGCGGAGTCGAGAAGTATGGCGAGAGGCGCGAGGAGATTGTCTTGGTTCTTTTTTGCGTAGCTTTCTTTGCCCGTGTTGATGAAGAGGTTGTAGTTCTTGGGAAGGGGGCGGCCTTTGCTCTCGAAGAAGACGAGTAGCTTTTGGATGAAATCTTGTTCCCGGGCACCCGAAGAAGGGCCTGGCTTGAACTTGATGGACCCGGCACTTCCGTCAGAGGTGGGGGTGAGAATGAGGCTGGTATCGACTGTCCCGAGGCTTAGTCGCGATTCGGAGACGGTGACCATGGGGATGGTGGTGAGGAGAGCGGTGGTGTGATACTTTGGGGTCTTTTCAGGATTTTCGGGGGTTTTAGCGACGAGGTTTTCCGGGGTGCCGGGAGTGGGAAGAGGAGTCTTGGGAGCATCTTTGTCCTTAAATGCAGTTAGCGGAGGAATGAGGCCCTGCCAGCGGTCATTGAGCCCGGCAAGCTGGTGCTTCGCCATGAGGGGATGGTCTTTTCTGAAAGGAGAGAGGACATCGAGGAGGAGCTGGGCGAGGCGGGAACCCTGTGTCTCCGGGGGGAGGGTAGTCAGCCAGGATGCGGTGGCGAATGCCTCCTTGAGAGCTGATGCTAGATCCGAGTTGTTAGGCGAGGGACGGAAGGTGCGCTCGCTGAGGTCTCGCTGCATCTGGCGAGCGCGATTTTGTGAGGGTGAGAGCCGGAGGATGAGGGTGAGGAGCTGTGCGCGCTGTCTCAGAGCGGGAGCCTTCTGTGTGACCTCGGTATCAGCCAAGGTGGTGAGCTGATTGGCCAAGTGATCCATGGCGGCGCGATCCAGTGGGAGTAAATCCCGGCGAATGAGGGGAATGGAGTCGTCAGCGGTGTGAAACTTGGGCACGGCCTCGGCTACCAGACCGATGAGGAGGTAGAAGATGGAAAAAAAGGCGGCGCGCATGGATGGGGCCACGCTAAACCGGATGACGCCGCGTGACAATTCTCTTAGTTTTCTTCTACCGAGAGGCGGAAGAATGGGCCGACGGTGGAAGGGAGGGAGACGGTTACTTTTTCACGATCATCATCAATGGGAGTGACGGTGAGGTCTTCCTCCGCTGGGAGATGGGTGGTGGTGATGTCACTGAGCGGTCCGGTCTGGATGGTGCGACTGATTCCTGTGGCCTCGATTAAGCGCTCGTAGCTGAAGGAGACGCCGCCTTGCGCTTTTTCGAGAGTGACTTGAGGGAATGAATTTCTCTGAAGCGGATCAGTTCCGGCAGAGAACTCGAGGAGATTGGTTGCGCCATCGAGATCAGGATCGTCAGCGGGGCCGTCTTGTCCGGAGGGGATAGAGAATTCGCCAAGCCATGCTGTGAAATCGAGTCCCTCGGCAATTGGGGTGTTATTTACAGCAGCTCTGATCAGTTCGATATTTGCCGATCCGAGCGAGCCCGAGTCTAGCGGGATGTCATTGTGTCGAATTACTGGGTTTTGAGCATCGCGATTATCAATGACGATAATGCGGCGGCGATCAGCGAAGGCTAAGGCTCCTGGAGGAGGAGCCGCCTCTACACCGAAGAAGAAGCTGAATCCTGATCTCAAATTTGAGGTGCGGTCACTGAGCGAATCTAGTCCGCGTAGAGTGAATTCATTATTGTTTGCGGTGGTTCTGATCGATGGGTCGAATCCGGATGTCTCAAGCGAGAGGAGCATAGAGGTGATTTCAATTCCGCTATCATTCATTCCGGCGAGATTGCCCCGTGAAGCGTCATTGAAGTGATCGATAATTTCGTTTCCCAACTGGGAAACCATGGTGCCTCAGCCCGGTCACCAAGGGGTGTAGTAGGCGATTAAGATGACTTTTCCTTCGAGGTCAGACAGCTGTGAGTTTGTCAGCTCAGTGAAGTCGCGATTTACGACAGTGTCTCCCGCAAGAGAATAGGTGACATCTTCAGAAATATTTCCCGGTTCGGGAGGATTCGCCAAGATGATGGACGATAAAGAAAGGAGGGTCAGGAGAGAGTATTTTATCATCTTTTAAAAGGTGTGGGAGAGAGCTAGGCGAGTGACGAGAAAATCGCGGTCGCTATAGAGGTCTGCGAAAAATTGGTTTGAAGAATCAAGTGAGTCATAGTCGACACTATAGATTCCAGTTGAGAGACGGATTGTGGTGTTGAGGTTTTGCCAAGCAAGGGAGGCGCTGAACTCAGTAGCGGTGACAGCAGGAGCAGCGGTGTTGAATCCTTCAGGGACGATTTCTCCGTTGTCATCGTAGATGCGGGCTGAGAGGCCTACGCTCCAGTTTGAATCGATCTCGTAGGTTAGGGAAAGACCGCCATAGAAGGCCTCAAAATCTGGGTCTTGAATGGAGGCTCCGATCTGGGCGCGCAGGGTCAAATCATCGGTGATGGCCCAAGCGGTGTCATTTTGAAGCTGGAAGCGAGGCTCGAGTTCAGTGACATCGCTGTAGCGAAAGGTCATCTGAGTGCGCAGCGAGGGATTAATCGCTTTTGCCCAGGCGATGGAGCCCGAGTAGGTGTCAAAGGAGCTGCGGGTCGGTGTTGCTTCCGGAATGAAAAAATTGTCGGGGTTCGGGATGAGGCTCCACGCAGGAACAATTTCATCATTCGCGTAGGAGAAGGAGAAGGTGAGGCGAGAGACTCCTGGGTCGTAATCCCAGACGAGGTTGCTGCTGAAGCTGTAGCCGTTCGGATCTGCAGGCTCGTAGTTCACTGGGTCAGGGATGCCTACGAACTGATCATAATACTCGGAGATCCAGACAGAGCTGTAATCATTATACCCTTCATAGCGAGAGAAGCCGAAGGTGGTCGAGAGGTTCTCTGCGAGGTTGGTCCCGAGAACTAATCCGCCAGACCAAGCGTCTTCGCTGCGACGGGTGGGGGAGGTTCCTCCTACTGGATCGGAATAATCGATGGAGACATCGGTGCGACTGACATTCGCTTGAATATTCCATTTAGAGCGCTCTTGACGATACGTGAACCCACTCCGCAAGACGCTGACGTCACTCGCGTAGAGGAGGTCAAATTCTTGGTCGATGCGCTGTTCTCCTGAAAATATGTTAGAAAGTCCTAAGGCAGAATTTAAGACGGAGGAATCAGCATGGTCTGGCGAGGAGAGGATGGATGGTGAACCTGCAGCGGCGACACCTGTCAAGAGGAGTGAGGAAATAGATTTCATGATTTTTTTCACAATTTGTTCCTCTTAGTGGCAAGAGGCGCATCCTCCTCCTGCGCTTTGCGAGCTTGATGCGCGACCACGCTCAAGCTGACTGACCAAAGCACATTCAGGGAAGTCTGCTCCTGTTTGCTCAAAGCTCATCGCGGGTTTAGTCAGTTGTGGTTGATCGACGATAGAGACCTCCGCGCAGGAGCAGAGGAGAAGGGAGGCTAGGAAAGTGGCTAATTTCATGCGTGTTATGAGGTTTGAGATGAGGGCAGGGGAATTTATTCCAGAAAAATGAATTTTTTAAGAAGGAGGTGCGCTTCCTGCGGTATGAGTTGACGCATGGGAGGCTCTGCCTATGATCCGCGATATGTCAGATGTGTCCGCAGAAGCGAAAAAGATCCTCGGAACGATGCTTGGAAAGCTCGGGTTTGAATACGAAATCGAGATCGTGGGGGAAGACGATCACTTTTCTCTCAATATCATTTCTCCAGATCAGGAGATTCTAATTGGGAAGGGCGGCGACCGGCTCGATGACCTCCAGTATCTTACAAATCGCATCCTTCGTGGGGTCGATGTCAATGCACCCCGCGTGCGGGTCGACTGTGATGGTTTCCGTGCCCAGCAGGAAGACCGTGTGAAGGATAAGGCGCGTGGTATTGCCGATAAGGTGAAGGCCAGCGGCAAGGAAATCTGGATGACTCCGATGAATTCTTACCACCGCCGTCTTGTCCATAATGCGCTCGTTGATGATGCAGAGGTCGAGAGTGTGTCTGAGGACAGCACGATGCGGAATAAGAAGATTCTCATTCGCCTGAAGTAGATCATGGAAACCCACCGGCTCGTCCTGCCCGGAGATCTGAATCAGTTCGGGTATCTCTTCGGCGGGCAGCTCCTGAGTTGGGTCGATGAGGCGAGCTGGATTGCCGCTTCTCTTGATTTTCCTGAGTGTCGTTTTGTGACTATCGGGATGGATCATGTTGCCTTTCGTCACAGTGTGCGAGAGGGGACTATCTTATTGATCCAGTCTGAAAAAGTAACCCAAGGGGAGACTTCCGTGACCTATCAGGTGGAAGTCCACCGTGGGCGCGCGGATGCAGACGAGCCTCTTTTTTCCACGAAGGTGACCTTTGTGAATGTCGATGATGCCGGCGAGAAAACTCCGATCACATGGTAGGAAATCCGTGGCCTTTTCTCTGCTTCACGCTTAGGCTCACGCATGTTCGAAGTCCGCGAAAAGCCCGACCTTGTCGAACGAGCGATGCTCGTTGGGATTTGTTACGACAAGCGTGAGGAAGAAGAGACCCGCAAGCTCCTCCTTGAGCTTGAGGAACTCGTCGATACCTTGGGCATCGGAGTCGTGGGCATGGAGCTTGTGCGCGTGCGTGATCGGCACCGTGGATTTATCTGCGGCACCGGGAAGGCAGATGAGCTCGTAGAGCTGGCGAAGGCGCGTAACTGTGACTGTATCGTCTTTGATAATGAGATTACGCCGATGCAGCAGCGGAACTGGGAAGGTCTTTCGGACCTCACTGTGATTGACCGTGAGGAGGTCATTCTTGATATTTTTGCAAAGCGGGCTCGCACGAAAGAAGCGCGTCTTCAGGTGGATCTCGCTCGTATGCAATACGCCCTCCCGCGCTTAGCTCGGATGTGGGGGCACCTCGACCGTGAAGGAGGAGGAGGGGGCGGCGGCGGAGGCGGTGGTGCGCAGCGAGGAATGGGTGAGCAGCAGGTCGAGATCGACCGTCGTCTCGCGCGTAATAAGATCAGCAGGCTCAAGAAAGAGCTTGATGCCGTCCGCCAGCAGCGCTCGACCCAGCGCAAAGAGCGGACTCGGGGAGACGTGGCGACTGCCGCCATCGTAGGCTACACCAATGCCGGAAAATCGACTCTTCTCAACAAGCTCGCAGGCTCCGATATCATGGCGGCCGATATGCTCTTTGCCACGCTTGATCCCACCACGCGGAGGCTCGATCTCGCGGACGGCCAGACCCTTCTCGTAAGTGACACCGTAGGCTTCGTGCGGAACCTCCCGCACCGTCTGGTAGAGTCATTCAAAGCGACCCTTGAAGAAGCAATTCTCGCTGATTTTTTGGTCCACGTCGTGGATGCCAATTCGGATGAAGTCCACGAGCACTACGAGACTACCTGTAAGGTCCTTGCTGAGCTGGGAGCTGATGATAAGCAGGTGATTGTCGTGCTGAATAAGATCGATCAGATTGAAGATCCGGCGGTTCTCGCGGGTCTCCGTTTGGACTTCCCTGGAGCGGTAGAGACTTCCGCGCTCAAGGGCATCGGGATGGAGACTCTGTTAGGGAAATTTTCTAACAAGCTAGCGGATCGCGTGAAGCGTCTTAGCTATCGGATTCCACAATCACGTGGTGATATTACCGGGCTTCTTCACAGCGAGGGGAAAGTGCTCTCGACAGACTACGATGGGAACGATGTGCTGATTACGGCGGTGGTGCCGAAGGATTTTGAGTCACGTTTTGCAGAATTTGTGGTTTCATAAGGCGTGAAAAAGATCCTCTTCATCGTCCTCGCACTGGCGCCTGTGGTGTGGGCCTTCACCGCGATGTCGAAGCGAGACATGGAATCCTCAGTGGGCCCAACGAAGAATCTTCCGCCGCACTTGCAGGAAGCCTTTGCGGTCGATGACTTTGCGTCGTTACCTGAACCGGGGCCGAGTGATTGGCTTTCTAGTCATCCTGAGCGGGGCCAAACCTACGGGCAGTTTCTCAATAGCAGTCCGCTGAAGCCGGGGGCCCAGGGCCGTAAGTTCATCTATCTTCAGCCGCTGGGTAACTTCCCCAAGGAAGCTCCGCAGATGGCGGTGCTACAGGAATTTCTCGCAGCTTACTTTTATCCCATGGAGGTGAAGTTGGCCAAGACCTTGCCGGTGGATGAATCGAAGATCGGGAATCGGGTGGCGTCATTTTCAGGAGAGAAGCAGTGGAATGCGACTGATCTTTTAAATGGCCTTCAGCGTCGAGTTCCGCGCGATGCCTACGTGGTGATGGCGGTGACAATGACGGATCTCTATCCCAGTGATGAGTGGAACTTCGTCTTCGGGATCGCTCGGATTAAGAAGAGGGTGGGGGTCTTTAGTTTTGCGCGATACGATGTGGCAGATCAGCCGCAGCTAGCACTGGAGCGCGCTTTCAAAGTGATCTCACATGAGACGGGGCACGCCTTTGGCATTAAGCACTGCATTCACTTCCACTGCCTCATGAATGGGTCGAATGGTCTCGGCGAGACGGATCGTGCACCGCTGCACCTTTGTCCTGCTTGTCTCAGGAAGATCCACTGGGGACTTGGGTTCGATCCCGCCGAGCGCTACCGGAAGATTGCGGGAGTTCTGAAAGCTCAAAAGATGAACGAGCAAGCTGAGTGGTTCGCTGCTCGGGCGGGGAAGACCGATCCGAAGAAGTGACTAGGGGTGCTTGTATTTCCAGTTGCCTCGGCTGAGGACTTCTACTTTCACCTTCGTGATTCCGCGTGAGTAAAAGCCGAGTCGCTTGGCGCTGCCGATGGTGACATCGATGATGCGGCCCTTCACGTAAGGTCCACGATCTGTGATGGTGAGGATTTCCGAGCGGCCATTGAAGTTGCAGGTGACGCGCACCTTTGAGCCCATGGGTAAGGTCTTGTGGGCCGCGGTGTAAGCGTCGTTTGAGAGGAGGCGGCCACTGGCTGTCTTACGTCCGAAGTTCGTCTTGATGCTATACCAGGAAGCGAGACCATACTCGGTAGAGAGTTTCTTTGGCTTGGCTGTTGTTTTGGGCTTCGGTGTGATCTTAGGTTTTGGTGGAGTCACTTTAGGGATAACGACTTTCGGCACCACCACTTTCGGCGGCTCGGGCTTTACCGGAGTGAGGTCACTGCAGGAAGGGAGGGCGAAGCAAACAAGAAAAAGGAGAAGGGAAATCAGGCGCATGCGGCGGCCATACTAGACAAGAAGCTTGTCTGCAAAAAGCCTATTTCTGAGAGCTTGGATTCCGAGGCAGTCTATTCAGTGAGCGCTTCCACCGCTCTCGCAGTTCTGAGAATCGCTTTTTCTCCCATGTGAGGTCCGAGGATCTGAAGGCCCACTGGGAGGCCGTCGACAGGTTCGAGGGGCACGGAGATTCCGCAGTTGCCGGCGAGGTTTGCGGAGATGGTGAAGATGTCGGAGAGGTAGTGCTTCAAGGGATCACCGGAGGCTGCTCCAATCTTGGTCGCGGGCTCAGGCGAGACCGGGGTGAGGATGGCGTCTACCTTTTCAAAAGCCTGCTCAAAGTCTTGGCGGATCAAGGTGCGGACTTTCAGCGCGCGGGTGTAGTAGGCATCGTAGTAGCCGGACGAGAGGACGTAGGTGCCGAGAATGATGCGGCGCTTGACCTCAGAGCCGAATCCTTCTTGGCGGCTCTGTTGATAGAGGCTGAGGATATCGGCGGGGTTCTCGGTGCGGTTTCCATAGCGAATGCCATCGAAGCGGGAGAGGTTCGAGGAAGCCTCTGCGGGGGCGATGATGTAGTAGGTCGCGGTGGCATACTCGGTATGCGGGAGCGAGATCTCGACGATCTCAGCGCCTTGTGCTTCGAGATCGGCCGCGGCTTTTTCGACCCTCTCGCGGACGCGTGGGTCGATGCCATCGGTGAAATATTCTTTGGGCAGGCCGAGCTTCATTCCTTTCACTCCGGCATCGAGGCCTTCGGTGTAGTAGGGCACCTCGGCATCGAGGCAGGTTGAGTCGCGTGGGTCGGGGCCAGCGAGAGCGCCGAGCAGGAGGGCTGCGTCTTCCACGCTGCGAGTGAGCGGGCCGATCTGATCGAGCGAGGAGCCGAAGGCGACCAAGCCGTAGCGCGAGACGCGCCCGTAGGAAGGCTTGAGGCCGACCACTCCACAGTGACTGGCAGGCTGGCGAATGGAGCCGCCGGTATCAGATCCGAGAGCGGCAGGGACGAGCATCCCCGCAACGGCAGCGGCAGAGCCACCAGATGATCCTCCTGGGATGTGACCGGGAGCGGCAGGGTTATTGGTCACTTGAAGCGCAGAGTTCTCGGTGGAGGACCCCATTGCAAATTCATCGAGATTGGCACGGCCAAAGGGGATCGCTCCGGCGGCGCGAAGGTTCTTGATGGCGGTGGCATCGTAAGGAGAGGTGTAAGCGCCTTGGAGGAACTTGGAGGCGCAGGTGCAGGGCTGGCCGAGGACATTGATGTTATCCTTAATCCCGATGGGGAGGCCGCCGAGGGGGAGGGAAAGATCAGCCTTTTCGGCATCCGCAAGAGCGGTCTCGGGATCGTGCGAGAGGAAGGCACCGATCTCGCCATCGCGCGCGGCGACTTGGGCGATGGCGTCCTCGACAATGTCGCGAGAAGAGATGTCACCAGCAGTGAGCTGGCGGCGGAGGGAGCTGAGAGTCTGGGCAGCGAGAGACATGAAAGAAAAAGGGAGAGTTTAAGCGTCGACTACCTTAGGAACACGGAGGAGGCCATTGGCCTGATCAGGGGCATTTTTAAGAATACCATCAGGGCCGAGGCTTTCGACAGGAACATCTGGGCGGACCTGATTAAAGACGGTGGCAGCATGCGAGGTGGCTTCGATGCCCTCAATGTCGACCTCAGAGAGCTTTTCGATATACCCCATGATTCCCTCTAGCTGTGAGCCAAAGCGCTCGACCTCATCTTCACTGAGGTCAATACGGGCAAGCTTTGCGACATAGCGCACGTCGATGGATGAATCAGCCATGCGCGGAAGATGAACGAGCATGGGGAAAGAGTGAAGAGGGAAGCGAAAAAAAGCGACCCTTGGAGAGGCTTCGGGATCATCCCTAATGATCACTCGTCAACGTGCTGGATCAGGATGCGACAGGTTTTGAGGGAAATGAGCGAAGTGAACCGCTTTTGGTGTTGTATCCATGTAATTTTGTAAATCTGTTAATATTATGTAACTCGTTTATATTAAGTTCTTTATTTAGGTCTTGAGTGATCATTGCATAAAAGTGCAGAAAAGAATTGTCGTCGTCTAATTTGAGAGCTAGAAAAGACAGACCATGAAACAACTAAACACAACGGCTAAAGCTGTTCTTCTAAGTGCAACCTTGTCCGTGCCATCACTCGCGGGCATTACTGTGATCGATTTTGGCGCTATCCAAGATAACTGCTGTGGCGATGCTGCCCATGTTGCGACCTCGAATGTGGATCCTGCAGATCCTGTCGCTCAAGTATTTCTTCATGCCAATGCCGATACAGCGCAGGCTGATTCAGCAATCGTAAACTTGAGCGACGGAGCGACACTCCAGTGGACCAACGTTTCGGCATGGAACAACACTGCGACACCCGCAAATGTCTCTGACTCCTTTTTCCTCCATCGCGCCAATGACGCTCTCGCTACAGGATTTACGGTAACGACTGCTAACCCAGGGGACGTTGTCACGATCGATTTTGTTGGTGGTGTGACTGGTGTTGATGGGCGAGATGCTCTCATCACGATTGACGGTAATAGCACGGTCGTTCCTAACGGCGCTGCTGCTTGGACGAATGTCGTTACTGGTGCTGTTGGAAGTGTTACCGGTGATCTTAGCGAAAATTCGAATGACGAAGGCAACGTGGGAGCGATACGTATCACGATCACAGCAGTCCCTGAGCCATCGAGCTCGCTCCTGCTTGGAATGAGTGTTCTGGCCCTCGGATTCTTCCGTCGTCGCAAGTAAGAACGATCAGCTCAGTATTTCATATTTTAAGCCACGTTCTCTCATAAGGAGCGTGGCTTTGTCTATTCCCTCCCAAGAAGATTCCTGCTAAGTATCGACATGCGTGATTTACAAGCTTCTTTCCGTGATTCTCAGACGATGGAGCAAGGCCCTCAGCGGTCAAGATGGCCTAGGTTCACTCGCAGCTTGCAGTGTGGTTTTGTCGCTATCATTCCGCTCTGTGTTGGATGTGATCAGACGGAGTCTGAGAGCTCCAATCCCACTGGATCTTCGGAAACGAGTGCTCAAGGTGAGATCTCTGTGATGAAAGCAGAGACCGCTCAGAAAAGCTATCCCGCTCCTGGTGAGTATTCTTCGACACCGCTCCCGGCTCGCGCATCTGAGGCATCAGGGAAGCTTTTCAGTTCCTTGACGGTCGAGGAGACAGGGATCGATTTTGTG
>JALZWA010000286.1 GCA_023299815.1 Akkermansiaceae bacterium
TCCAAACCTAAATAACCTTTCAGTGGTCACGGGCTGGGACGCCACAAACACCACCTTCAATGCAGCAACGATTGATGGAGCTGGCCAAACTTGGAAGAACTTCAACAACTCGGGAATAGACCTCACCATCAGCTACTCAGGAAGCGGAACCCTCTCAGTAGGAAGCACCTATATCGGAGACAGACTTGTAGGAAATGGACTCAGCGCAAGCACCGGCAACACCTATAAATTTAAGTTTTCGGAACCTGTCATACTCAGCTTCACAAACGACCATGGCAACGGCCTCACTGCGGGAGGAAATGCCGAACAAACCATTCTCACAGCAGACGCTGGCTCATGGAGCTACACCACCCCTTGGCCCTCCGCTGTAGGATCACTTGGCACCGCGTCACTGAGCACGACCACCCTGACTGACGATACCCTCACCTTCAATGCTGGCAGCGGCTCAAACCCCGGCTCTTGGTTTGCATCGAACACCGTTGCTGCGGATGAGTTTACTTGGAACCACACCACATCTGGCAACACAAACGGCGCTGCGCTAGAGCGCATCGGCTTTGAAATTGTCCCCGAACCTTCATCCTCCCTCCTTCTCGGTCTTGGAGCACTCGGCTTCCTGACCCGTCGTAAAAGGTAGGATCCGCTCAGGCTAAACCAAGGCCCTAACTACGGAGGATTACCTCAAAGCATAGAGCGGCCTAAAAGGGCCGCTTTTTTCATCTTCACTCCCGCCCTTAAAAACGGCCTTCGTGACAGAGGGACCATGACCAAGCGCCGACTCAGATCAGCTGTCTCTCCTCGTCATCGCGTTGGATAACCGATGCCCATTAATTACCTTTTTGAGATTTGCAAAAAAAAAGAGGCGGCGCTACCCGTTATGCCCCCCTCATTGCTATGTCTGTTTTTAAAAACATCATCCTATTCTTTGCGGTGGTGAATCTCCTCTCTTGCCAGAGCTCGAGCCACCGTAAAAAAGGAGAAAACTCGATCATCACCAGCTCACCTAGAAGCTCAAAGCCCGTCAAATTCATCAAAAAATCAGGCCCAAAGCTCCTAAGTCCTCAACAACTGAGGCAACTCGCAGAAAAACCAAAGCCGACCAATAAACTCGCCACTCAGTATCACAAGCTACTCACGACCCCCTTCATTGATAACTCGGCCTACTTCCGCTCAGGAATGCCAAAGGCCTTGATCTACCCATCCCTGGGGCCTTCGCTTCGAGTGACCACGTGGAATATCGAAAAATCAATCAAGGTTCCCGAAGTGGCTAAAATCATGACCTCGCAAGCCAGCTTCGAGAACATGATGAAGAGTAAGATCAAAAAAGAGTCAGCAACTTACAACAAAGCCATCAGACAACAAATCGCCCTCGCCGCCTCTGACATTTTAATCCTTCAGGAAATGGATATCGGTCACCGCCGGAGTGGATACCACTTTGCCGCAAAGCACTTGGCCCAAAAATTGGGAATGAACTTTGTCTACGCTCCTCAACAACTCGAGCTTGATCCCCACGACCTCAGGCTCGACCCTATTCGGTTTGGAAACGGCGACACGAATGCCACTACCAGTCCTGCGCTCTCAGAAAACTCGGAAGCTTATCGAGGCGTCTTCGGAGTCGCCGTCCTTTCTCATTATCCCATTAAGAGCGCCAAACTCTTCCAGCTCCAAACCCAACCTTACGACTGGTATCATAGCGAAATCCTAAAACCTGACCTCCTAGAAATCGGGCGTCGGCAAGGTTCCAAAACACTCTTTAAATTTCAGCCTACCCGCGAAGTTAAAATCGGAGGAAGAGCCTTCACCAGAGTGGACCTTCACGTGCCGGGTATTCCGCTCGACACCCTCTCGATCATTAACATCCACCTCGAAATCAAAACCACCCCCAAGAACAGGCAACGTCAAATCAAAGAAATCCTGGGTTATATCAAAGGCATCAAGAACCCCGTCATCATGGCTGGTGACTTTAATAGCTCCTCCTCCAACGTGAGTTCCACCTCATTCAAGCGCTTTTCACAAAACACCGCCACCGATCCCTCTAGGCTCTTGAGCGCAGGCCTCTTCCTCGCCAACATCACTGGAATCAACCAGGTCCGAGGCCTTTTGAATACTGTGAAAAATTACACAAACCCGCTTGCCTGGAACATCCCAGTCATCCTTCCGAACAAAACCAGAGAACTCTTCACCACGATCAAAAACTTCCGCTTTGATGACGGAGGAGCATTCGACTTTCGTGGCAACTCGAGCCGCTCGACTCACAAAAAACGTGGCGCACTTTCCAACTCCAATCAGCGCCAAGGTTACAAAGGCTTCACCTTCACCTACTCCGTCCCCCGATCCATCGGACCGATTGGACGCGAGCGCCTTGACTGGATCTTCGTAAAATCCTTCCTCAGCGCTCCTTTCGAAAAAAATGGAAGCTACCGCCTCGCACCGCACTACGGAGAGACCTTGGACGCCATCAATTCATCGGTAAAAGACGCCTTTTCCGATCATCATCCCATCACCACCCTCCTCCCTCTCGGAGAACCTCCTGCTCCTCAGTAGATTTGCAGTAAAAGACGGCAAGACATCTCTCGGCCCCGCCTTCCCAAAACTTTTCCCCTTCACTCCCGCCCTTAAAAACAGCATCCTTTTCTACAAATGAAAATCATCGTCCTCCTCACCCTCGCTTGCATCTCGCTCGCCAGCGGCTTTGACATCCCGAAGGGAACCCACCACCTGGGCCAGCTCGAGGACGCCGCTAAGAAAGCCAGCAAAGCAAAGCAGCCCATCGCCTTCGTCATTACCGAGAAAAAAGGAGTCGCCACCTGAGTGGCTTGCCCCGGAGCCGTCAGTGTGTCGGCCAGCAAAGCAGTTCTTAGTTTTTCCCAGAGCGTCGTCGTCGATGTCTCAGAGACCGTCGCCCTCCCCGCTCTTGTGAAGAACGCCTATCGCACTGGCGGAGCCTCGATCCCCATCGTAATCTTCACCGATCCTGCGATGACCAAAATCTACGGTCGCTACGACCACCCGGGGATGGAGACTCAGAAATACGATACCATTTTCAAAGACACCAAGACCGAAATCCGAACCGCCCTCAAAGAAGGCGGCTTCGATCTCGGAGAATTCGCACCCAAAGTAGCCAAGACGAAGGACGCGAAAGTCGAGGACTGGATCAGCTCAAAGGGAACCACCATCAAGGCCAAGCTCGTAGGGATTGAGGACGAGAAGATCTTCCTCTTCGAGACCGCAGCCGGAAAGACGATCCGCGCCACCTCCGCCCAGCTCTCCAAGGAAAGCATCGAGAAAGCGAAGCAGATGGTGAAGGACGCCGCTTAGCGGAGGTCTGAGATCAAAACTCCGGCAGGCCCAACGGGTCGATCTAACGAAACCCAGCGGCAAAGCGAGGAACGAGCGCCGCCCTGGGTTCACCGCCCCACAGGAATCATGGGCAAGCCGGACGCATCGACCTCACATGTGATCCACCCGCAGCCCGTTCTTCCGAACCGCAGCTGATCGGTCCAGGCCTGCGGGTAACCGAAAGGAATTCGACCTGCAGAACTTGGCCCTGATTCACGCTTGATCCACATTCCCAGGGCGACGCTGCGCTCTGCCACTGGGCTTCATAAGATCGCCTCGTTGAGGCTGGAGAGACACGAACTTTTGAGAAGACCATGACCGGGACGGATCATGCCACGGCACAAAAGAGCGCCTTGAAATGCCTGACCTCCCACTTCCAGCTCAGAATCATCCCATCTCCCTTAAGACAGGTAAAGGAACCTAACCGTCTTCGTTATTTACAATTTCCCGATTCCTGACATTCAGAGCCCGTCGAAAAACTATCTCCTCATGAGTAACTACTTTAATACCCTCCCTCTCCGTCGCCAGCTCGATGAGCTCGGCACTTGCCGCTTTATGGACTCTGCTGAGTTCGAAAACGGCGTCTCCGCTGCCAAGGGCCTCAAGATCGTCATCGTAGGCTGTGGCGCACAGGGCCTCAACCAGGGTCTCAACATGCGCGACTCCGGACTCGACGTCTCCTACACCCTCCGTGCAGAAGCGATCGCTGAAAAGCGCCAGTCCTTCCTCAACGCATCCGAGAACGGCTTCGCAGTCGGCACCTACGAGGAGATGCTCCCTACCGCTGACATCGTGATGAACCTCGCCCCTGACAAGCAGCACACCAGCGTCGTCGCCACCGTCGTTCCTCACATGAAGGAAGGCGCCTGCTTCAGCTACGCTCACGGCTTTAACATCGTGGAAGAAGGCACCCAGATCCGCAAGGACCTCACTGTCATCATGGTCGCTCCTAAGTCCCCTGGTTCTGAAGTGCGCGAAGAATACAAGCGCGGCTTCGGCGTCCCCACTCTCATTGCCTGCCACGTTGAAAACGATCCTTCCGGTGAAGGCATCGAGATCGCTAAGGCGCTCGCAGTTGCCCAAGGTGGTGACAAAGCGGGCATCCTAGAGTCCTCCTTCGTTGCTGAAGTGAAGTCCGACCTCATGGGCGAGCAGACCATCCTCTGCGGTCTTCTTCAGGCTGGTTCAATCCTCTGCTTCGAGAAGATGAAGGCAGACGGCATCGACACCAAGTGGGCCGTCAAATTCATCCAGAACGGTTGGGAAGTCATCACCGAAGCTCTCAAGCACGGTGGCATCACCAACATGATGGATCGCCTTTCCAACCCAGCTAAGATCGAAGCCTTCGTCCTCTCTGAGGAGCTCAAGGACATCATGCGCGACCTTTTCTACAAGCACATGGATGACATCATCTCTGGCGAGTTCTCCAGCACCATGATGGCTGACTGGGCGAACAACGACGAAAACCTCCTCGGCTGGCGCAAAGCCACAGGCGAGACTGAGTTCGAAAAAACCGAAGGTGAAGGCGAGATCGCCGAGCAAGAATACTTCGACAAAGGCATCCTCATGATCGCCATGGTCCGCGCTGGTGTTGAGCTCGCATTCGAAGCCATGGTCGAGGCCGGCATCGAGCCTGAGTCCGCTTACTACGAGTCCCTCCACGAGACTCCACTCATCGCGAACACCATCGCTCGTAAGAAGCTCTTCGAAATGAACAACGTCATTTCCGATACCGCTGAGTATGGTTGCTACCTCTTCTCACACGCCGCAGTTCCTCTTCTCGAAGAGTTCATGACCAGCGTCGACACCTCCGTCATCGGTAAGGGCCTTGGTGAAGTTGACGCAAGCGTGGACAACAAATCCCTCGTCGCCGTCAATGCCATCATCCGCGAGCACCACGTCGAGCACATCGGAGAAGAGCTCCGCGCAGCAATGGGCGCGATGCAGCCGATCGAGACGGTCTAATTAAAAAATTCCTCTTTTTCAAAAGCGCGGACTGCAAGGTCCGCGCTTTTTTTATGGAGAGTGGGCGTCTCGCCCGCTTTGCTCATTCATGATGACTCGCTCTCTTCTCCAAAGTCTCACCGGTAGCCCGCTTCTGATCGGGGATCTTCCTGAGACAGCTTCGTTTCCTTACGAGGAACTGACGCTTCCCACCGAGACGCCAGAGCTGAACGCGCAGCAGAAGTTGGGTCATCTTTATGAAGACGCGCTTGCGGTGGTTCTCGAAGCATCAGAGCGCTTCGATCTACTCGCGCAGAATCTCCAGGTGCAAAAGGATGCCCACACCACGGTGGGCGAGCTAGACTTTCTGGTGCGTGACCTCACCAGCGGGCAGCTCATTCATCTGGAGCTGGCGACGAAGTTTTACCTCGCGGTGGGAGACGCGCTTCCGGGGCCAGATGCGCGGGATAATTATTTCAAGAAACTGGATCGCCTCCGCAGCCATCAGCTGACTTTGGTGAAAAATTACCGCGATTTTTTACCGAAGGAATTTCGTGATGAGGAGATCGTGACGCAGCAGTTGATCTACGGGTGCCTCTTCGATCACATCGACTCTCCTACTCCTGCGGCTCCGGAATTCCTGAATCCGAAATGCCGGAGAGGTAAGTGGATGCACATTGACGACGTCGCCAACTTCTTTTCTGACGAGACCAATTTTAGAATCATCCCGAAAACACTCTGGCCGGTGCCGCTCCCTCTCCTCACGGAGGTCGCTTTAGAAAAATGGTCTTCCAAAGATCCCCTTGAGCGCTGTGTCATGATCCGCGCAGGTGATCACGAAGCACCCTACTTTATCGCGCCGCAGAACTATCCAGCTTCGTCTTCACCCACCCGCCGTTTTCAAAGTTGAGGGTGTCCGTGACGCAATCGAGATGATCCTCAGGCTCGTGAGTAATGTAGAGGATCTGGGTGAGGCCGGTGGCGGCGATGCGATCGATCACTTTTAAAACGAGGGCGCGGTTGAGCGGGTCGAGGCCTTGGCAGGGTTCATCGAGGATGAGGAGCGGGGGCTGCTTGACGAGGGCGCGGGCGATGAGGAGGAGGCGCTGCTGGCCGTAGCTGAACGAGCGGAAGAGCTTCTTCTCTTGCTCGCCCATGCCGACCACTTTTAGCCACTCACGCGCGACCGCGAGATGAGCGGGGTCCGGTTTCCGATAGATCCCTACGCTGTCATAAAGGCCAGAGAGAACCACCGCGAGAGCGGGAGAGCCGACGCGGTATTGCTGGTGAAGCGCGGGGGAGACGATGCCGAGGTGGCTCTTGATATCCCAGACGGATTCGCCATTTCCACGACACATGCCCATGACGGTGACGTTATTTGAGTAGCACTGCGGATGATCACCGGTGACGAGATTTACCAAAGTGGATTTACCACAGCCATTCGGTCCAGAGATCTTCCAGTTCTGCCCCTTTTCCACCTGCCAATCGAAGGAGGAAATGATCTCACGCCCTCCGTGGATGACGGTGACGTCTTTCATGGAAACAAGCGGGCCTTCTATCTCGATGCGCTCAGTTTTTCGCTCAGGGATCATGATCTGCTCATCGCTGAGTTCCATGAGCTGTTTGAAAAGAGGGTTTTCTTCGACCTCTTCTCGGGGGCCAGAGAGGAGAAGCTCGCCGCGATCAACGCAGGCGAGATGGGAGACGAGGCCATCGAGATCACTGAGACGGTTCGCCACGATGACGAGGGTCACTTTTTGCGCGAGGGTTTTCAGGAGGTCACGGAGGTGGACGCGGAAGGCTTGGTCGAGTCCATCGAATGGCTCATCGAGGATGAGGAGCTGGGGAGATTGCACAAGGGCTCGGGCGAGCATGAGGCGGCGGCGCTCGCCGGTTGAGAGGAGGCGAAAGCCACGATCTGTGAGAGCGGTCAGGCCGAGCTGGGCGATGAGCTCGCCTAGGTCTGTATCGGGAGGGCTGACCTCGTGGATGAGCTCGCGGACGGAGCGGCCGGGGTCGATGTAGTCGAGGAACTCGGTGTCATCCTCCCGGATCTCACGCTCAAGAAGGGCGTCCTCGGTCTCGAAGGAGACGAGGACGGAACTCGGAGATGACTCGGCGAGGGCGGCGGCGAAACGGGATTTCCCGCTGCCGTTCCAGCCGATGATTCCGGTGTGTGAGCCTTGGACATTGAGCATCGAAGACGGGGTTGAGGGCGGGGAGCTTCCCTCGGAGTGTGAAGGGGACGCTTGATTACGCGAACTTCTGGACAAGGAGCGAGGCGTTGTGTCCGCCGAAGCCGAAGGAATTACTGAGGGCCGCCTTGATCTCGACTTCACGCGCGGTGTTTGCGCAGTAGTCGAGCGGGCACTCGGGGTCCTGGTTCTCTAGGTTGATGGTGGGCGGGATGATGCCATCGCGGATTGCCATGAGGCAGGCGAGGAGCTCGACTCCGCCGGCTGCTCCGAGGAGGTGGCCGGTCATGGACTTGGTGGAGCTGACAACGAGGCCTTCTTTTGACCATCCACCGAAGGATTTCATGATGGCCTTTGTCTCGCAGACATCGCCTTGGGGAGTGGAGGTTCCGTGGGCGTTGACATATTGCACGTCCTCGGGGTTGAGCCCGGCGTGCTTGAGCGCCATGTCCATACAGCGTGCTGCTCCGAGTCCCTCGGGATGCGGGGAGGTGAGGTGGTAGGCGTCGGCGCTGAGGCCGTAGCCGGTGAGCTCAGCGATGATGTTTGCACCGCGCGCTTTGGCATACTCGAGTTCCTCGACGACGACGACTCCGGCTCCTTCTCCCATGACGAAGCCATCACGGCCGGTGTCGAAGGGGCGGGACGCCGCGGTGGGATCGTCATTCCGAGTAGAAAGGGCGCGCATGTTCGAGAAGCCAGCGAGGCCCATGGGGCGGATCGAGGCTTCAGAACCTCCGGCGATGAAGGCATCAGCATCGCCGAACTTGATCATGCGCCAGGCTTCTCCGATGGAGTGATTCGCGGTGGCACAGGCGGTGACGATGGCCATGTTCGGCCCACCAAAACCATATTCCATTGAGAAGACACCGCTGGCGATGTTTGAGATCATCATGGGAATGGTGAAGGGCGAGACGCGGCTAGGGCTGCGCTGAAGAAGAGCGGTGTGATTATCCTCAAGGGTGCCGAGTCCGCCGATACCGGAGCCGAGCATGACGCCGATGCGGTCACGATCGACATCGGCATGTTCGAGGCCGGAGTCGTCGAGCGCCATTTTAGCAGCGGCGATGCCGAGGTGGGCGTAGCGGTCCATGCGACGGGCGTCTTTAGGATTTTTAAAGAAGGGCTTGGGATCGAAGTCCTTCACTTCTCCGGCGATCTTGGTGCCGTATTCGCTGACATCCATCGAGGTGATGGGGCCGACTCCACTACGACCGTTTTTCATGCCGTCCCAAGTGGAGGCAGCATCATTTCCAAGGGGGCTGAGGGCTCCAAGGCCTGTGATGACGACGCGACGGTTTTCCATAGTTCGTAGAAGTTAAAAATTGGTAGGCTGGATCGGGGAGAAAGGCAAGCGAAGGAAGCTCGTTTAGCCGAGTCGGCGGTGATTCTTTCGCGGGTTAAGGCCATCGCAATCCGGGCAGTGGGAGAGTTTGACGCGGGGCTTCTCAGCGTAGGTCTTGCCGCAGAGGTGACACTCACGAGACTGGCGGTGATTCAGCCAGCGAGAAAGACGGCCTCCGAGGCTCTCGAAAAGGAAGTCGGCGACGAGCCAAGCAAAGGCTAAAAGAACAAGGCCGATGAAGAATTGAGAGATTTCGATCACTGAGTCCTCCTATCTACCGCGCTGGCTTCAAGTTGCCACTGGCGCAGTGGGGCATCTTTTTCTAAAAGAGGGTAGCGAGAAAGTCGCAGGCTTTCCGCAATCCTAAGCGCGCGCGCGTCTCGCGAATCTTCCAAGGGAAGGCAGGAGACCACGATGCCACGCCAATCGATCAACAACTGAAAAGTCCAGCTCTCGCCAGAACTCAGAGAGCTACTCTCCCCCGGCCAGCGGAAGGAGCTCCCGGTACCAGCCGCACCAGCGAA
>JALZWA010000287.1 GCA_023299815.1 Akkermansiaceae bacterium
TCAAGGCCGAGGACGGCGCCTTCGCCTGGATCAGCGCGATATCGATCACATTGGAAAATCGGGAGAAATCATCATCGTAATGAATAACTTGATTCACCTGAACCGTGCCAAGCCCTTGAAAAGAGACCCCGTTCCACTTCGTCCCGCGCATGCGCGCGATATTACCATCGTCCAGCCAGTCGCCGACCGATACCAAAGTATGCCGAGCGTGCACTCCCCAGCGGCTGTCGATCGCGGTGCTTCCAGCAAGAGCCCCGAACTCTGCATTGCCATCTTTAAAAATATTAAGTGACGCATTGAACTGGCTCTCTTTCCCGTAGTTCTCGTAATCAATAGTCGGCGTGTCATGCCGGATCACCAAGGCAGACGCTGTGCCGACCGTCAAAGCAAGGAGGAAAGGGAGCGAATGCCTCATGATGTTACTTCTTGAACTACTGGTTTACAAAAATCGTTACACCGAAGCAGCAAAAAGTGACGAATAAACCTATTTTCCGGTAAAATCGGACAAATTGCGCTGTTCATAGAATGACGAATTTAGGAAAAGAAACAATCCCACCTCCTTCTCTGCTCCGCAACTCTTACTTTAGTCACCAAAATGTCACCTCTACTCAACTTCCGCCCTATCCTCAGCGCCGCATGCGCGCTCATCGCAGCGATCACGGAAGCGGCTCCGCCAAACATCATCCTCATCATGAGCGATGACCAAGGCTGGGGTGATGTCGGCTTCAATGGCCATCCCGATCTCAAGACTCCCCATCTTGATGCCATGGCTGCCAATGGCGCCAAATTCACCCGCTTCTACGCAGCCTCCCCCCTCTGCTCGCCCACCCGTGGCAGCTGCCTCACTGGGCGTAATCCCTTCCGCTTCGGCATCCTAGCCGCTCACACCGCCGGAATGCGCTCTGGGGAGATCACCGTCGCAGAGATCGCTCAATCAAAGGACTACAAAACCGCCTTCTTTGGCAAATGGCATATCGGCTGGGTCGAACCAGACCAACTCAGCTCACGCGGTCACTACTCCCCACCCTCTCACCACGGATTCGATACCTGGTTCGCCACCTCCAGCGCCGTCCCCACCTGGGACCCCACTATCACTCCCGCCGACTGGGAGAGCTGGGGAAACAAGCCCGGAGAATCTTGGAAAGGCGGAGCCCCCTACCTTCAAGATGGCACCCCAGTCACCGATAACATGAGCGGCGATGACAGCCGCATCATCATGGATCGCGTCATCCCCTTCATCGAAGAAAACAAAGAAGACCCATTCCTCGCCACCGTCTGGTTCCACGCCCCGCACGAGCCCGTCCTCGCCGGACCCAAATACCACGAAATGTATGCCGAGCATGGAACCAAGCGCCGGAACTACTACGGCTGCATCACCGCGATGGACGAGCAAATCGGCCGCCTCCGCACCAAGCTCCGCGACCTCGGCATCGAGAAAAACACCCTCCTCCTTTTCTGTAGCGACAACGGTCCCTCCGATAGCTTAGCCAAAAAAGGAATCGCTTCTGCCGGTCTCTTCAAAGGGCACAAGCACACCATGTATGAAGGCGGACTCCTCGTCCCCGCCTGCGTCGAGTGGCCCGGCACTATCCCACCCGGCACCACTTCCGATGTCCGCTGCTCCACCGTCGATCTCCTCCCCACTGTTGCCTCCGTCACCGATTACTCCTTCTCAAAAAAGAACCAGCGACCCATCGATGGCACCGACCTTATGCCAATCATCAAAGGTGAGATCACCAAGCGCCCCAATGACCTCTTCTTCGGCTACCGTCGCCTTTACCAAGGAACTGATGGGCAAGCGCTCATCAGAGGCGACTTTAAGATCCTCAAGGAAGCAACGAAGAACAACACCGGCCGCACCCGTCTCTATAACCTCGCTAACGATCCCTACGAAAAAAACGACCTCGCTCAGGAAAACCCGGAGCTACTCAAGGAGATGACCCAAGCTCTCGCCGAGATCGACAAAAGCTGCCAGCTCAGTCGCGATGGTGCTGACTACAAATACTAGCTACCTCATGAGGCCCAGCCTAAAAAACAACGAGGAATGACTGGCACAATATCCTAAATCGACAATATTCACGTAAATGCACTTCTTAGTGCGTTTACGGAATCTTCGTCACCTCGTCCTATCCAATTTTCTCTATGTTCTTGAAAACTCAGTCTCCCCTCGCGCGCGCTGCCGCCGTGCTCCTTGCGGCCTCATCTCTCCATGCTGCCAACGTCAACTGGGATGGATCCGAAGGCACTGACTGGTTCACCGGACTCAACTGGGACAACACCACCGGCCCGATCGCTGGCGACGTCGCCTACATCCCCTCCGGCACCGTCGATTTCGACACCGAGACCAACGCAAACCTCAGAGCGATCCGTCTCCAAGGCGGCACGCTGAACCTCATCGGAGGCTCATTTTCAGCCACCGCCCAGTCATCTTGGGACAGTCACATCAATAGCACCGTCAACCACACCGGAACAAGCGCCGCCATTAACCAACTAGAAATCGGACGCACCTCCGGAAAAACCGGCTTCTACGCCCTCAGCGGAGGCAGCCTCAACATCAGCCGCGCCCTCAATGGCTACTCCCTCTACCTCGGTGGTAATAAATCATCCGGAAATGCCGGCACTGGCACCCTCGAAATCACCGGAGGCTCCCTCACCACCCGCTCCAGTGTCAAACTTGGCGATGACTCATCCTCCGGCACCGGCACCTTCGCAGTCCTTGGATCGGCGATCGGCGAAATCGGCATCGCCGGCTCTAATACCGACAACGACGCCACCTGGCTCCAGCACTCCGGCTCCACCCTCAAAGTCGGCATCGACCTCGGCGGCGTGCGCTCCATTTTTCTCAACGACTCAACCACAACCACCTCCGGCACCAGCGCCACCTTTGAAAATGGCTCCCTCCTCGATGTCGACTTCTACGACAACGGCCAAGACGGCGGCACCTGGATCGTCATGGAAGTTGAAAATGGCGACGTCATCGACAACGGCCTCGCCTTCGCCCCCGACGTCAACACCAGCGTCTGGTCCTTCAACGTCGACAACTCTGGAGCCAACGGCCTCCTCACCGTTACCGCCACCGGAGACCCCGACACCGGAAACGTCTTCTGGACCGGACTCACCAATGACGACTGGAACAACGCCACCAACTGGAACCGCGACCCCGTCGAAGGCGACTACGCCTACATCACCTTCAGCAACCCCGAACTCAGTTCCGGTGACAGCATCGCGATTCGCGGCCTCAGAGCACAAGGCGGCACCTTCACCATCTCTGGTGGCCAACTCAATGCCGCATTCCAGAGCAGCGCCGAAAGTCATCTCAATGCCACCATGATCCAGACCGGCGGCACCGCCGTCATTAATGAACTCGAGATCGGTCAAGCCCTCGGCGAAACCGGCTCCTACCTCCTCAGCGGCGGCCAGCTCAACATCTCCAGAGCACAAGAAGACAACTCACTCTACCTCGGCAGCAACCGTCGCGGTAACGACGGCGGCACTGGAACCCTCGAAATCTCCGGCGGCTCATTCATCACTCGCTACGGCGTAAAACTCGGCCACGCTACCAAGTCCGGCACCGGAAACTTCACCGTCCTTGGCTCCACCGCGTCCCAAATCGGCATCGGCACCTCTAACGGAAGTTTCGATGGCTACTGGAATCAGCACCCCGGCTCCACCCTCAAAGTCGGCATCGACTTCGGCGGCGTCACTCCCATCTTTCTCGACGACAGCGACTCCGACGACAACGGAACCTACGCCACCTTTGAAAACGGCTCCCTCTTAGACGTCGACTACTACGAAAACGGATCTGGCGGCGGCACCTGGACCGTCATCGAAGTCGAGGACGGCTCCATCACAGACAACGGCCTCGCCTTCGCACCCGGCGTCGACACCTCCCTCTGGTCCTTCAACATCGATAACTCCGGCCCCAACGGACTCCTCACCGTCACCGCCGTTGGAGAACCTTCCGGTATTCCAGTCGTCGTGGGAAACACCCCAAAGCAAACCATGCGCTATGGCATGGACTACGAGCGCCTCTGGTTCTGGACCACCTCACTCAACTCCGCCGAGCGAGACCTCGTCGCAAAATGGTCCGTCGTCGATAATGACATCGACTTCATCCGTGTCGCCATCAATTCCGGCTACGAACTCACCGAGGGCGACTTTGACCTCTCAGCCTACACCTTTCGCATCATCCCCATGATGCAGGAAATGCAACAAGCTAACCCCGACATCAAATTCTTCGCCTCCCCGCGCCCGCTCGACGAAGCCCAACCCAACGTCGCCTGGCAACCCTACCCCCAATGGATTACCAACAGCACCGGAGGCAGTAGTAACTTCAGCCTTAACTGGGAAAAATGCGCCCAATACCTCATCCGCTACATCGAGCTCATGGACTCCTATGGCTTTGAAATCAGCTACCTCGACCTCACCAACGAGTGGAACTTTCTCACCCCCACCCACGCCCGTGACATCGCCGAATACCTCGAAGATGACCTCATCCCAAAAGGCCTCACGATGCCCCAAATCATCGCCCCCTCCACCTGGAGCTACGCCCAAGGCCGCTCCTGGCTCGCCGGAGTGAACACCACCCGACGCCGAAATGCCATCGACATCTCCGCCTCCCACAACACCGATAAAACCGGCACCGCCGAAGACTTCGTCGAGCGCTCCCACGACATCCTCGGTCCCGAAAAAGAAGTCTGGAACACCGAACTCCACGGCTGGAAAAGCACCTCCAATGCGGATGAGGTCCTCACCTTCTCCTTCATGCTCGAGGCCATCAATGCCGGCTTCTCTGGCCTCAGTGGCTGGCTCGCCATCGGCACCACCAACCAGGGCCACAGCTACATCCTGAATCCAAATGGCACCCCCGTCCGGAACGTCAAATACTTCATCTTTAACAAACTCACCAACACCTCCCACCGCGGGCAAGCACTCGAAATCGACACCCCTGACGAACTCAGCCACACCACCGCCCTCATCAAGGACAACCTCCTCACCGTCTGGGCCATCAACCAAAACCCCGGCGGCGTCCCCCTCAACATCGACCTCAACGGACTCCTATCCACCAACCAAACCATCACCAAAACCCAGTGGAACACCGCTCTCTCGGTTGAAGGTATCGCAACCACTAGCACTTCGACTGACCCCGGGAAAATCTTCGCCCTCATCCCCGGAGAATCAGTCTGCTGTATCGAAATCCCCCTCGATCCTCCCGGCGGCCCCCTCACCCGCTTCGAGGCCGAGGGATACGACGACCAATCCGGAATCCGAACCGAAACCACCACAGATGACAACGAAGGTCAAAACGTCGCCTTCATCTCGAACAACGACTGGGTCCGCTATAACAACGTCACCCTTAACGAGAATGCCTCCGCCCGCTTCCGCGTCGCCCGCCCCACCAACAAGTCTGATTCACAGATCCAAGTCCGCCTCGGAAGCCCCACCGGCGAGCTCATCGGCACCGCCGACGTCCCTGAAACAGGCGGCTGGCAGAATTGGGAAACCATTGAAATCCCACTCAACAACACCGCCGGCACCTACGACCTCTATCTCGTCTTTATTGAAAATGGGGCAAGCAATGCCAGCCTCATAAACCTGAACTGGTTCGACCTCAGCCTAGGACTCGCTCCCGTCATCGACGAAAACATCATCCTCACCGGAGTCACTATCTCAAATGCCTTTCAAACCGTCGGAACCATCTCTTTCTCTATCCAACAATCAGCAGCCGGCCAAATCTATCAAGTTCAGTTCAGCGACACCCTTCTTGAAGATTCTTGGACCGACTTAGGAGAGCCCAGTATCGGAACTGGAGGCGAGATCGACTTCAATATCAACTACCCAACCGCTCTCTCAAAGCGCTTCTACCGCGTCAAAGTCACCCTGCCAGAAAGCAGCTAGAAATCATACGTTTCCAACCATCGATCTTAAAAATCCTCAGCCTAGGCTGAGG
>JALZWA010000288.1 GCA_023299815.1 Akkermansiaceae bacterium
CAGCGGACGCCTCCTCGACCTCACCGGACGCTTCCCACTCCGGCCTAAAAAGTGGATTGATGATCCAGACTCCATCATGAAGGAGCCCTTCGACTTCTCCTTCACCCTCGATCCCCTTCAGCTCTCACGCTTTGACCCAGATTTCAGCGGAGCCCTCGACGCCTCACTCAAGCTCAGCGGAACCTTTGTCGAGCCCCTCATCAGCGCCAGCATCAAGGCACTCCAAGTGCGAAATAAAGCCTTCCCTGAAGTCCCCACCTCAGATCTCAACATCTCCCTCACCACTCAGAAAAAGGAACTCATCCTCAGCGGACTCATCAAAGAACCCGGCGGACGCCTCCTCGACCTCGCCGGACGCTTCCCGCTCCTCCCCGCCAAGTGGATCGATGATCCAGACTCCATCATGAAGGAACCCATCTCCTTCAGCGCAAAAACCCCAAGCATCGACCTCCGCCGCATCGCAGCCCTCGTCCCGCAGGTCCAAGATCTTGCGGGAATCGCTGAGATCAACATCGAAGCTGCTGGCACCATAGAAAAGCCAGACCTCAGCGGTGATCTCTACATCCGGGCAGACCGCGCCCGCCTCCGCGACTCCCCCATTTCCGACTTCCGGAACACGAATATCTACCTCAAGTTCCGCGGTGACACCATCACCATCCCCCCCTGTCAGATCACCGCCGCAGGGGGGAAACTCAACCTAAACGGCTTCGTCAAACTCGGAGAAACCCCGCTCATTGATATCACCCTAACAGGAGAAAACGTCCTCCTCTGGCGAGACAGTGACTACTCCCTCCGCGCCAATCCTGCACTCACGCTCAAGGGCCCCTTCGAATCCGCCCGCCTCTCCGGCACCATCCCACTCGTCGAGAGCATGATCTATAAAGACATCGAAATCCTCCCCTTCGGTATCCCCACCACCGAAGTCGAGCGCCCAGACATCCCCGACCTCAGCGCCGTCGACACAGACGAACTCTACTCACTCCCAGAACCTTTCTCTAAATGGCCCATCGACATCGCCATCACCACCAAAGACCCCATCCTCATCCGCGGTAATCTCATCTCCGGAGAACTCCTCACCAATATCCAACTCGGAGGAACCCTCGGAGACATCCACACCTCCGGCACCATGACCTCACAAGACCTCGAGATCGACCTCCCCTTCTCAAAACTCCTCATCCAAAATGGCACCATCAACCTAAACCCCAAGGACCTCACCGAACCCTCCGTCAGCATCAACGGCACCGCAAAAATCTCCGGCCACGAAATCAAGATTTACCTCACCGGCCTCGCCTCCGATCCAGCCCTCTCCCTCACCTCAGAGCCCCCCCTCCCAGAAAGTGAAATCCTCCTTCTCCTCTCCACCGGCTCCACTGCTTCCGCCCTCAACAACCGCACCCTCGCCTCACAAAAGGCCATGCAATATCTCATCGAAGGACTTCGCAAACGCTACGGAAAACAAGACGCAAAAAGCCTCGTCCAGCGCTTCCTCAAAAACCTCGATGAAGTCGACTTCTCACTCGGCGATTACAACCGCTTCTCCGGCCGCCACTTCACCTCAGTCACCTTCGACCTAGACGACCAGTGGGCCGTCTCCACCTCTATCGATGAAGAAGGCCACACCCGCAGCATCGTCATCTTCTCACTCCGCTTCCGATGAAAGCCGCCCTCCTCTTCCTCCTCACCCTCAGCCCCCTCATCGGCGCAAATATTCAGCTCGAGGGCTTAAACGAGGGATATGAAAAAGAAATCCTCAAAGCCCTCCGCCCCCGCTTTCACTACATCAAGAAGCGCCCCGCCTCCCCCTCACGCGCAGATGACGCAGCCTTCCTCGTAGCCGACTTCCTCAAAAAGCAAGGCTCGCCCAACGCCGTCGTCAACTGGACCCTCCCCGGAAATGACACCATCCTCCTCAAGGCCGAGGCCGGAAAAACCCTCGCCCTAGGCACCACCTCCATCACCGGTTGGCCAAGCGAAGACTCCACAGATGCGCAGGAACAACTCAACAGCTCCTTCCAACTCCCCGGCACGAACAAAGCCAAACTCCCCTTCACCGAATCATCCCTCGCAGAAGGACAAGAACGCGTCCTCGCCCTCCTAAAAAGTCGCGGCTACTGGAAGGCCACCCTCATTCCAGAAAAGGACTCCACCACTGCTGCAGGCACCATCTCTATCACCCTCAAAACCACCCCCGGCCCCCTCTTTACCATCACCGCGCCTCAGGTCAAATCACCCATCCCCCCGCCCGCACGCCTCGTTGAAAAACTGACCGATATCACCGGAGCCCCCGCCACCACCAAGAACGTCCGCCGCATCCGCGCCTCCATCACAAAAGAATACCGCCGCATCGGCTACCCAGACGCAAAAATCAGCTTTGACCGTGAATTCGGCGAATCCACCCTCTCCCTCACCTTCACCCTCATCCCCGGCGAGCGCTACCAGCTTAACAAAGTCCAAGTCACCGGCCTCCAAAAGACAAAATCCTCCGCCCTCCTCGCCCCCTTCAAGGAATACGAAGGCCTCCCCTTTGATAAAGACCGCTTAAACGCACGCGTCAAAAAACTCATGGCTACCGGAGCCTTCCGTAGCACCCGCACCGAAGAAACTCCCCTCCCCGGACAAAAGATCGACCTCACCCTCCACCTAGAAGAAGCCGACACTCGCGGCATCTCATTATCCACCGGCATCGGCTCCTACGAGGGCTTCATCTTCGGCGCAGGCTACTTTGATCGAAATCTCTGGGGCTCCCTAAAAAACTTTAATGCTGGCTTAGAATACACCTCGCTCGGCCTACTCGGAGAAGTCTCCCTCCAGGACCCCTTCTTCCTAGGAAGAGACCTGAACCTCACCCAACGCGCCTACCTCGTCACACGAGACTTTGATGGCTACGATAAGGTAGAAGGCGGCTACGGCATCGAACTCAGCGCCGAGCCCTACGAGCACTACTCCCTCACCCTTGGCGGGAAAATCTTCTTCGCCACCATCGAATCAAATGACCTCCCTGAGAGCGCACTCGGCCCTACCGACTACGTCGTCGGCGAGCTCAGCCTTCAGCAGCGCTACGACCGGAGAAATGACGCCGCCCTCCCCTCAGACGGCTGGTATGCCCAGCTCGACACCGCCATGGGATTTGTCCAAAAAGAGGACACCACCACCTACTTCTCGCTCGAAGGACAATTCAGCTACTACGACACCCGCGGGAAAAATAGCGCCGTCGCCGCGAACCTCCGCACCGGCCTCATCGTCCCCTCCGGAGGCATCGACTCCCTTCCCATCGACCTTCGCCAGTTCGAGGGCGGTTCACAATCCGTCCGCTCCTTTAACGACCGCGACATGGGCCCCACAATCGACGGCTACCCCACCGGAGGAGCCGCCTGGTGGATCGCCAATATCGAATACATCCGCACCATCACCGGCCCCGTCAAAGGCGTCATCTTCCTCGACGCCGGAGCCCTCGCCGAAAGCGCAGACGAACTCTTCTCCACCGATATCGAGGTCGCCATCGGCCTCGGCCTCCGCGTCGATCTCCCCGTCGGCCCCATCCGCTTCGAATACGGCCAGTCCCTCACTCAAGACGGAGATGAACACTCAGGAGCCTTCCACTTCTCGATCGGCGGCACCTTTTAAAAGCGCGCCTACTTCAGCTCCTTCACCCGAATGTCCCGAAAAGCGATCTTTCCGGTATTCTTTTGGAGACCAACGTGGCCTGCAGGACGTGGATTCTTGGGACTGTAGCTCACCATTTTTTTACCATCCAGAATCACGGTCACAACACCCTTCTTCACGATCAGCCGGTAGCTGCGCCACTCCTCCTTCTCGCCTTGACCCGTAATCTTGTGGTGCTTCACGATGCTTCCGGTTGGGAAAGCATTGTCAGCTCCCGCGATATTGATCTCGTAGCAATCGCCCGCCTCATCTTTCACCTTGGGCTCGCTGTTTAAAAAGACGCCGCTATTCGCGCCGATCGCCGCCTTGATTGGTCCACCCTTTCAAAGTTTCCCCATCAAACAAGGTAACCCATTCATTGGCAACAAGAGGCGAGACCAGCAGAAAGCAGAGCACGAGGGATTTCATCGCGCTCCTTCTCTCAGATGAGACAGACCAGCTCAAGCACCCTTCACCACAACCCCCATCCCGTCTTCTTTAATGATGCGGACGGCTGCGCCCTTGAGCAGAAAATCACCATCGGCCACGACATCGAGGAGCTCGCCATCGACTTCTACTTTTCCCGCAGGCCGACAGTCCGTGGTCGCCACTCCGGTCATCCCGATCCGCGGACCTGTCGCCTCCTCATTCGTGATCCCCGTGCCCGGAGCAAGGCTCGTAGGTAGGAAATTTTTCTGTAAAAACGGCACCTGCGGAAGGTAGCGCATCATCACCCAAAGCGCGATCAGCGAGGTGAAGACCCCAAAGGCGAAATGCTTCGCAGGGCCACTCAGGGCATCCCCGATACTCCCCTCACCCGGAGCTTGCCACTCGCGCTGCTCCCAAGCCACGCCATCGACCATCGAGAACACGATCGAGCCAATGACACAAGCAATCCCAGCAATGCCTGCAACCCCGAATCCAGGAATGAGGAAGATCTCAAGCCCGATCAGGACAATCCCCAGAACGAAGAGCGCCGTAAGCTCATAACCCGCCATATTTCCGGCGAGATTGTTTCCGAAAAAGAGGATGGAGAAAGCGAGAAGTGAAATGACTCCTCCAATCCCAAACCCGGGCGTCTTAATCTCAAAGTAACCCGCCGCAAGCCCCACGAAGAT
This sequence comes from Akkermansiaceae bacterium, assembly GCA_023299815.1. Classification (GTDB taxonomy): domain Bacteria; phylum Verrucomicrobiota; class Verrucomicrobiia; order Verrucomicrobiales; family Akkermansiaceae; genus SW10. Next base: position 4,761 of record JALZWA010000288.1, read on the forward strand.
CAGAATTCCAGAGACGCTCGCAACCCACCACGCGAACTTCTCAAAGCTCGTCGGAGTCGCCTCGAGAACATCATCCTTTGAGAGATTCTCAGCTTTTAAGACATCATCGAGCGAGCTCATCTCAGCCACCGCGAAGAGCGGGCCGTCATCAAGCATCTGAACCGCGTCCTTGGAGTTGAGCGCCAGCAGATTCCCCGCCTTCACCGTCAAATCACCGATCTGACGATCCTCATCGCTCAGCACCATCATCGCTTGCACCACCTCCTTACTGTGGCCTTTTTCCTCAACAATCCAACGCACGTGGGCATCGAAAAAGCTCTCGATCTTCGCCCGCATGTGATCACCGATCTCAACCCCAGAGCCACTCACCACCGCAGCGGAGCCCACCGAGGAACCGGGAGCCATGTAAATGCGATCCGTAGAAACTGCAATCATCGCGCCCGCACTCATCGCCATCGGATCGATGTATGAAATGGTCGGCATGCTCAGCTTCGCGATCGTGCTCATGAGCTCGTGAGTGGCAAAGGCAAGTCCGCCCGGAGTATCGAGATGGAAGACGACCGCCTTAGCCCCCTCTTCCTCGACCCGCTCCAGAGTGCGCTCCCAGAACTTAAAGCTCTGGCCATTGACGAGATCATCCTCACCCACCTCGATCACCACCACTTTTCCCGCGTAGCTCCCCTCGACCGATTTCCCAAGAACCCGCTGATCGGCATCATCAGCGAGCGCC
>JALZWA010000289.1 GCA_023299815.1 Akkermansiaceae bacterium
GCTGGTAAAGAGAGGCAGACTCGGGGACGAAGGCGATATCGACGCCTTCTTTTTCACAAAGGGCGAGATCGTCTTCGAGAGGAGTGGGGTAGGATGAGAGGTCCTCGGGGCGGTCGAACTGGATGGGGTTGACGAAGATGGAGATGGCGACGGTTCCTTGTGGTCCGACCTTTTTGCGCGCGGCGCGGAGGAGGGCGAGGTGGCCTTCGTGGAGCGCTCCCATGGTGGGGACGAGGGCGAGGGGGCCGTTCCGGAGCTTGAGCTCTTTTTGAACAGAGTTGACGTCGGGGTATCTAAGGTTCATTAATAATAGCGTGCTGACGCTAGCATAGTTTCACGATGAACCTCCGTCTTACCAACTCGATTTTCGCATTCTTGTTTCTTTTTCAGTCTTTGCTTTTTGCGCAAGACAATGTGCTGCCTTATAAGGCAGGTGTTGTGAACGTGCAGGAAGTGTTCAAGTCGTATTATAAGACAGTGGAAACTCAGGCTGACATCGATCAAGAGAGGGCTCGGATCAAGAAGGAAGACAATGACGCGAAAGCGAAGCTCAAAGAGCTGCAGGGCAATGTTCAAAGAATTCATGAGCAGACACGCGCCGAAGGATTGCCAGAGGAGGAGGTGAAGAGGCTTGTTCTAGAGCGCAATAAGCTCTCGAGCCATCATCAGGGGCTTGATCGGGAGCGTGATGCGCGCTTTAAGCAAGCGAATGCGGGACTTGATCGTCAGATGAGAGGGAAGATGAGGGGGATTTTAGAAGAGATTAAGGCAGTTGTGACTCAGCATGCGGAGAAGGAAAATTTCACCATCATCTTTGAGAAAGCAGGCACCAATACGAATCAGGTGACTCCGATGCTTTACGGCAAAGATTTGATCGACATCACCGCGGTGCTAATGGTCGAACTCAACAAGAATCGTCCAGCAGATCAATAAACCTCCAAATATCCTCGTGGAAGGTTGACGTCTTTTACTTGAGATTGCAGGCTCACCCATACCAACTACTATTTTTATGAAGTCTTCACTTTTGTTTATTTTTACAGGGTTTCTCGCCCTTACCTCGTTAGCATCTGCTCAACGTCTCAAGATTGCGACGGTCGACATGGAGCGCCTTTTTAATGAGTTCCACGCAACTGCCTCTATTCAGAAGGAGATCAACATCGAGCGAGCACGCATTCAGAAGGACAATAACCTGCGCCTTGCAGACATTCGCCAGATCGAAGATTCGATCGCCAAGATTCGTGAAAAATTGACCAACCCAAATATCGGAGCCAAGACGAGTCAGGATCTGATGGCCGAATCAAGAGAGCAGCAGCAGGATGGAATTCACAAGGAGCGTGAGCGCTCCGAGTTCCTTGAGCGTCGTAATCGCTCATTGAACGAAAAGATGCGGAAGCAGATGCGCGGTATTTTGGAGGAGGTTCAGCGCGTGGTCTCGGATCGTGCGAAAGCGGGGAATTACGACTACATTTTCGACAAGTCTGGAAATAGTAGTCAGGGGATTCCTTTCGTGCTCCACGCTCGTGGAATGACCGATCTTACGGACTCTCTTCTTGAGGAGATCAACAAGGAGCAGTAAGCCTTTTAAATTGTGGCACTGACAATTACCGAACTCGCCCAGCTGATTGGAAAGGAAATTTCGGGAGATGCTGAACGGGTCTTTTCTGGAATTAATTCTCTCGATAAGGCTGAAGTTGGAGAGATTAGTTTCTTAGGAAACCCACGCTATGCACCGCAGCTGCCGGAGACGAAGGCAAGCCTAGTGCTGGTTCCCGAGGGAGAGTTTTCGGCACCAGAAGGCTGTCTGCTGGTTCAGGTGGAAAACCCTTCTGCTTCTTTCTCCAAAGTCATCGACTATTTCCAAAAAGAAGCCAATGAGGTGGCTCCGGGAGTCGCCTGCGGCGCGATCGTGGCTGATGATGCTCAGTTTGACGCCTTGAGTGTCACCATTTCAGCTGGAGTGATCATCGGAAGCGGGGTCAGGATTGGGCCGCGGACGATCATTGAACCGGGAGTGGTTCTCGGTCGGAACGTTCAGATCGGGGCAGACTGCATTCTTCACATGAACTCCTCGGTTCGCGAGCGTTGTGTGCTGGGTGATCGCGTCATCCTTCAGCCGGGTGCGGTAGTGGGCTCAGATGGATTTGGCTTTGAGCTTGTCGACGGGCGGCATCAAAAAGTTCCTCAAGTGGGAATCGTGGAGCTTGAGGATGATGTGGAGATCGGCTCGAACTCTTGTATTGATCGCGCCCGCTTTGGAAAGACCCTCATCGGAGAGGGGACCAAGGTCGATAATTTGGTGCAGGTGGCGCACAATGTAGAGACTGGGAAGCATTGCTTGCTGGTGTCTCAAAGTGGCGTTGCAGGAAGCTCTCAACTCGGTAACTACGTCACTGTGGCCGCTCAGGCTGGAGTGGGGGGACATATTGAGATTGGCGATCAGGTGATCTTAGCAGGCCGTGCGGGAGCCACTAAAAGTGTTCCTAATGCCGGAGTTTATATGGGCTTTCCCGCGAGGCCGATGGCCAAGGAACAGCGAAAGATGGCCTCCTTGGCACGCCTTCCGAGGCTGATTGAAGAGGTGAGATCTTTAAAAAAGAAGCTGGAGAACTCTGGCAAGGGGTGAAATACTTAACCCCAGTTAACAAAACGAATCAATCTTCCCCATTATTATGAAATTGAACTTACTTCCTAAATTTCTCGGACTCGCACTCATCGCTGGTTCATTTTCTCCTGTCTCGGCAGAGCCTCTCAAGATCGCGATCATCGATATGAAGAAGGTGCTGACTCAGTTCCACGAGACAGTAGCCGCTGACGAAGAGGAAAAGGTCGAGCGCGCGGCTATCCAAAAGGACAATATCGAGCGTGTTGCATCGATCAAAGCGATGGAAGAGGAAATGCGAAAGCTCCAAGGAGAATTCCAAGCCGCAGAAGCTTCAGAAGAGAAGAAGCAGGCGATTGCTCGCACTCATGGAGAGCGCCAGCAGACTCTCGTCGCCCTGAAGCGCGAGAGGGAAGAGTTTATCCAGCGGAAGAGCCGAGGGCTGAATCAAAAGATGGTGGCAAAGCTTCAACAGATTCGCACGGTAGTGGGTCAGCAGGTGCAGAGTCATGCTGCGGCGATCAATGTGGATTACGTTTTCGATAGTTCCGGACTGACTTCCGCGCAGGTTCCTTTTGTCCTCTACGTGCGCAACAAAGTTGACATCACCGAGGATGTTCTCAAGCTCATCAATCAGGACGCTCCTGTAGCGCCTACAGAGTAATTAGACTTACTTTTTTAACCGCAATTCCCTGTTTTTAAAATGAAACTCCCACGCTTTTTCGCAGCTCTCACTGCCTCACTGTTCTTCGCTGGATTCTCCACTGCCCAAGAGGGTGAGGATAAGATCGGCACTGTCGATATGGGACGCTTGGTGGCTGACTATCATGTCAGTGCCTCCACTCGCGAGACCTTCACTGGTTACCAAGAGACGATCAAGAAGGAGGATGGGGAGCGCATCGAGAAGATGAAGGCCGCTGCTGAGAAAGCCCAGAAGCTTCAGCAGGATGCTGATGATCCATCACTCAGTGCTGAGAAGCGCGACGGCCTCTTCAGACAGGCTTCCGCAATGAGGGATGAGGTAAAGCGTCTTCAGGAAGACCGCGCGACCTGGCTGAAGCGGAAGCAAGCTCAACTCAATGAGGAAGCAAAGATAAAGTTTGGTGAGATTCGCAAGTCCCTCATGGGGATTGTCCAGAAAGTGGGCGAGGAAGAAGGCTACGACTACATTTTTGACCGTTCCGGTGCTTCTGGTGCTGGTGTCAACATTCTCGTCTATACGAAGGATGCCACTGATCTGACAGGTCTCTTTTTGGAGCGGATTAACAAAGACGCTCCTAAAAAAGAGTAGAAAAAATAAGAGAAGAGGTTACTTTTTTCCATGATCACTACCCGCTTTAACCTGCTCATGGCTTCGGTGAAGCGGGTTTTTTTTTTGATGGGCTTGGCTTTGTTAAGTCAGCCGCTGCAGGCGATTCCGAATTCCGTCTTCACTTCGGTCAATGACCAAGAGAGTGAGCTCAATGGTAGTGAGATCTCAGGGCCGCTTCTTGCCAGTTCACTCTGGGCCGAAGGGGGGGAGCTGCCGGGGGAATGGCAAGCTGAGGCCTCGGTCATGGGCACTCGCTCGACCTACCTCAAGGCAAGGCCACAGGTCTTCGGTCTCGATGCTCTCTTGGTGCGCGCGCTTCACCGGGATGATCGTCTTGAGGAAGTTCAGGTGACCTTTTCTGACGCCGGTTCCTTTTTTGGTTACTTCAACCCGCAGCCTCCAGCAGGTCTCGATCGTAAGGAGCAGATTGCTTACTTGAGGGCCCAGCTTGTTGAGAAGGAAGAGGCGTTCCAGGAGTCTTTTAACGAAAATCGGGAGAAGCTCAGCGCGACCTTGGAGAAGCTCTCAAAGCGACCCAAAGAAGTTTCGCGAGGCCGCACGCGTAGTCTCCGCGCGGAAATGACGGAGTATCCTCAGGGCGATCTGATGATTCGGGTGATCGCAGCTCCCTATCGGCTCATTCGCCTGAGCATTACGCGGGAGGGAAAAGTGCCGCGCTCATGGCTCGATTCCGCGCAAGCGAATCTTACTGAGAGTGAGCGCTTGAGCCAGCTGAAGAGTAAGGTCACGAAGAGCGAACTCGGTGATGTTTCGCTCGGAGAGATTCCCGTCGTTCCTCAGGGCTATCGGCCCTACTGTGGTCTGAACACCCTCACCATGGTGGGACGCTATTTAGGTCTGCATCTTGATGAGGACTGGCTTGCAGTTGCAGGTAAGTTTCAAAACACGGGCTCGGCTGCGGGTTCGCAGATGCTCGGACTCTACCAATCGGTGGCTAAAGAAGCGGGCTTTGCGATGACTCGCAGTTCTTCTTACGATCATTCTGCTGTGCGTCGCTCTCTCGCAGAGGGGATGCCGGTCATTGTGTGGCGACGCTGGAGCCGCGAGCGAGATCATGAGCACCGGAGAGTCTCGTCGGAAATCGCACGTGGAAATGAGACCACTTTTTCTCAATCCGCCAGCTCCGCTTATCCGGATGAAAGCGCACCGCTCCACGCCTCGGTGATCATCGGTTACAATGATGAGCGAAAAGAGATCCTCTTCCTCGAGAGCTGGGCCGGTCAGGCTCGCGCTCGGCGCATGCCGGTGAGTGAAATAGATGCCACCGCTTATTTGACGTTCTGCTTCCACCCGTGAAACGAGTTACCCACGTCGCACACGATTTGATTCGCGAGGTCGTCTCGGCAGGTGATGTCGTGATCGATGCCACGGCAGGCAACGGGCATGACACTCTTTTTCTCGCTCGTCTTGTGGGAGAGGAGGGGCGGGTCCACGCCTTCGATGTTCAGTATGAAGCGCTGCTTTCGACCCGAGAGCGCCTCAGTAAGGAAGAGGTCACGACTCCGATCAGTTATCACCTCGCGAGCCATGCGAAAATGGCCCCACTGGTGCCGTCAGCTTGCGCGGTGATGTTTAATCTCGGATATCTTCCGGGCACGGATCAAGTCACTATTACCAAGACTCAATCCACGGTCGAAGCGCTGCAGCAGGCCTCAGAAATTCTCAAACCCGAGGGCATCATTACTTGCATTTGCTACCCAGGTCATCCCGGAGGCTTGGAGGAAGCTGAAGCGGTCGTGGCCTGGGCACGCATCCACGCCGAGTTCTCAATGGTGACTTTTCCAGACGAAAAAGACCGCCTCGGAGGGCGGCCTTTTTTAGTAAGTCTTGAGAATCGACCTATGTCTTAGCGAGCGAGCTCGCTATCGCCGAAGAAGCGCTTGAGTTCTTCTGCTGCGGTCTCGGGACCATCGGAAGCGTGGCAGATATTGCGCATCTTGGAATCGCCTGACTTATCGCCAAAGTCTCCACGGATTGTTCCTTCCGCAGCGGTGACGGAATCGGTAGGTCCGAGAAGGTCGCGGACACGAGCGATGACATTGTCACCAGCAAGTGCGAGAGCGACTACCGGGCTTTCCTGCATGAAGCCACGAACTGAGGGGAAGAAGGGCATCTCGGCGATGTGCGCGTAGTGCTCAGCAAGAATTTCGTCTGAGAGTGACATCATTTTAAGCCCGCGGATCGTAAATCCTTCAGCTTCAAAGCGTGCGAGGACGGTGCCGACAAGGTTCTTAGCAACCGCGTCGGGCTTGAATAGAATAAGAGAGGTTTCGTTAGCCATGGCGGGGACATAATCGAACTCAGCTATCGCTGTCAACTCCCTCTAAGCTTTATCACGAGGAGATCATCACAAGCCAAGCCGCACTTTGAGGACCTCATTGTCTACCTCGACACTCTTCAGCAGGTAGCGGGTGGCTTTATCCTTCACGTCTTCTTCCTTGAGCTGATAGACGGGCTGATCATTGAGGAATTGTTTGGCGAGCAGGGAGGCTGCCAGCACCAAGCGCTCACGGTATTTTTCAGGGATTTGATCTGTGCGAAACTCTTCGACGAGCGGATCGATGAGTCTGATAGACTGGTCGGACGGCTCGTAGTGCAAGGCGCAGCTCAGGCTGGCGCTCGCCTCATACTTTCGAATAAAGGCATCGACCTCAGCGACGAGACCGCAGCGGACCCGATTCGTGTTGGGGATGAATTCGATGGTGGGAGTTTTAATTTCTACGGGAATGATTCCCTCGATCATTGTTTGCTTAGGGAATTCTTTATCCAAACGAGCTTCGATCTCCTCCTCGGTGAACGTGAGAACGATTCCATCTTCCGCTTGATAGTTCTTCCACATCAGAAATCCACCCACGAGACAAGCGAGGAGGACGATGAGGAAAAGGTTCTTCAAGAGCTTCATGAGGGTATCGTTTGGCAAAAGAGGGGAGTGAACAAGTCTCGTTCGGACTTATTCCTAAGAACATTGATTTTTTGAACACTTAAATGTTGACAGGTAGTGTTCAAGCGCGCAATCTCTGCACAGAACTTAAAGAGAACATTGTCATGAGTGCCACCGCTAGTAAAACTGCCGTTATGTCCGATAAGAAAGAAAAAGGTCCTGCCGCTGCGGCAGTCGACAAAGGAACTGAAAAGCTCAATGCTGCCCGCAAGAAGAACCTCGATCTCGCTATTACCCAGATCCAGAAGGACTTTGGCGAAGCCGCCATCATGCGCCTTGGTGATGACAATCGCATGGATGTCGATTCTATCCCTACTGGAAACCTTCTCATTGACCGCGCTCTCGGAGTCGGTGGCTTTCCCCGTGGTCGTATTGTTGAGGTCTACGGACCTGAATCCTCTGGTAAGACAACTCTCACCCTCACTGTTATCGCGAAAGCGCAGAAGGCCGGCGGTCTCGCGGCCTTCATTGATGTGGAGCACGCGCTTGACCCACAGTATGCTAAGCGTCTTGGGGTGAATCTTGATGATCTCCTCATCTCTCAGCCTTCTTCCGGTGAAGAAGCGCTTCAGATCGTAGAAACTCTCGTCCGCTCGAATGCGATCGATGTTGTCGTGCTCGACTCAGTCGCCGCGCTTGTGACGAAGCAGGAACTCAGCGGAGAAATTGGTGATTCCACGGTGGGCACCCAGGCTCGGCTCATGAGTGCTGCGATGCGGAAGCTCACCAGCTTCATCTCCAAGGCCCGCACCTGCTGTATCTTTACGAACCAGATTCGTGAGAAGATCGGCGTCATGTTCGGTAGCCCAGAGACCACTCCTGGTGGTCGTGCTCTCAAGTTCTTCTCTTCTGTTCGAGTCGACATCCGTCGGATTGGTCAGATCAAGGGGACTGATGGCACCGTGAATGGTAACCGGACGAAGATTAAAATCGTGAAGAACAAGGTGGCACCGCCATTCCGTGAAGCGGAGTTCGACATCATGTATAACGAGGGAATCTCCTCAGTCGGCTCACTCCTCGACCTCGCGCAGGAATTTGAGATCGTCCAGAAGCGGGGGAGTTGGTTCAGCTACGATGGTGGCCAGCTCGCTCAAGGGCGTGATGGTGCGAAGGAAGCGCTTAAGGCAAACGAGGAACTCTACCTCGAGATCGAAGCGAAGGTGCAAGAGAAGCTTGCAGAGGCAAAAGATTAACAAGATTGAATTGGTCTTCTTCTTGGGACGGTTCCGCGAAAGCAGGGCCGTTTTTTTTATTTTTTTATTTTGGGAGAGAAAAGAAATAGGGTTTCTTCAGTTTCTCAATATAGCAATGGAAAGGAGGCGTTGAGTGTGAATAAAAATGAAGGCCTTATCCAAGGGGAGGGGATAAAAGAAGAGGGAAAATAGACGTGTTTTGAATGACTTTTACTTTTTTTCAAAGAAATTGTTTGATTTTTATTTATATTCAGGATAAATTTAATAATCAACAACGCTGCTAGAGAGCAGCTGCTTCAAAAGCAAAACTCAATAGCTAGATAAGATGAAAAAATATACAACCTCTTTAACAGTCCTTAGCCTCCTTGCTGCTGGGAATCTTTATGCTCAAGGTCCTACTGGACTTCAGGGGATTTTTACCTTTAATAGTGAAACTTCGACAGGAACATTTGATTATCTTATTGATATTGGGGAAGACACTCTTACGATTACAAATCCAACCGGGAGATTTGCAAGTTTATTTGCAGCTCCCGTAGTTCCGCTAGTTCTTCGGTCACATAACAACTTTGACATAACAGGGGCAGAGGCGACGGAGCTGAATTCCTCGACTTTCGATTTCACCGGTGAAGAAAGCAGTATCTTTGGAACTGATCCAGGTGATGGGTTCTACTGGGCCTCGGATACCCTTTCAAATGATGGGGGTTTCAACCTAGTCACTTTAGGCGCGGGCCCGAATAATGACCCGGCCAGCAATTTAAATGATGGGAGTTTCTACTCTTTTATTCGCCAACAAGTCGGGGATCCATCCGAGACTGGGGGGAACAACATCCTCAGAACTGGTGAGGGTAGTGTATCGTTCACAGTAGAGGCGGTTCCCGAGCCTTCTTCCGCATTGTTGGTTGGCCTTTCGGCGTTTGGCCTTCTTCGCCGCCGCCGATAGTTTCACCGGATTTTGTTTTTTATGATGAGAGAGCCCTTCAGAAATGAAGGGCTTTTTTTTGATATTAGAAAAGCACGCTGGTGTTGGAGGTTGGAGAGGGGGATGCACAAGGAGTGCTCACGAAAATTTTCAGAGATGCGTGTTTGACAGGGTGTCCTCCGTTTTAGTTAACTCTTTGAAAGAGTTTGTCTCTTTCACCGAAAAATTCTCAATCTCAATTTAATACACACATTATGAGCGACGATAAGCAGCCACCTAAGCCGCCCGCCCCGATGAAGAAGACTTCAGCGGTTCCGATCAAGAAAGAGACTGTCCGCGTGACGCTCAAGGCTGATCCGACGAGCACAAGCAAGCCAGCTCCTGCTCCAGCAGCACCCGCTGCTCCTAAGCCACCTACTGCGGCGGCCCCGGCGCCTCCTAAGCCAGTTGCTCCTAAGGCACCTGCACCAGCGCCTACGATTCCTTT
>JALZWA010000290.1 GCA_023299815.1 Akkermansiaceae bacterium
TTTGAGGCGCCTCCCCCACCCCCGGAACCCGGAGCGACCGAAGTGACGAGCGGGCGGTGGGCATGAGGAGAGGAACGACGAAAGCGACGCGAGGAGCGGTGACCAGAGAGCACGCGAGGAACGTCTGAAACACACCGAAGGAAGCGGCTGCCACAATCGAGTGGAACGAGATGGACTGGAGCGCAGCGACAGCCCCGCAGGGGTGCGACCGGAGGGGAGCATCAAAGTGACGATGTGGTGAAGAATGAACCGCTGAGGAAACGACCGGCAGACCAGCGACCGGCTCACGAATTACAGACGCACGAGCGGAGGCGCGGGGCCTGCTCTGGGAGCCTGCGACCGCAGGACACGTGCCGCAGCGGTCGTTCTCGCTTTTGATTTTTGGCAGGTCGAATTCACCGAAGGCCTCCCACTACGATCTACCTCTACCCCACTTCCTGCGCCATTCTTCCTCGCCTCACCCCGCCATAAGATCATTACAGAATAAGGGATTTAGGCTCATTTTCTCTGCACTATGCCCAGCATACTTTTTCTTTTTGCAGCTGCCGCTTAAAAAAATCAAGGAATACAGTTGCTGGTATATTTTTAGGCAACACTTAGGGGACATACCCTTTATTTCCAATGTACTTCTTATAAAATGACTGACGCTTAGAGTCAGCAACCCTGGCTCCCACCAAGCTTGGTTCCCACATAGGAAACTCTTCACTAATTAATATGAGCTTCTCAAAAGCCTTAACTTGTGACTCATAACCCTTCTTATCAAAAAAAACATACTCTGAATACAATTCAGAAGGATGTGGATCTGAGTTAACATATAAATCATTTTCACCATTACGTATAATTTGTTTTATTCTATTCCGATCCACAGAGGGTTTATCTCTACGGCTCTGAATTTCATCAGTTAACTTCACCAACTCATCTTCTAATGAATAGAGAATTGGGATTGGAGAAGTCTCCTCTTCCCTCTTCCACAAGTTAAAGAGACAAAAAACTAATAAACATCCGCTAAAAGCTAGTCCTATCTTCAGATATTGGTTCATTGAAAATTTGGTTAGACGGGCATTTGGGTGGGCCCGCCAGGAGGATTCTGTTTAAGCCAAAACCGCTTACATAAACAATCCTTCTTTTCATCTGGCGGATCCCCGTTGTAAGCACATTTTTTCTTCTCATCATCTGGGCAGGGCAGTTCTAAACACTTTTTTTCAGCATCTACGATACTTTCGGCTTTTGCTCTTCTTAGGGCTCTAGCCCTCAAAGCACTCAAGCCATATCCTTCTCCTTCAACATCTCCACAATTACTCTTTTTTTCACAACAACCACAAGGTCCGTTAGCTAAACAAACGCATAGCCATCTTAGAACGAAAACTCCCCTATAGCGCAGATAGCGCAGGAAGAATAGGCCTCAACCTCTGTCTCTGTAACGATTTTATGGCGATCTGGACTGAGTCAGGGTGGCGCAGAAATGGAGCGAAGGTCTCATCGTTCCCCGGAGGGGTTTAGGAATGTAGCGCGGGGTGCAGCGTAGCGAAACCCCGGGAACTCCCGTGCCGAGCGCATGTGTCCCGAAGGGCCGCCGGAAAGGTCCGCGCAACTTCCGGTGGCCCTCCGGGACATATTATTTTCGAGATTGATTTCCCGGGGTTCTCGTTTCACTTCACCCCGCGCTCCATTCTTCCTGCCCCTGCTGGGGCGGTCGTGAATGGGAGTAATAAAAAACCCCACTCGGGATGAACCGAGCGGGGTTGATGATTTTTAAAAGCAATGGCTTTTTAGAACTTTACCGAGATACCAGTCGTGAGAGAGGTGTCGTTTTCGCTACGACCGAGAGCGGGGACATTGTCATAAGCCCAGCCAGCAGCGACACGCCATGACAGGTTTTCCGTGATTTCAGTGTCGAGGTAGGCGCTCGCCTGGAGGGTGTAGTTGTCAGTGTCAGAAGGATCAAAAATACCTGAGAGTGACTGCTTGAAGGTCACACGATCACTGATTTCCCAAGTGAATTTCTCTGCTGCTACGATGGAGAAGTAGTTGTCAGTCTCGCCGCCCGCGCTCTCAAAGGTGTAGGCAGGTCCGGCTTCGAGGCTGAGGGTCATTTCATCGTTCTTGATGAAGTAGTGACCGAGGGTGACAGCCGGGGTGATGCGGTAGTCAATATCGGAGAGTTCATCGCGAAGGAGGCCGACTCCTGATCCCACGTAGGTGCGATCGCCGAGAAGGTAGTTATACTGAGCTGATCCGCGGAGGGCATCGACACTCTTATCACCGTCGTCTTCGGCGTAAGTGTAGGCACCACTGAAGAACATCTCGCGAGATGCCTCACGGTAGGCGCTGTCGAAGGCGAGGGTGACCGCGAGATTTTCGGCATTACCGGTGGAGTAGGCAAGGCCGAGAGCAGCTGTTGAGCTCCAGCCGGACTGAATGGCTTCTGTGCCGCCGCTTCCTGGCTGGATGCTTGTTGCCGAGTCAGTGGAACCACCGAGGGCGTAGGAAAGACCCATGAGAAGAGAGGTGTCATCTCTCTGGCTACCGGTAGCTGGAGTGCTGTCATATAGGTAGCGTGCAGAGGTGCGGAGGGCCCAGTGATCAGAGAGTTTCGTGTCAATTCCCACTTCAGCGGTGAAGAGGTAGTCGCTGAAATCATCTATTGAGGGAGTAAAGCTGGCAGTCTGCCAGATCTTCGAGCGGTCTGAGAGCTGGTGCTCAAAGCGCTCAAGAAAGCGAACGGTGACGAAGCTGCGGGAGTCTCCCCCTTGGTTTTCCCAAGCAAGACCTGGGCTGACCTCAAAGGAGAGCGAGGTGCGCTCATTCTTAATGAAGTAGTATCCAAGACCGAGACCGAGATCGATGCGGTAGTCGATGTCTGAAATGTTATCGGTGAGATAAGAAGCATTCACGCCATAGTAGAGGCGGTCGGTGACGAGGCGGTTATACTGACCAAAGATGCGGAAGGAATCGGTAGAGGCTTCTCCATCATTTTCTGAGTAGAGGAGGTCAGCACCGATGAAGCCTTCGTTGTCACCTTCCTTATAAGTGGCCAAGCCTTGGAGCGCGTAAGTGAGGGTTTCAGAGTTTCCTCTGGTGAGGCCGAAGCTGGCAGCTCCTGTGATGTCCCAGGGAGAATCTGCTGTAGGAGATTTGAGGAAGTCGCCGAGTGAGGCGGCGGCAGCTGAGTGAATAGTGAGACCAGCGCATCCAAGGGACGCACAGAGTGTGACGTATTTTTTCATAATATGGGGGGCGGCAGTGTGACGCCTCAATTGGATTAAAAACATTATGGCTAAATGACAAGAAAGAATCTTTGGAAATGCCTCATTACGAGAGTTTGTATGAACCCCGTTAAACTCTCTGATTCCATTGTGACGTCGAGGCGCTATCGTTCTTTTCATGAATGATCCTCAGGTGTTTTCACGTCGAAAGGCTCTTAAGCGCATTGCTTCCTTGGCCTCTATTTCCATCGTTCCGAGCCGAGTGCTTGGGTTGAATGGCCAGACTCCGCCGTCTGAAGAGCTTACCCGTGGAATTCTAGGCTGCGGTGGGATCAGTGCGTCTCATCTTAAGATGCCCGGTCGCATCCTCGCGCTCTGCGATGTTGATTCTCAGCGTCTTGTAGAGCGCACTAAGCAAGCCGTGGGCATGGGAAACAAGGACGCGCAAATGTATGCCGATTTCCGCGAAGTGATCGCCCGTGAAGATATCGATATCATCCACACCTGCACCCCGCCGCATTGGCATGCCCACATGGCGATTGCGGCTGCGAAAGCGGGCAAGCACGTCTGGGGTGAGAAGCCGATGTCCCGCACCATCGGAGAAGGGCGGGCGATGGTGAAGGCGATTCAAGAAGCGGAGGTCAGCTTCCGCCTTAACACGTGGTTCCGTTTCAGATCCAACTTCTACGGATCTGGCGTGACGGCACGTGAGGTGAAGAAGGCGGTCGATGGTGGCTTGATCGGAGACGGGCCCTATAAAGTGACCCTCAGTGGGCATACCGGATTCAATTGGAAGTTCATGTGGTCTGGAAAAACAGACCTGCAAGTTGAGCAAGTGCCAGATCACTTTGACTACGACACTTGGCTCGGACCAGCGCCTTACCGTCCCTACAACTCGCACCGCACTCACGGGACCTTCCGCGGCTACTGGGATTACGATGGTGGCGGACTCGGCGATATGGGGCAGCACTACCTCGACCCGATTCAGTATATTTTAGGAAAGGATGAAGAGCTTCCAGTCTCGGTCGAGGTCGATGCCGACCCTCAAGACATGGACGCAGTCGGGAGCTTCCGCCGGATCACCTACACTTATGCCGATGGCACTTCGATCGTGCTCGATGGCGAGAATAAGGATAAGGATGCCGCATTTATCCAAGGCTCCGCAGGCAAGATCATGAAGGGCTTCAAGTCAGACGTGGCCGGCTTCGCCGAAAAGGTGAAGTCACTCCCCGATCCCGAAGCTCAAGTGACAGACTTCCACCAAGCGATCCGCGAGAAGAAGAAGTTCGCCCTTAATGAAGAGAATGGCTTCAACTCCTGCACTCTCATCAACCTTGGAAAGATTGCCCATCGTCTGAACCAGAACCTCAAGTTCGATCCCAAGGCGATGAAGTTCATCGATAATCCGCTTGCCGATTCCCTCATCACCCAGCCGGACCGCGAGAAGTGGGCTCTTCCGGTGTAGGTTATGAATTTCTATGACACGATGAGCACTCAGCTCCTGCTGCCTCCGAGTTCCAAGCTGGAGTTCTAAACCGTGGGGCGACTCTCCCTTTAGAGTTGTATCCTCGCCTTCCTCTGCCGACTCTCTCTCTGTGAGAATTTTATGCGGATTCCTTTTTCTGATTCTTGTTTCATGTGGGACACAGGAAAACCTCAGCGTGCGGCAGTTCCATCTTCAGGAGACGGAGTTGAGCAATGACTACTTCCGCTCGAAGGATGAGAATCCTTTTATCAGAGGCGAGATGAATAAGCGGCTCTATGGATCGGTGACGGCGAAGGAACGGGAGGCTAAGAAGGGGCGCTATTATACCGTCTCGTGGGAGGGATTGAAGGCGAAGAAGAATCGCATCCGTATCGTCTTTGAATATCGCCAGGGAAAAAGTGGCGCGAATGCTAAGACGCTCGCTCAGACTTTTCAGCACGCTTCTCGTGGCAAGACCGAGTTTCAAGTGATCGGCGATGCTTACCAAAAAGGCGGGGATGTCATCGCGTGGCGCATGAGCCTCTACGAGGGAGCGCAGCTCATCTCGGTGAAGAAATCCTACCTTTGGGATTAAGTGCGTGATTTCTGGGTTCATCGCTATCAGCTGACCTCGGCTACGGTGCTGAATGCGGCCTCGACGCGCCGAGAATTCCCCGGCGCGCTCATCAGGGTCGATGGCGGATTTGGCTGTCTTCACCCCTGGCCTGAGCTAGGTGATCCCAGTCTCGATGATTGCCTTGCGCATCTTGCGGCAGGGCGGGGGACTCCTCTCGTGGATCGTGCTCTTGCTTGCGTGCAGATCGATGCCGAAGCGCGCGCTACGGGCCATTCTCTTTTTAAAAAAGTGACCGTTCCCTTGAGCCACGCAACTCTTCCTCAGCTTGAGCGTGGCCTTCTCGAAAAAGCCACCGCGGCTGGCTTCACCACCGTGAAACTCAAGTCGCCAGATCTCGCCTCCTTACGATCTCACCTTGCCGCGCACCCTGCGCTGCGCTTCCGGATCGATTTCAATTCGACCGCTGATCCTCGCGCCCTCACGGAAGCCTTTTCTCAGTGGACCGCGGAAGAAAAGGCACGGCTCGACTTCCTCGAAGACCCCGTCCCATTTCAAAAAGAATCCTGGCAAGAACTCCGCGCGACCCTCGGTATTCCACTTGCCAATGACCGTGAGTCCGCGAGCGACTCCACCTCGGAATTCCTCGTCCTCAAGCCGGCGCTCGATGACTTCAGAGCCTTTGCTGCTCGTCCCGCGCGCAAGATCATCACCAGCTACATGGACCACCCGCTGGGCCAGAGCTTCGCTGCTTACGAGGCTGGTCGCTCGGCAATCGAAGAGATTTGCGGGCTTCAGACCCATGGTCTTTTTGAAAAAGACGCCTTCATTGAGCGGCTCGGACCGGTCGCGCCTCGCTTTACCGTGCCTCAGGGCAGTGGCCTCGGTTTTGATGACCTACTCGAAGCTCTTCCGTGGAAGCGGCTTTAAAGCACTTGCGCAAACCGCGATTGAGGGGGAACTTTAGGGGTGGTCACGCTCGACGATCTTTTACTCCCCGACTTCTGGGAGAGCGATGCGCCACTCGTCATGGATGGCGACGCTGCGCTGCAAGCTTGGGCGAAATCTCAACGCGAACTTCAAGGCCATCTCCTCTTCCGCAGCTCGGGAAGTGCGGGTCTTCTAAAATGGATCGCCCTCTCTAAATCCGCCCTCTGGTGGTCGGCCGAGCGGGTCGTGGATTATCTCAAGATCACCTCTGAGGACGCTCTCGTTCTCGTCTTACCGGTTCATCATGTCGGTGGCTTCGGTCTCGTGGCACGGGCGCAAGTCGCGCACTGTTGTTTTCTCGAATATGCGGAGCGCTGGGAGCCCCGTGGCTTTGCCGAATTCTGCGTGCAAGAAGAAGCGACCATCACCTCGCTCGTGCCGACGCAGATCAGCGATCTCGTCCGCGCTAACATCACCGCGCCGCCCACCCTTCGCGCCGTCGTGGTAGGCGGTGGTAGGCTCTCAGATGACCTCGCCGCCTCTGCTCGTGCTCTCGGCTGGCCTCTGCTTGCCAGCTACGGCATGACCGAGACCGCTTCGCAAATTGCAACCCAGCTCAGCGGCAACGAGGACGTTCTCCCGCTCATCCCCGGCTGGGAAGTGCGGCTCGAAGATGGCCTACTCGCCGTCAAAGGCGCGGGCCTGCTCAGCGGCATCGTGACCTGCTCGGGAGGCACCTTCTCCCTACAGCAACCTCTGCGAGATGGCTGGTTCCTCACCTCTGATCTCGCCGAGATTCATCCAGGAGGTCTCCGCATTCTTGGGCGTGCGGATCGTCGTGTAAAAGTCCTTGGCGAACTCGTGGATCTCGATGCGCTTGAGAAGTTTTGGGAAGAAAAAGCGGGCACTTCAGTCGCGCTCATTGCCCGTCCCGAGGAGCGACGCGGCCAGACTTTGCATCTTTTTTACGAGGGCAGTGCCGACGTCATTAATGCTGATAATGAAAAACTCCCCGGACCTGAGCGGCTCACCTCTTGGCATTCCCTTAACGAGCTTCCGCGCACGGCTTTAGGGAAAATTGATCGGCTCAAAGTGACACGCCTAGTCCTCGATTAAGATTGCCTAACCCCCACCAAATCCTTTATTTTACATTTCTTAATGATTGGAAATTTTCCATCTGCCGCACGAAGTAACTTTCCTCTTCGCTGCGGTTTTTTTGCGCCAGTTTTACCATGATTGAATCCACCCCTACTAAAAACCAACCCACATCCAGTTCCTCTTCAAATACTCGCTTAAGTCCTGAGCAACTTGAGCGCTTCGGTCTCAAGTCTCCGAAGAGCGCCGGAAAACACTACGTTCTCGATACCAATGTCCTGCTCCACGAGCCGGGCTGCCTGAGTCGTTTCCAAGAGAATCACATCTGCATCCCTGCTGATGTTCTCTCTGAGATGGACCGTTTTAAAACTGAGCAGACTGAGCGAGGCGCGAATGCCCGGAAGGTCCACCGTGAGCTCACCGCGATCTTCGATAGTGATCATAAGGTCACCGAGGGAGTCCCGACTGCGGGCGGAGGCACGATCCGCCTCGTCATTTATGATCCCACCTTGTGTGAGCAGAGCTCGGGGAACTTGCAGCGCTTTCACCGCATTTTTCCAGATCGTGATCGGGTCGATCACCGCATCCTCGCCTGCACCTTGCTGCTGCAGGAATATATCGATCCGCCTGTCGTGCTCGTCACGAAGGATCTCAATATGCAGCTCAAGGCCCGCGCCGTGGGCATCACTTGTGAGGATTATCTCAATGATAAAGTCGACCCCCAGAGCGCGGCCAAGAATGAAATGGCGCGGCTCGATATCGACCCGAATGAACTCCAGCGCTTCGCCAGCTCTGGTGAGCTAGAGCTTGATCCAGAAAAGGTTTCTGAACTTCACATCAATCAATACATCCTTCTCCAAGCGGGTGAGAAGCAGACCATGCCGGCGCGCTTTGCCCCATCGGGAAAATTTGTCCGCCTCGTCATTCCCGAGGTGCTGCGCATTCCGGACGGCAATCATTTAAAGCCGCTCAATCTCGGCCAGAAGTGTTTCATCGATGCGCTCCTCAATCCCGATATCTCACTCGTCACCTGCTACGGGCAGGCAGGCACCGGTAAGACTCTCGTCGCACTCGCGGCCGGTCTCCATGGCGTCTTCCAGCGGGACTACAACGGCCTGACCGTCTCCCGCCCCGTGGTGGCGATGGGGGACTCGATGGGCTACCTCCCCGGCTCGCTCGAGGAGAAGATGCGCCCTTGGCTCCAGCCCATCTATGACGCGCTCGAATTCCTCATGACGCCCGAGGCTCCACAAGGTCCCCGCCGGAAGCGCGCGAACAAAACCGAGGAGCAGGTGAACCAAAAGCCCTACGATGACTTCGTCGCGCAAGGCATCATCGAGGTCGAGGCTCTCGCCTACATTCGGGGCCGCTCGATCCCGAATCGCTTCTTCATTCTCGATGAGGCTCAGCAGCTGACACCGAAGGAAGCGAAGACCGTGGTCACGCGCATGTCGAAGGGCTCGAAGCTCATTATGGTCGGCGATCCGGCCCAGATTGATAACCCCTATGTCGATAGCCGGAGCAATGGCCTCGTCTTCACTCGTCAAAAAATGCGTGGCCAAGACTTCGCTGCTCATGTCACACTCTCACGCGGTGAGCGAAGCGACCTCGCCGAGGCGGGCGCTCGTCTTATGTAACCCATGAGATTGAAGTTCGCCGGATGACCTCATTTTTTCACCATGAAACTCCTGTCTCTTATCTTGGTCTGCCTCCTCACGGGGTGTGCGACTCGTGAGCTCAGTGAGCCTTTGCCTCCCCCTCCTCCGTGGGGAGCGGCGGTCTCGCAGGAGCTGACTGCTTTGGGGTTTGGAAATTGGGTCGTCGTTGCCGAATCCTCCTTCCCCGTCCACTCAGGCCGAGGAATGCGCACCGTGACGGTCGATGCCGAGATCCCAGAGATCGTCGATTACATCGTGGACAGCTACGATAACGCCGAGAATGTCACCCCGACCTTCAGCACCGCGCGCGAATTGCCTTTTGTTAAAAATGACAACGCTCCCGGGATCGATCAATTCCGCAAGCGCCTCAAAACCTCGCTCCATGG
The DNA here is from genome assembly GCA_023299815.1 of Akkermansiaceae bacterium. Taxonomy (GTDB): domain Bacteria; phylum Verrucomicrobiota; class Verrucomicrobiia; order Verrucomicrobiales; family Akkermansiaceae; genus SW10. The sequence continues at coordinate 9,315 of JALZWA010000290.1, forward strand.
ACACAAGGTGCGTGAGATGGACTTTCGTTCGCTCAGGCTCCTGGCCCAGAGTAGTTCAAAAAAGTTTGCCATTTTGGTCATTAAGACGCAGACCGCCCTTCCTTACTCGAATGTCTTTATCGAGCTCGATACAGGATACTGGGACCGCGAGTCCGAGGACTCCCTCCGTGCTGCGATGAAGAAAAGGGCCGACGCTGCTGCTGCTAAAGTTGCTGCTGCCGAAGCCAAACTTGCTGCAGCCGAAGCGAAAGCGAAGGCAGCCGAAGCCAAAGCGCAAGCTGCTGAGGTCAAAGCGCAAGCTGCCGAGGCTCAAGCTGCCGAAGCCGCTACCGCCGCAGAGATCAACCCCATCGATTCCCTCTAATGAAACGTAGCCCCGAAGAACTCGACCTTGAGCGTGAAGAAGCTTGGGTCGGAGATGCCGTCCTTGCCCTCTTTGTCCGCGAATGGCTCCTCAAAGAAAAAGGAAAGATCGATGGCGAGGCCTTCATCCGCTTCACCACGAATGACTTCCTCCGCATCGTCGGGAATCCCACCTCAGTCGAAGCTGAGATTGGGCGAGTTTATCAAAAAGAAGGCCTGCAAGCGGGCTTCGATCACATCGAGACCCAGCTCCTTCCGCTCTTTTTGCAGCGAGAGAAAGTGCGCGCCCGTCAAGTAGCTCGCCGTTAGCTTACTTCTTGGCAGTCAGCTGAGAGAGGATGAGCATCGTCAGCTTTCCTGACTGCGAGAGTCCCGCCGCTGAGATCTGCTCCAGCGTGTCGTCCTCGGTATGCCAGTAGGGCATTTTTGAAAAGTCACCAATCAGATGAAGCATCGCGAGATTCCCCCGCGTGCGCAGCGGGAGGTGGTCATCGATGATCGGGCGAGCAGCATGCTGGATCTGCGTCTGGGTGAGCTTCATCTTATTTGCGGCCTCGACCGCTTCACGCTTCAGCTCGTTGTCTGAATCCGTGCCGATCAAGAGCGGCTGGCGCGTGTCGCCTACCAGGTCAAGGAGGATGCCCGCCCTCGGTTGGCTGCTCCGGCGGTTCAGTTCGGAAGCATAGTAGCGGCTGCCGTAGAGGCCATCGCGCTTTGGATCGATGTTCGTGAGCAGCGCCTCTTCGCCATCGAAAAACACCAGCTCCACCTGACCCGCTGACTCTGGGTCTTGCGCGAGAACCCGCGCCATTTCCACCAGCACGCCCGTGGACGAGCCGCTGTCATTTGCGCCGAGGAAAGTGATCGAAATATAGCGCTTGGTATCGAGATGCGAGCCGATGACGAAAGGCACCGAAGCCTTCCAGTCCACCTCCGCCTCCGGCGAAAAGCGGGCAATGAGATTAGTGAAGCCCATCTGGCCAACCGGCGTTACGCTCTTGAAGCTCTGCCGAGTCGTCTTCCAGCCCAGCGCGCCGAGCGTCTTCTCCAGATAAGCGAGGCTCTTGCGGTAGCCCTCGGACTCGGGAGGGCGGGGGCCAAAACTCGTGAGCTCCTTGATCTCATCAAGTGCCTTTTCCCCCGAGAATTCTTCTGCCAGCTTGGCCGGAATGGGCACGAGAGCTTCTGCTGGAGTGCTGGTCTCTGGAGTTTGAGGAGCGTCCTTTTTACCACAGCTGATGATGACCGCAGCTAGCAAAACTGCGCAGGAGAAAAGAAGAGGTTTCATTCTGGCTGATCGCTTTGAAGACCGAGAAGCGCAAGCATTCTTTCGAGGTCTTCATTTCCGTAATACTCGAGCTCGATCTTGCCCTTCTTCTCCCCGTGGTGGATGTGCACGTGGGTCGAGAAGCGCTCGCGGAGCTGGTTCTGCAGGGAAATTAAATGAGGGTCACGGAGCTCCTCTTTGCCCTTGGCCGTCTTCTGGGTCTTCTTTTTCTCCGGGGTGTTGAAGTCTTGCACGAACTTCTCTGCGGCGCGCACCGTCATGTTTTTCCTGAGAATGTGCTCGGCTGCGGAGATCTGTTCTTTGTCATTCTTGATCCCCAGAATGGCTTTGGCGTGACCTACGGTGAGAAGGCCATCTGCCACGTGGCGCTGGATCGGCGCTTGTAGGTCGAGCAGGCGCATCGCATTCGCGACACTGGCGCGTGACTTACCTACACGCTTGGCAATGTCATCTTGCTTCAGTGAGAAATCCTTCGCCAGCTTCACGTAACCGGCAGCTTCTTCCATGGCATCGAGATCCTGGCGCTGCAGGTTTTCGATAAGAGCCATCTCCAGCACCTCTAGGTCCGTGGCTTCCCGCTCGATGACGGGCACGGTCTCAAGTCCCAGCATCTGCGAAGCACGGTAGCGGCGCTCACCGGCGATGAGCTCCAGCTTGCCATTCACCCGGCGGGTGATGAGTGGCTGGATGATCCCCAGCTCCTTGATGGACTGCATCAGCTCGTCGAGCTGGCCTTCGGCAAAACGTTTTCGTGGCTGAAGCGGGGAGGCGACCACCATATCAAGGGTCACCTTTTGAACCTGCTCCCCAGGGCGAAGCTCTACCTTCGTGTCTGGAGTGACTTCTGCGGGCTGACTCTTTTTAATGAGTGCCCCTAAGCCTTTTCCTAATGCCTGCTTCGCCATACCGGCTTAGTCTGTAATCAGAGGAAGGGGGAAATGCAAAGACAGATTGCTTCCTTAATTTTTCAAAACCTTCAAGGGTTTCGTGAGCTTGACGTCGAGTGAAGCAGGGGCCATAGGAAAGGCATGAAAGCGGCCTTTTTTCTTCTTTTTTCTTGCTCCCTCGTCTTGGGGCAAATGCCTCCTCGCCAGCCGGTGCCGGAGACCGTGCGCATTGAGGCGCAAAAGGCGACCCAAGTTCTCATGAACCGAGTCGTGAGAGGAGATGTCGATGCCGCCTTTAAGCACATGAATCCCGATTGGAGAAAAATCGAGGCCCGCAAGAATGGAGGTGAAGCTGCTCTTGCTAAGAAGTTTCGCGAAGGATTCGCCAGCTTGAAGGCGAAGGGAGTGGAACTCCGCGCCACTGAAGCTAAGATGCCCGTCATGGCCTACGAGGTGGACTTTGGTCATCAAAAGCAAGTTATCAATGGCGTGTCGACGAAGATCGGCGTCTACAAGCAGTGGATGGTCTTCGTCCCCACCTCCAGCATGGTTATTGCCAGAGATCATGGTGTCGTGCCTCCAAAGGAAGTCCAAATGCTTCTCAAAAGCTTCCAAATTGCCATTTCTGAGAAAGGCAAGAACGACTGGACCTTTATCGATGGAGCCCATATCACCGCTACCGAACTCCGGCAGCTCTTCCCTTTTCTCCCTCCCAGTGAAAAGGATCTCGGTTTCCCCAAGCGGGGTGGTCAGGTCCTCAAGAAGTAGCGCTAAGATTATTTTCTCCCGTGGCTAAGAAGAAAAAAAAGAAGCTTCCTAAGAAAAAGACCCTCACTCCGGCGGAAGAAGCCCGCCGAATCGCAAAGCTCACCAAGCGTGGCCAGAGCGAATGTGTCGAGGTCCGTGGTTCTGAGATTCATGGCCGGGGCGTCTATGCCACCCGTGATATTGAGGTGGAGGAGCACGTCATCGAATACGTCGGGAACTTCATCGATAAGGAAGAGAGCGAGCGTCGCGCGTGGGCACTCTATGAAGAGTCTGAAAAGACAGGCGGGGCTGCAGTTTATATTTTTAATGTCTCCAAAAAGTGGGATCTCGATGGCGACGTAGAGTGGAACCCCGCTCGACTCATCAACCACTCCTGCGATCCGAACTGCGAGGCCGCTCAGGCAAAAAAGCGGATCTACATCTCGGCCACTCGTCCCATCAAGAAGGACGAGGAAATCACCTTCGACTACGGCTTCGATGCCGATTCCTACGCGGATCATCCCTGCCTCTGTGGCTCGCCGAAGTGCATCGGCTACATTGTCGGAAAAGATCACCTCAAGAAATTCCGCAAGCTTCAGAAAAAGGCCAAAGCCGAAGCTGAATCTGTCGCAGAAGAATAGACAGCCTTGCCTCTTCCTGACGCTTCACACCGCACACACCTACCCATGCGCCTTCTTACTGCCATCCTCTCACTGACGCTCGCCGCTCCTGCCTTTGCCGGGACGGCCACCCAAGCTCGGAATCTCACTCGTTCCTATGATCAAGAATTTCAGGCTTGGATCGTGAAAGTCCAAGCCGCTCGCGGGAAGGACGCCCAAGCAGATGCCTGGGCAGCTCGCCCGAATGTCGATGATGTCGGCAAAAACCTCTGGGTCGAGATTCGGAACAATCTCAATGAATCGTGGACGCTCGATTACGCAGCTTGGCTCTATGAAAATGCGCCCGCGGTTCTCAAATCAAGCCGTCCGGGAGTCACGCCGCCCACCAAGCGAATTCACGATGCCGTCGCGCGCTTTCACGTCCGGAGCCCACGCGTCGGCTACTACTGTGTGGCAGTTCCTAGGATCCCGAATCCCGGCAGTCTCTCCCTTCTAGAGAAGGTTGAAAAAGAGAACCCTGATCCCCGCGTCCAAGGAGCCGCGGCCTTAGGTCAGGCCATGCTGCTCCGTGGCATGGGGGATAACTGGAAGCTCGTGGGGAAGCGCCAGGAAAAACTCCGCCAAGCCATCATTAAGGGAAACGACCTCCCGGTAGGGAAGACCACCCTACTCAGGCTCGCCGATGATGAGATCTTCATCATGAACAACCTCTCGGTGGGAGCCGAGGCCCCCGATATCAAGGGAGTCGATATCGGTCTCAAGCCCTTCTCGCTCGCTGACCACCGAGGCAAGGTAGTCGTTCTCGCCTTTTGGCACACCTGGATGCCTGAAGCTGAGCGCTCCATCGATCTCCTCCGCGCCCTTCACACGGACCTGCAGGGGAAAAATGCTGTCGTCCTCGGCGTGAATCAGGACCACGCGCTGACCCTCCGTAAGATGACCGCAGATGGCACCGCCCCGTGGCGAAATTTTTCAGACTCCACGCGCTCGATCGCTAAGAACTACCGCATCCACGAATGGCCCAAGGTCTTCGTCATCGATGTCGATGGCAAGATCGTGCACATCGATGCTCCCGGTGCGTTCGTGAATATCGCCGTTGATTCTCTCCTGAAAAAATAGGGAGAGCGGGATGTGAAAGAAATTCGCAGCCGCCTTGGTAATAAGGAGGTTCTATGAAATCTCCTTTTATCATACATGCTGTCTGGGGCGTGGTGGCCCTGGTCTCCTTTGTGCTCGGATCTCAGTTTTTCGGCTCAGATGGCAGTGCTGAGTCAGACCCTGCTTCCCGACAAAACAGCAATCAGTCAGTCCGCATTTCATCGCGTGATGGCGATTCAGGAGCTTCTGATCGATCCGGCAGAGCGGGGAATTCCGCAGACCGAAGCGGCTCCGAGACTCAACTGAGCGAGGCCAAACTCCGAGCCCTCGTAGAGAATTTCAACCAGGGAAAAGGTCCCGTCGAGCGCCGTCTCGCCTTTGCTAAGATCCTTGAAAACCTCACCTCTGAGAATGCCAAGCTCCTCCGCGAGGGGCTCCTTCACCTTCCAGAGCGCAGTGATGAATGGCGTGAGTTTCACTATGCTTGGGGCTCCCTTGCCGGAAAAGATGCCGTGTTCAGTAGCCGCGATAGCGAGGAGCAGGACATGAGTGCCACTCTTGCCGGATGGGCCAGTGCTGACCCCACTGCTGCCTTGGCTTGGATCAACAGTCTCTCAGAGGAAGAGAGAAATCAGAATACGGTTAAATGGGGAGCCATCTTCGGGCTCGCCGATACCAATGCCGCGGCGGCCACGGACTTTGCCGCTGCCAGACTTGCCGCGGGTGATCGAGATGCCGGACGCATGGTCGAACTCGTAGCACGCCGTCTTTTACAATCTGGTGATCCCGTGGAAGCGCTTCGCTGGTCTGAAAGTGTCCCCGAAGGCCGCTTGAAAGACGCTGCCGTCCGCGAGGTCGCCGAGGAATATGCCGAGGAAGATCCCGCCGCCGCCGTCTCTTGGCTCACGACCTTGCCCGAGGGCTCTGCCCAGAACCGTGGCTTGGATCGCGCCTTTTCCGAATGGGCTCAGGAAGATCCGGTCGCCGCCGCGCAGGAGCTCAATGACATGGCTGTCTCGCCTGCCCGAGATGCCGCCATCAATGGCTATGTCTCTCGTCTCGCTCGGGAAGATCCTGTTGTCGCCATCGAGTGGGCGAGTTCAGTTTCTGATCCCAAAGTCCGTGAGGCGACCATGGTTGAAGCTGGACGTTCCTATATGCGTCGCAATCGCAATGCGGCTCGCGAGTGGCTTGCCACCAGCGGACTCTCAGAAGCCGCCCAGCAGCAGGTGACACGCGGTCGCCGCTAAGCGCTCGCTGGGTCCCACTGATCGTGCGGCTCGATCGCGCGCAGCTCAGACTCGGCTGCGAGCGCGGCTGTGCGATCTTCCTTTTTCCCGAAGAGATAAAGCGCGTAACCCCCGTGGCCTCCGCCAGAGTATTTCCGCGCGATGCTGCCGGGGATTTCCTTGAGGGGTTCCATCTTTTCATCCAGCTGGACTTGGTAAGAAAGGGCGACCGCCTCCGCGATTTTCGTGAGGGACTTCTCCAGCACACCCTCCCGCGCATGAGCGCCCGCTTTTTCAATGAGATCGTAGTCCCGCGCGATATCCACCGAGCCCGGAGTGTCGTGCTGGCTGCCCGTCCAGAGCAGCGCCATGTGGCCTTTCAAAAAGGAAGAGTCACGCTTGAGATCGAGTCGTGGTCGCTCGCCGCTTTGCCACACGCAGAGCCCGCTCTCGCGAATCACCGCCGGGTCCTGCCAGCCCACCCCGAGGTCGAGTTCCGCTTGCACCGGATCGCGGCCATTGAGAAGCGCCCAAGCCCCGCTGCCGCCCAAGCCAGCTCTTTGCTCATAAGGCCAGCTCGTCAGGCTCACTCCCGGAGTGATGGCGCAGTTCACGATAAAGCCGCCCTTGCGCGCATGCTTCGGCACATCGAGCCAGCCCCCCGCAAAGTCCACTCGGAGTGGGACTTCATTGGGCGCTTGCAGGCGCGCGAGAATGCTGCTCGTCGAGACCGGCTCGAAGCGCGGCGGCGTCTTAGGGAGGCGCACATACTTGCTCCCGAGTTCCTCGCAGAGCGCAATTTTTAAATCAGCATATTGATCGTCCTCCGTCACCACCAGGAGGTCAGGCTTGAGCTCACGAAAGACGGGCTCGAAGTCGAGTCCGGTCGTCGTCCCATCACCTGTCACGACCTGATCGACCATCGGCAGCGCCTCGATCAGCGCTCGCTTATGCTCATCGGGAAGCGAGGGCATCCGGTTCTTATGCTGCCAAAGAATCTTCTCATCCGCGAAGCACACCGTGAGGTGATCTCCCTGCGCCCGAGCTTCATCAAAGAATTGAAGATGCCCCGCATGGAGTAAATCGTAGCAACCAGAAACAAAGACGCGCGTCATGCGCTGAGTATTCTGTGATTGGACCTTAAATGGGGAGCTTTTTCTACGATCTCTCCTTCTTAATTTTGGAGCGTCGCATTTTTCCTCACCTTGGAGGAGGTGCGGAGCTAGTAGTCGATGGGGCCCGTCGATTCAAAGAATCGAGGCATGAAAGAGGGGGCAATCGCGGTCAGAAAAATGACGAGGAACCTGATGCCGAATGCCGCGAGCAGGGGCCTCCAAACTCTTCGTGAATGGATCACAATCTGAAGAATGAGCTTAAAGAAAACAAGAAGCTCCAGAAGGTCTGGCGA
>JALZWA010000291.1 GCA_023299815.1 Akkermansiaceae bacterium
GTGCCGGCAATTTCTCCCGAGTCACTGGTGAGTTCAAATTGTCCGTCATTATCAAGGCCGAAGCCGATCGTCCTTTCCGCGGCTTGGAAGCCGTCATTGTCATCATCATCCCAAGCAAAGAGAGTGAGCGTGGGGGTGTTGGTCGTTACGACGTCCCACCGGAAATCTCCCTGGATCGAGGTGATGGTAGGGCCGGGTAGAGGAAATCCGGCGATGGAAGAGCCGCCCTCGTCTGTGCGTATGGCTTGGCCTCCTAAGTAGTCTCCGCTGGTGACCGTGTTGGCAATCTGGACGTTCGATGAATCACTCGAAAAAGCCCACCCAGCTGGTGTCGCTCCCACAGTTTCACTCTCAAAATCGATCAACTGCGCTCCGGCATTAGGGGCTGTAGTAAGAACGAGGGAAAAGAGAAGAGGCTTATAGTACATGAGTGTGACGAGGCTTGGTTGCGGGTGTGTGGGTGAAATTAGCACCTTTTGACACGTGAACAACTGAATCCCGTCACGTGGGAAATGATTATTGAGAGGGTGATCTTACTTTCGGTTTAAGCATCGGCAGGTAACTGCTGGTGTTAAATCTCAAAGGGTAGGGGTGGCTATTGCTTTGGGGTGAGGTCTTGGAGGGTGGTGGTGAATTTGAGGTGGTCGGGGCTGGTGCCTTTTCCGGTGACGCAGCGGTAGGTGACGGTAGGGTTGGCGGTGGTGAAGTCGAAGTCTAGGAGGCCGAAGAAGTTGCCCTCGTTGTGGGAGAAGAGGGAGTGGGGGTTGGCTTTGTGGGTGTGGATGTTGGTGACTTTGGCAGAGTTGAATTCGTAGAGGGGGTAGCCTGCGTCGAAGCCGAGCTGGAACATTTCGTGGCGGTGGCGATCGCCGGAGAGGAGGAAGACGCCACCGATTTTTTGGTCGCGGATGAGGGAGAAGATTTCGTCACGTTCTTTCGCGTAGCCTTGCCAAGAATCTTTGCCTCTTTTGTCGGCGTGCTCGGTCCAGAGGGTGCCGGAGCAGAGGACTTTGAACTTGGAGCTGGATTTGCTGAGGGTTTCTTTGAGCCAGTTTTTTTGGAAGTCGCCGAGGAGGGATTTTCCTTTGCGATGACGGTAGTAGCGGCCATCGGTCATGATGAAGTGGATGTCTCCGATGACGAAGTCGAAGAAGGTGCCGGGCTGTTTTTTGCCACCAGCGTAGGGTGGGTTGTTCCAGTTTTGGGCGTAGACTTGGAAGTTCTTGAGCTTCCAGTCGGGCTTGAAGGTTTCGGGGCCGCCTTCGTCGTCGTTGGCGGCGAAGTCGTGGTCATCCCAGATGGAGTAGATGGGGGTGGTGGCGGTGAGGTTGCGATAGGCGGGGTGGAATTGGCGGCGGTAGTAGTGGACGCGCTGCTTTTGTTGGTCCTGGGGGAGGTCGATGTAGAGGTTGTCGCCGAGGGTGAGGTAGGCGAGGGGCTTTTGGGCGGCGAGGATGTTCCAGATGCCTTCGAGCTCGGGGACGTAACGGGAGCAGGCTCCGAAGGCGATGGAGAATTTCCCGTCATGTCCAGCTTCTGGTGCGGTGCGGAAGGTTAGGTTTTTTGGGAGGGGGGAGGCTGGTTTGCCATCGATGAGGAGTTGGTAGGCGTAGCTGGTGTTTGGCTTGAGGCCGATGAGGGAGATGCGGCCGGTGAGGTCGTTTTCGAAAGTGGTTTTGGTGGGTCCGAAGGTGGTGCCGTCTGCGAGGATGATTTGGACTTCGGCGGGTTGGGCGGTGCGGAACCAGACGAAGACGGAGGTGGGGGTGAGTTGGCCGAGGGCGGGGCCGCCGAGGAGGGTGAGTTTGTGTTTTTTGAGGAGGGCGAGGTAGGCGGGGTTCTCGGCGATGGTGGCGAGGGAGGCGTCGCGATCCTTTGAGTCGTAGATCTCTCGTACTAGGAGGGGTTCGAGTTCTCCGAGGATGGGGACGTCCTTGGGGGTTGGGAGGAGGGGTTTGGCGAGGGCTGTCGATCCTAGTGCGAAGAAACAGAGGGAGCGGAAGAGGTGAGAAGGTGTCATGAGATGATGAGTAGAGAATGGCAGGCTAAGATTAGGAGAGAAAGAGCGGAGTCTGGGTCGGATGATTTCGCTGCAGAGAACGGTTTTGGCTGGTCGCTTCCCTTTTTCTCAGTCAATTCTGACGGCGATGAGACTTGCGATAGGGGATATTCACGGCTGCCTGACTTCACTGGAGGTGATGCTTGATCTGGTGCAGCCATCGGCGGAGGATTTGGTGGTGACGCTGGGGGATTATGTGGACCGGGGACCGGATTCGAAGGGGGTGGTTGATCGGCTGTTGGAATTTAAGAAGAGGCACAATTTTGTCCATCTCATGGGGAATCATGAGATCCAGATGATCCGAGCGCTGGAGACGCAGCAGGATCGGGAGCGGTTTCTGAGCGGGCTTTGTGGGGGGCAGGATACTTTAGATTCTTATGGGGGGAACTTTGAGGATGTTCCGGAGGATCATTGGGAGTTTATGAGCTCGGCAGCTCTATATCATGAGCTGGAGGATTTTATTTTAGTCCACGCGGGAGTGGAGGAGGGGGTGGCGCTGGATGCTCAGGATCAGGAAACGTATTATTATCAACGATTTCACAGTCAGCGGGCGCATGTATCCGGAAAGACGGTGATTTGTGGGCATACGATCCAGGGGGATGTGCCGACGGATTTGGGCTATGCAATCTGTCTGGATACTTGCGCTTATGGCGGGGGGTGGTTGACGGCGCTGGATGTGGATACGGGGAAAATTTGGCAGACCAATGAGCGGGGGGAGTCGCGGAGAATGCATCGCGATGATTTGGCTACGATGTAGGAGAAGCGGGTTTTATTTTATAGGACGTAAGAGTGTCTGCATCGCACGTTTTTAAATTTTCGATTCTTGTAAAGAGATGGGTTCAAAAGGGGGTTTAAGGACCTGTTACTGATCTGTAGTAGCGAAAACCTTCTTTAAGACCTCATGAATCAAAATGATTTATCTCCTATCGCTCGAATGAGTGCCGTTTTGGCAGTTTTTACCGCTTCAGCTTCGGCTCAGCTTACCTGGACCCCCGGTGCAAATACGACCTGGGACCGAGCTTCAATCAATTGGGCCGATAGCGTGAACCCACTCTCGACCATCTGGGACAACACGGGAGGGCAGGAAGCTCTTTTCCCTGACGTCTTAGGAACCTCCGTCGAGGTTGCGGACGCGGGAGTCACCGTAGGGGATCTGACCACTTCAGGAGTTCTCTCCCTTCAATCTGTGACCGATAACCTCGGGCTCATTGCGATCAGAGGAGGTGGTGCCACTTGGAATACCGGTGGCTTCGAAATTGAGTTTCTCAATGATCAGGCGAACGACACTCCTCTTTCGATTGCGGCGGGTGATACTCTGACTATCGCAGGTGGAGGGACCTTCGACACAGGCGAGAGGCCCAGCACTGATAATGCCGCGAATTGGATCGCCGCAGGAGCTACTCTCGATGTCACCGAAGCCACGGTGGTGCGCGGAAATAGTCGGAGCATTGGCCAATTTGGGAGTGTGAACTTGGCCGGTGAGAGCATCTACGTCCACGAACGTAATTCAGGCGAGACTTACGCCAACGACTGGACGCTCGGAGCAGGAACCATCTTCTTCCAAAACAGGTTTAATCAGCGTAGTTTTAACCTCAATGGCATTGTGAGCGGAGTTGGAGCGCTTCAGGTTCAAAATATGGATGGCCAACAGGTCCGGTTGAACAATGTTGCCAACAGTTTTTCTGGGGGTTTGGTTGTCGATAGCTCCGGCACTCGATCCGAGCTTTTAATCCAAGGTCCTGGCCTTCCTGCGAGTGGCGATGGCGTCCTCGGAGCTGTCCCAGCGACCGTTGATCCTGATAACATTACGTTGCGTGAAGGCGGTGAGATTAGGTTCCTCGCGATGGTCAATATCGACTCTAATCGAGGAATCACTCTTGATGGGGGAATTGCCGAAGATAGATCAGGTGTCATTGCCCTTTCAGGAAGCCCTGTCACTTACGGAGGCACCATTACTGGAACGGGGGGGCTTCAGATTGGTTCTACTGATGGAGCTGATGCGAATGGTCTGATTCTTACGGGTGATGCGCACGACTACACGGGTGGCACTTTGATTCATCAAGGCCGCCTCATCCTCGGGGTTGATGAAGCATTGCCTGATGATACGGTCCTCACAATTGGGGGGAATAGTAGCTCCCTCTTTGTCCTTAATGGTTTCACTCAGACCCTTTCCGGCCTCGAGATCGCAGGGAATAACACTCGTCAAATCATCAACTACGATTCGGTATCCTCTCCCTCTGTGCCGACTACTGCGGGGACTGTGATTTTGGACATTGCGGACCAAGCCGGGGTCGACCAAGAATTCGCTTATAATTCGACTTTCGGGCTGAATGAGACAACTGATGGGGGCAACTTAAGTATCATCAAAAACGGTGATGGAGTCATCCAGCTAGGAACCGTGAGAGTGGCCGGCGCTGTGGACATCAACGGCGGTGGTCTACGACTCGGAAACTCTGATGGAGTCACCGCTGTAGGAAACCTCACCAACAATGCTTCCCTCATCATTGACGAAGCGACCACTGCAAGTTCCTTAACTGCAGGAGCAAGCAGCGAGACTACCTTCAACTGGGAAGTCTCCGACTGGGCCGGTGCGGCAGGAGTGGGTTTCACTCAATTCACCGTGACAGGAGACGCGACGTTCGACCCCACCAGTAGCCTGACGATTGTTGTGGAAGAAGCGGCTTTGGTAAACTTCACCGAGAGCGATATGAGCTTTCAAATTGCGACTGTGGGTGGAACCACCACCCTCACGCCGAATATCATACTTGATACTTCAGGCTTCACCACTGGAACCGGAACATGGGCTCTGCGGCCTGATGGAAATAATGTCTTCCTCGACTACACCGCAGGTGCCGGAGACGGATCCTACGGTAGTTGGGCAGCTGGGTTCGGAGGCCTCACCGGTGGCTTTGATGACGATGATGATAACGATGGCGTCAGTAACGGCTTGGAGTTCTTGTTCAATGGGAACCCCACCGTTGCCGGAAACTCGGGCTCTGGTTTGATCGCCGAAAGTGCTGCCGGTTCTGGAGACCTCGTCTTTGCACACGACCGTCCGATCGATCTCTCCGGTGTCACTGTGACCTACGAGTGGTCGACCACCCTCAACGGAGACTTTACTACGAGCGGAGTAGCGAATGGTGGCAGCACTGTCACGATCACTCCGGGAGCAACCGTTCCAGCAGCCGCAGGCTACGAGACGGTCACGGTGACGACTTCTAGCGCACCTGCGTTGGACAAGCTCTTCGTGCGGGTATCGGTGAGTATGCCTTAGTGAAATGAGGTTTCAAAGAAGCCTCAGGAGCTCGCTGCTCGTGAGGCTTTTTCTGTGGTTGGGGGAAGGGGGAGAATGGTGAGCTTTGACTGGTGACTGGTGAAGGCTTGGATGAGGGGGGGGGCGAATACCGATGCTGGGCACTCCGTCATGCGCGTTGCAAATGATGATCGTGCTTCCCTCTTGAGTGATGGAATGGAACGTGGAAAATGGGGGAGCGCTTCCGTTTCTCAACTCTCACGATGGCAAAACTCTACTTTTACTACTCCGCGATGAATGCAGGCAAGAGCACGAACCTCTTGCAATCGAGTCACAATTATCAAGAGCGCGGGATGAAGACCTTGCTCTTAACTCCCGTGATTGATGATCGGTCGGACCTTGGGAAAGTCTCCTCTCGAATTGGTCTCGAAGCGGAGGCGCAGGTCTTTCATCAGGACGACGACTTGCATGCGTTTGTGGAGGGAAGAGAGTTTGATCCGGCTCTTTCTGGTGAGGCTGGGGTGGCTTGTGTCCTGATCGACGAAGCGCAGTTTTTGACTCGTCAGCAAGTGGAGCAACTGGCTCAAGTCTCTGACGATCTGGATATCCCGGTGCTTTGCTATGGACTAAGAACCGACTTTCAAGGGAACCTCTTCCCCGGCAGTGCCGCCTTGCTGGGATGGGCCGACAATCTCACCGAGCTCAAGACGATTTGCCACTGTGGCTCCAAGGCCACGATGAATCTCCGCACTGATAAGAAGGGGAAGGCGATCAAAGAAGGCTCTCAAGTCGAGATCGGTGGCAACGAGCGCTATGTCGCGATGTGTCGAAAGCATTTCCGCGAAGCGATGCGGTAGACTTCCACTTCGATGGTTTCCACCTTCCGAGCCTCGCTTTCGGCGGTGGCGGGGAGGTAGATGTCGAATGGGATTTTTCTAAGGTCTTGGTTCATTTTTTCTTTTCGAGAAAGGCAGTGATGCGTTCTTGGGGCTCTCCGGTTAGGTCGACGTGAAGAGAGAAAAGATCAATTTGGAGTTGGTCTTGATGGAGGCCGATCTTTACGCAGAATAGGGTTGATTGCAGCGG
>JALZWA010000292.1 GCA_023299815.1 Akkermansiaceae bacterium
GGCGGCGACATCGATGAGGCCCTCAAGCGGCATGAAGATTTCTCCTGAAGCAGTGACTGCTCCGGGAGTCCCCTGCTCTGGTGTGTAGCATTCGTCGCGCGTGACGCTTTCTGCTCCTACGAGGAGTGAAAGGGTCGCAGCTTCCGCTTCGAGCCACGCAGGGCCGGTCTTGGCGATGAAGCGCACGTCCTTACGGGCGGCGACACGGTATTCCGCTTTGAGGTTTCTAAGGCGGTTCGCCGTTTCATAAACTGCGGTGGCCTGCTCGCAACCTGCTGCGATGACATCGGAATCAAATCCAGCGAGGAGTCCCTCAGTTGGAAGTTCCTTCTGCATCAGGAATTCGCCTTCGGCAATGTAGCCCATGCGCGAGGTCAGTTCCTCGGTCATGTGCGGCATGTAGGGATGCAGCGACTGGAGGAAGCGCGCCATGACGGCATCGAAGACGGTGAGGGTCGCCATTCTGGCTTCAGCAGAGGCTTCCTCACGGAGGTCGCCTTTGACTGCTTCTAGGAACTTATCGCAGAACTCGCCCCAGAGGAACTCGTAGAGAAGTGCGCCGACTTCGTTGAACTTGTAGTCCGCGTAGGTCTCCTCAAGCTTCACTGCGAGTTCATCGCAGCCTGCGAGGATATTGAGGTGGTATGGACGCAGCGTCAGGGTGCTGAGGTCTGTGTCGCCGAAGGACTCGGTTCCGGCCATGCGACGGAAGCGGCAGGCATTGTAGATCTTATTCGCGAAGTTCCGGCCTTCCTCGATCTGCGCTTCATCGAAGCGGACATCGGAGCCAACAGGCGCGATGCGCATGAGTCCGAAGCGGAGACCATCCGCGCCATACTTATCCATGAGGTCGATCGGATCCGGAGAATTGCCGAGCGACTTGCTCATCTTACGGCCTTGGCTATCGCGGATAATCGCGGTGAAAAAGACGTTCTTAAAGGGAAGCTCCCCTTTGAAGTGATAGCCAGCCATCACCATGCGCGCGACCCAGAAGAAGATGATATCCGGACCGGTGACGAGATCGGTGGTGGGGTAAAATTTCTTCACCAGATCGGACTCCTCGCCGACGTTCTGCATCGTCGCAAACGGCCAGAGCCATGAGCTGAACCAGGTGTCGAGGACGTCGCCATCCTGAATCCAGTTCTCGGGATCGGCGGGTGGTGTGGTGCTGACGTGGAGGTCGCCTTTTTCAAGATCGGCCAAGGTGAGGGATTCGGCATTCTGCAACTCCCCTTCCTTCTCCTTACGATACCAGACAGGAATACGATGACCCCACCAGAGCTGACGCGAGACGCACCAGTCTTGGATGCCGCCCATCCAGTTCGCGTAGGTCTTGGACCAGTGCGCGGGGCGGTAGGAAATGTCGCCATCGGCAACGGCGGCCGTGGCTTCTTCGGTCGCAGGATATTTTAGGAACCACTGCATCGAGATGCGTGGCTCGATCGGGACATCGGCACGCTCGGAGAAGCCGACCTTGTTCTCGTATTCCTCGACCTTGATCATGAGGCCCATTTCCTCGAGCTTCTCAGCCGCTTTCTTACGAGCAACAAAGCGGTCGAGACCATCGAGTTCAGGAACTTCAGGGCAATTGACGCGACCATCGGCGTGGAAGACGTCGATGATTTCGAGGTCATTGCGCATCCCGATCTCGAAGTCATTTTTATCATGCGCTGGCGTGATCTTAAGCGCACCAGTGCCAAACTCGGGGTCGACGTGATCATCGGCCACGACAGGAATCTCCGCCGCAGGGAAAGGACGCCTCACCTTCTTACCAATGAACTTGGCGTAGCGCTCGTCCTTTGGACTCACTGCTACCGCGACATCGCCCATGAGAGTCTCAGGACGCGTGGTCGCGATTTCTAAAAACTCACCGGGCTCATCGACGAGCTCGTATTTCATGTAGAAGAGCTTCGAGTGCTGCGGCTTCATGATGACCTCTTCATCAGAAAGCGCGGTGAGCGAGACGGGACACCAATTTACCATGCGCTTACCGCGGTAGATGAGGCCTTGTTTAAAGAGATCGCTGAAGACCTTCGAGACCCACTCGGAGTAATCCTCATCCATCGTGAAGCGCTCGCGGCTCCAGTCGCACGAGCAGCCGAGGCGCTTGAGCTGATTGATGATGATGCCGCCGTGCTTCTCCTTCCATTCCCATACCTTTTCGAGGAAAGCTTCGCGGCCGATATCACGGCGCGTCTTCCCCTCTTCATCACGGAGCTGGCGCTCGACCTTCGTCTGCGTCGCGATGCCCGCGTGGTCCGTGCCCGGAAGCCAGAGAACCTCACAACCCTTCTGACGCGCACGACGCGCAAGGATGTCCTGAATCGAATTATTAAGAACGTGCCCAAGGTGCAGGATCCCCGTCACATTCGGAGGCGGGATCGCAATCGAGTAAGGAGGCTTCTCCGAGTTCGGATCCGCTTCGAAACATTGGGCGTCGAGCCAAGCTTGATACCAGGACTTCTCGACTTCTTTGGGCTCATAGGCCTTGGGCAATTCAGACATCGCGGGGCCGAAATGGCAGACACTCCCCCTTTTTTCAAGCCTACCCTTCCCTGAGATCAAAGAATCCTCGCTTGTCGTAGCCGAACCGATCAGATATTTTTTTAGCCTCATGAAAGGGATTTACTTCGCACTGATGACATCTTTGTTCACTCAAAGCGTCTTCGCACAAGAAATCACGCTCGGAGAAGCGATCGATGCTCCTAAATTAGAGTGGCGCTACACCCTCGGATCGGTCCCA
>JALZWA010000293.1 GCA_023299815.1 Akkermansiaceae bacterium
TTTTCAGGGAGGTCATCGAGGTAGATGGTCTCCTTGGGCGTGAGGTCGTATTCATCAATCGCGACTTGGTAGAAATCCGGATGCGGTTTGATTGCGCCGACTTCTTGCGAGAAATGGTGGTGATGAAAGAGGGAAAAGACGCTGTGGTCTGCGAGGAACTTCTCGGCGTGGAGGGCATTCGTGTTCGAGAAGAGAATGAGCCGGTGGCCGTCTGTGTGGAGTTTCTCGGCGACTTGCCACATCGGCGCGTTCGGCGAGAAAATATCCTGCCACGCTGCGGCGAAGACTTCGGGAGCGAGGTCGCTTTTTAGGAAATTTAGCGAGCGCTCTACGAATGCATCATTTGAGATTTGACCGGTCTCGTAAGGATCTTTGAGCGAGAGCATGGCCTCTGGGAGATCATCGAGATGAGCGGGAAGCACCGCCTCATGGAATCGATCAAAGTGGAGATTCAGGAGGACGTTACCGATGTCGAAAAGGAAGGTCATTTTTTACGAAGGAGTTTGAGGATGAAGTCGGCGGCGTCTTTTGCGGCAGCGGGGCGGGTGTGGATCGCGAGGCGTTCTTTTTGCTCACGCCACAGGGCTGCGTCGTTTTCTAAGAGTTTGCTGATGGCGGTTTTGATGCTTCCTGCATCTGCGGCGAGTGAGCCGATGCGCAGTTTCTCTAAGAGATCGATATTTCCTTCCTCTTGGCCGGGCACGATGTGGTGGACGAGCATCGGGCACTGTGCCGCGATCGATTCATGAACCGTCGCGCCTCCTGCTTTTCCGATGACGAGGTGGTGGCTCGTTAGAAGCTCGGGGACTTTTTTGGTCCAGCCCTTGAGTTTCACTCGGTCCGGGAACTCTTTCTGCATCTCCTGAGCCTTACGATAAAGCCGCCGGAGATTCCGGCCCAGCACCACGGTGATCTCTGTCTTATGCGCAGGATTCTCCAGCGCAGCGCGAATGATGCTACGGACATGCGGAGACCGAGCAGTGGGAAAAAAGAGGATGCGGAAAGGCTCGGTCGCCGCGTCTTGTCGAACCACTGAGAGATTCTCAAAGCGAGGGTTGACCGGAAATCCCGTGACGGTGATTTTTTCTTTCGCGACCCCATTTTCTTCCAAAGATTCTGCGGTGTGAGGATCGGTCACGATGAAGTGATCTGATGGCGACTTTGTCCAAGCGGCATTCACTTCCATCGAGTCGGTCACTACGGTGACAATGGGCACGCGCGGAAGGTTCTCCAACTGCCGATCTACCAAGTAGGGATAGAGCGGATAGGTAGAGATGACGAGGTCGGGCGAGAAATCGCGGAGCAGCTTACCAAGTGCCACCTCGGTGTTTTTGAGAAAACGGCGTGGTTTGGTGAAATCTTGCTGATCCGTGGATTGGTAGATCCAGTGCCAGATCTTGGGCGCATATGTCGTGATTTCCCGATAAGCCTTACTGAGAAACTGATTCAGCAGAGGGCTTCCTAGGTCGCAGGGGTCGGCCACTTTGACCTCTGCGTCTGCTTCAAGCGCCTCTGCGAGGTGCCGCGCTGCCGTGTTGTGACCATCGCCGAAGCCGGCGGTCAGAACGAGAATGCGAGGAGAAGTCACTTGAGAGAATGATGTAGCGGCGATCGGTGATTGCGTCGATTCCCATTTGTCGTCAGATTATCGACCGACACGGCACATAAAATGGCAGATAAAAAAAACGATATTGAGGAACTTCCAGAGTTTGAAGAGCTCCTTGCTCTGGATGACCCTGAAAAGGAAGCCGTGCCGGATGCTGTCGAGAGTGAACCTGCGAAAGAATCCGCGAAAGACCCAGGTGGTCGTGTCGTTCTAGAGGAGATCACCAAGCGTGATCTTCCGCCCAAAGAATCTGCGGAACTGCGTGTGGTCGAGGAGGAGGAGCCCGCTGAGGTTGTGCGTCTTGAGGAGAGCAGAGAGGAAGAGCCAAGCGATCCATCCAAGAAGGTGAAAGCTCGGGGTGATCGAGAGTTTCTCAACACCATGATGAATGATGGGTCAGTGGAGCCCCTTGATGGAGCGTCTTCAAATCCTCATCTTGATGATGAGTGGATGGGGAAGGAGCCAGCAAGGGGGGGGGCGGCGGTCCCGATGGGGTGGTTCATCCTCGTGATTGGCTTCTTAGGGCTCATCGTCTGCTGGGCGGGCTATCAGCTCGCCTTCTCGGAAAAGAAGAAAGATTTACAGGGAAACGAGACGGCTGATCAAACTAGGAGCGGGAGTGATGACGAGTTCCCCCTTGGGAAAACGCAAGATGACCAGGAGCGTAAGGAGGCCGCAGAATCTTATGCTCAGCTCGAAGAGGCACTCACGGCTTACTATGCAGCGGAGACGATTGAAGAGAAGCTCAAGTATGTTCGCTATCCTGATCGCGTGGAACCTCTCATGCGGGATTATTACAGCCGTGCGGAACTCGAGCCCAAGGAGTATCGTGCGATCAACGAGTTTCATATTCTTTCCCTCGATAATCGCCCCTTTATCGCACTGAGTGTGAAAGTGGGTGAGGATGAGATGCTCCCTTTGCTCGCTGAAAAAACTCCAGACAGACTTAGGTTCGATTGGGAGTCAGCGGTCGCTTACCAACCGATGTCGATCGAAGAGTTTATCGAAAAAAGGCCCGCTGAGGCGATGGATTTTCGAGTTTATGTGACTCAAGACAACTACTTCTCTTACGAGTTTCAGGATGAGAGTCAGTGGCTGTGCTATAAGCTAACTGAGCGTGATGGTGAGCAACACCTATTTGGCTACCTCCCGATTACGGAGGCTGAGGCCATGAAGAAGATCTTATCATTGAATGGCTCGAGAGGCCGAATAGTGAAACCGATGATCCTAAAGCTCCGCTTTCCGAAAGACGGGAAAGGTTCGCGCTCAGTCTTTATCGATGCGATTGTCTCCGAGCGATGGGCCTACGTGAAAGATCCCGATGAGAAATAAGGTCAACCCGAACCGTAAAGAAAGATTAGGATGATGAAACCAGGTGGAACCGAAGGCGGAGAAAAGGCATTTATTGCAGGGCTTGGGCTACTCCTGTTCGGATTGGGTCTCTACCTTTTTCTCGATTCTGTAAAAGTGACATCAGCTCCCTATGGCTGGATCTCAGACCGCATGGGTGGCGGTGGTGGCCGTGGAATGGGAGAGACGACCTCCATGGGAATCATTTTTGTGCCTTTCCTCGCTGGTATTGTGATCCTTTTCTTTGATGCTGAAAAAAAATGGGCTTGGTGGCTTACTGGCCTCGGTTTGGCGGTCATCGCGATCGAGATTCTCAGCCGAATCCGTTTTATCCTTGAAATGAAAACGACGCATCTCCTGCTCGTTCTTGGAATGATTGCTGCCGGTGCCGGATTGATTCTTCGGAGTTATGTGATTGCATCTCCGGATGATCAGAAGAAGATTCACAAATCCAAACAAAAATAGTTAGCTTGCTGACGCTCTCCCCCCAAAACCATTCATTCAATGAGATCAAAAATGACCATGAAATCTCTCGCCGCTTTCGTCCTCTGGGCAGGATCAGCCACTCTGGGACTCGCTCAGGACGCGCCCAAAGTTCTCACAAATTACCTCACGCCAGACAAGGGTGTGAAGGGCGAGGTCGTCGCAGTTGTTCCACCTGAGGAAATTAAGCCTTACATTAAAAAGGTCGAGGATGGCGCGGCGAAGAATCCTGAGTGGTTTGCCGAGTTCTCCGGCCAATCTAAGCCCGGCGTCCCTCTACCCTATGATGAGCGCCTCGGCCTTACTAAGGAAGAATATAACAAATATCTCGAACTCTGGGACCAGCGCGGATTCAAGGTGATTCAGCCTGTCGGAGTGCGTCTCGAGCAGCTCGGTGACCAATGGATGATCCGTGTCAGTGGCATGGGAGCTAAGGTCAGTCTTCTGCGCTACGATGGCGCCACAGACAGCTTTACTTCGCCCAATGGCAAGATGACTCGTATTGAGGACATCAAGGCAGATCCCGCCAGCATCCTCCGCGGATGGACTGGTCAAGAATGGAAGTTTGAAGAAGAAAGTGCACTTGGCAAAACGAAGGAGAACTTCGCGATCGGCCGCACTGAGGATGGAAAATTTGGCCTTCTCGTCTACCGTCTTCAGGATGTCAGTGTCACAGGGCGTTCGCTCTACGACCAAAGTGTGCTCATTCGATTTGTGGTGAATGAGATCAAGAAGTAAACTGACTTTGTGAGTGAAGCATCCCGCCCGAAGCGTCATCGTCGATTTCGGCGCTGGCTTGTTTGGATGGTGATCCTGCCTCTCATTGGCTTAGCTCTTGGGAATTTTATTTTGGCGACCCCGCTCGGGACGGGCTTCTTCGAAAAGCAGCTTGAGAAGCGCCTATCGGTTCCTTCCGAGATTGGTCGAATTTCGTGGACCCCGTGGTCGGGCGGCCGCGTGCATGATCTGAAGATCAATGCTCCTACGGAAGATGGAGAGGAGATCTCTCTGGCGCTTGTTGATCAGGTCATCATCGACCCTTCATGGCTTTCGATGCTGAAGGGGAAGAAGCGCTTTGATCGAGTCGAGGTGCGAGGAGTTACGATAGATTTGGAGCTTGAATCGCTGAAGCCGCTCTTGAAATCCCATACGAGTGAAGTGAAGGACGCACCAGAGGTTGTTGATGTCAAAAGACCGGAAAAGACGGCTTCAAAAAAAGAAGAAACTCAGGCGAAAGAGAAGCCCAAGCGAGAGATCGTCATCGTGAAGCCTCAGGGTGAGCAGGGTGAGCAGGGAGAAAAGTCAGTCGTTGTTCCCGTCGAAAACTTCCAAGGCATTTTGGTGATGAGTTCGGTGAATTGCCGCATTCACTCCAAGCTTGCTCCGCAGCTTGAGTTCTCTTTTTCAGATCTCTCGGGAGATATTCCGCTCTGGGGAGAAGCGCGGAGTGGCGAGCTTGATTTCCAAGGCCTCCGTGTGGGTGCCGATGGCTCTATGGAATCACTCACTCTCCCGGTGAAGTGGAGCAATGGCTATCTCCAGATTTCCGAGCCAGAGCTGCATCTTTTAGGCCTTCATTTGAGCCTCGATGCCGCGATGAGTTTTGCGTCAGGTCTCCCCTTCGGGGTGAAGATGGATGTGCCCGCTCAGCGCATCAATTTTACTTCTCTCCGCAAGGATGCCCCACCGGTGGATATTGCCAGTTTCTCATCTCAAAATGTCCTTCAGGGATACTTCCTTCATCCCTCACTGAGCCGAGGGAGCAGTAAGACGCAGATCAAGAAATGCGTGGTGAAAGATCCTAGTGATGGAAGTAGGCTCGTTTTTGAGCGCGGTGGAAGTTCTCTTACTTTTTCTTCCGCTGGTGTCTTCGCAAATGACTTTCGCCTCATCGGAGAAGAGGAAGCTTTTCTTGGAAATGGTTTTCTCCGCGCTTCTGGAGTCGGGGCCGCTACTCTGCGAGTGATCGCCAATCCCCAGCGCGCGGAGACTTTTAAAAAGAGAATTACCCAAGCCAATCCTGCGTGGTCGCTTGGGCTCAGCCCACTCGTCACGGTCGATCGCTGGCACCGAGATCTTCGCTTTGATCTCAGCTCTCAAGGTTTCACCGTTGATCTTGGGAAGGGGAAAAGCGATGTTCCGCTGCGCGAGGTCGTTAGCCGAGTCCGTCAAGGGTATGGTTCGAATCGCGTTAATCCAGTGCCATGAGAATCATTGCCGGAAAAGCAAAGAGTTATTCGCTACGCGTCCCTCGTGAAGTCTCTCGTCCGACTACCGATCGGGTTCGCGAGTCGGTCTTCGGCATTCTCTCCGAGAGGCTTGTGGGCGCACGCGTGCTGGATCTTTTCGCCGGTTCTGGGGCCTTGGGGCTTGAAGCGCTGAGTCGCGGGGCCGCCTCCTGTGACTTTGTCGAAAAAGATCGCGGCGCGGTTCGCGTCTTGCAGGAGAATTTGAAAAAGACGCGACTGGACGGAGGAAGCGTCCATCAACGAGAGGTCGCCGATTTTCTCAAGACCTCGTCCGGTGGCTACGATCTCATTTTTGCCGACCCTCCTTACGCCTCGGGATTTGGCGATCTCGCGGCAGATCTTGTGAGCATGGATGGGTGGGGGACTTGGCTCGCCGAGGATGGATTCTTGATCTTAGAGCGCGAAGCACGAGGCGAGGTCCCACCAGCCACTGACCTAGAGATTCTCCGCCAGCGCGACTACGGGCGGAGTCGCATTGTTATTTATGAGCGAGCCAGCTAAACTTCCCTGATGTTTCGGATCGCCCTCATCCTCTACAACCTGACTTTACCGGTCATCGCGCTCCTTGCTGCACCGGCTTGGCTGTTTAAGATGATTCGCCGCGGAGGCTGGGGATCGGGGCTTTCTGAGCGAATGGGGGTTTATGACCGTGATCCTGAGTTTGAAAAACAAGGCGCGGTCTACCTGCACGCGGTCAGTGTTGGGGAAGTCCTTCTTGCTCTGAAGTTGATCGAAGCGTGGCGCGCGGAGACGGGGGATCATTTCATCCTCGCGCCGACGACCGCGACAGGGATGGCGGTGGCTCGGGAAAAATCACCTGATTATGTCCGCGTGATCTATGCCCCTGTCGATTTTTCCTGCTTGATTCAGCGGGTGCTGCAGCGCTTTGCGCCCAGGGCCGTGGTGCTTATCGAGTCTGAGCTCTGGCCGCAGCTGCTCCTACAAACTAAGCGGCTTGAGATTCCCATCGGTGTTGTGAATGCGCGGCTTTCTCCTCGTTCTGAAAAAAGATTGCACTCACTTTCCTCGCTCGTCTCTCCGTTGATCAGCAATCTCGATAGGATTGGCCTCCCTGAAGAAGCGGATCGCGCGCGCTGGCAGGCCATCGGGGCACGACCCGAAGCTCTACATATCACCGGAAACCTCAAGTTTGACTCCGAGGGAGCGACATGTCCCCGACAACGGCCAGAGTTTGCGGAAATGATTCACGCTTTTGGTGCTCAGAAGCCTGTCATTATGGCAGTCTCCACCTTTCCTGGCGAGGACGAGTGGCTAGCCGAGGCTTTTCTTCAGGGCGGTGACACCATTCTCCCGATCATCGTTCCACGTCATGCGGAGCGCCGTGTTCAAGCGGCACAGGCCATCACTGCGCGCACGGGCCGGAGGGTCATCTTGCGCTCGGATTTTAAGAAACCTGAGGAGGGTGATCTTTTCCTCATCGACTCCACCGGCGAACTTCGCGACTGGACCGCCCACGCGGATGTCATCGTGATTGGGAAAAGCTTCCTCGCCAAAGGTGGCCAGAACCCTGGCGAGGCGATCCAAGCGGCAATCCCCGTCATTTGTGGTCCCCATATGGCGAATTTTGAACCTCTTGTCAGTGAGCTTGAGAAAGCGGGAGGGATTCAAAAAGTGACCACTCAAAGCGAGCTCACCCTCGCAATCCAAGCACTTCTTGTCGATTCCGTAGCTCAGGTCACTGCTGCCCAAGCCGTCACGGAGAAACACCGTGGCGCCGTCGCTCGCACCATTGCCCTTTTTTGAGATCGCGAAAGCCTCTTTCTCTTCTTAGAATTTCCCCCGAGTGAATTTAGCCATCATCCTCCGCTCACTGGGAACTATGATCCTCCTCGTGGGCATCGCTATGCTTGGCTGCCTTGCGTTGAGCTACCTTGTGCCGATCGATGACGGACACAATCCGGCATTGGACCTTGGAGGCTGGGCAATTTCAGTTGCGATCACGCTCGCGCTCGGACTGATCTGCTATTTCGGTGGCATGCTGCGGGCGCGGGGCCAAAAATCCCCGCAAGTCATGCGTCAGCGTGAGGCGATGACGCTCGTAGGCATCGGATGGGCGGTCTGCTCGCTTGTGGCTTCCTTGCCCTATCTCTTTTGTGAGCCTCATCTTCCGCTATCTTCCGCGATATTTGAGGGGGTATCAGGTCTGACCACCACGGGAGCCACCATTTTTACTGAGATCGAGGAATTGCCGAAAAGTATCCTTCTGTGGCGCTCAGTGACCCAGTGGGTGGGGGGCATGGGAATTCTCGCCATGTTCGTTGTCGTCCTCTCAGGCATGGGGGTCAGCAGCAAGACGCTCATCGGGGCGGAGTCCTCGCTCTCGAATTCAGATATCGCGAGTCTGCAGCAAGCGATGAGGCAGTATTGGCTCATCTACCTCACCTTCACCCTCTTCGGAGGTCTAGGGCTTTACTTTCTTGGGCTCACTCCATTTCAAGCGGTGAATCACATTCTCACCACGGTTTCCACAGGCGGCTTCGGCACTCGGAATGACAGTATCGCGGGAGATGAATTTACGACGCCGATTAAGAGTCTCTTGATTCTCTTGATGACGATGGGCGCGATCAGTTTTCCCTTCTATCTCGCGATTATTAAGCGGAAGACACGGAACTTTCGCCAGCGCTATGAAGAGATCTGGTGGTATCTTGGCCTACTGGTTCTTGCTACTGGGATTCTTTTTGTAGCCCAATTTGCCGAGCACTTTCAGGCAGATGCCGTCGATGTTGTCTTTAATGTCGTCTCTCTCTCCACCAGCACCGGATACGTCTCAGCAGACTTCGAGCAGTGGGGAGATATCACCATCGGCGTCATGCTGATTCTCATGATCATCGGCGGCTGCTCAGGCTCCACGTCTGGTGGTCTTAAGCTCAGTAGGATCATCTTGTGGTTTCGCTATGTTCGTGCCGGTTTAAAGCAGACCTTCCGCCCCAAGGTAGTGATGCCAATCAAGATGAATGGCCGTCCGGTGCCAGACTCCGCCCTTGCTCAACTCTTGCTCGTGATCACCTTGTTTGGCTTCTTTGCGATCTCTGGAGCGATTCTCTTCCGCATCTTGGAGCATCATCATTCAGCGCTTGGAACCCTCTCGCTCATCATCAGTCTTCTTGGTAATACTGGGCCCGCTTTCGCGGAAATGGGACCCACCGAAAGCTTTGGTGAGCTATCATCTGCTAGTAAGATTCTCTGCTCCGGGATTATGATCTTAGGACGCTTAGAGTATGTCGCAGTCCTCATTCTTTTCAGCCGTGCTCTCTGGAAGCGCTACTAAAAGACACCGCCATAGGGGGGGGGAGACTAGTATTCTCCTCTCGATATTACGGATGAATTAAAAAAAGAGAAAGTTGGCCCGTCATCTGCAAAGCCTCTCTGATATGAGTAACATTGAAGAAGCTGATGGGAGGGAGAACCGCGAGGTTGTGAAACTCTCCACCCAAATCGTGCCTCAAGAGAGATCCGTGTCAGAATGGCATCTCCCTCAGAGCCTCGCTCTCGGAGGATCTCGCATCATTCTGCGAGGTGAGGGGCAAGAGCTCCTGAAAGAGGGGAGCAACTAAGTTGCCTTTCAATTAGGCATCCTTCCAGCGAGCGACTTGTGCTTTGACATTTGCCACTGAGGGAGCGCCAGGATTCGTGCGTGCTGCGAGTGCTTTCTTGAGCGAGAAGACCGAGGACGCATCCTTTGTGAAGGCCGAGTCCACCTGAGTGAGATCGAGTTCGTCGAGCGGGATATTTTTCGTCACCGATTCAGCAACCGCTTTCCCAACCAATTCATGTGCTGATCGGAAAGGAATTCCAGCCTTCACCAGCCAGTCCGCCAGATCTGTGGCAAGAAGCAGGGGATCGCTCGCGGCCGCTTCGCAGACCTCTTCATTAATCTTCATCTCCGCGATCATCTCGGCATTCACCTTAAGAGCCATTGTGATGGTATCGATCGAGTCAAAAAGGGGCTCTTTGTCTTCCTGAAGGTCACGATTGTAAGTGAGCGGGAGACCTTTGATCGCGGTGAGAAGCGACACCAAGTTTCCATAAAGCCGCCCCGTCTTACCACGCGTCAATTCGCATACGTCAGGGTTCTTCTTCTGAGGCATCAGAGAAGAGCCTGTAGTGTGGGCATCAGAGAGAGTGGCGAAGCCAAACTCGCTGCTGCACCAGAGAATGAGATCCTCCGAAAGTCTTGAGAGATGGCCGCCGCAGAGAGCGAGCGCGAAGAGGAGCTCAGCGATGTAGTCTCGGTCTGAGATCGCATCCATTGAGTTCGTCGTCACGCCATCAAAACCGAGTTCAGCAGCGATTGCTTCCCTGTCGAGATTGATCGTGGATCCAGCCAATGCTCCTGATCCGAGAGGACAAACATTCACTCGCTTGCGTGTGTCGATGAGGCGCTCCTTGTCTCTCGCGAGCATCTCGACATAAGCCAAAAGGTGGTGGCCCACGGTGACAGGTTGGCCCCGCTGAAGGTGGGTGTAGCCAGGAAGAATTGTCCCCGCATGAGCTTCAGCTTGGGATAAAAGCGCTCCTTGAAGAGCAGAAATATAGTCCAAAAGATCATCGATCGCACTTCGGCAATAGAGCCGTGTGTCGGTCGCGACTTGGTCGTTTCGCGAACGAGCCGTGTGCAATTTGCCACCCACCGCACCGATCCGTTTGGTCAGAGCTGATTCGATATTCATGTGAATATCTTCCAACTCGATCGAGAATTCGAAGCCTCCTGCGGCAATCTCTTTTTCGATTTCACGGAGGCCTTTCTCAATCGTAGAAAACTCATCATCAGTGAGTAATCCCGCTTTCACCTGTGCGCGGGCATGGGCGATCGAGCCCGCCACATCATGAGGGTAGAGCCTCCAGTCATAAGAAATCGATTCGCCATATTGTTGCACGAGATCAGCTGTTGCTTGAGAAAATCTGCCCTTCCACATAGCGGCAGTCTTAGGAGGCATGAGTGATCATTCAAGTGCGGAGAAAGACGAAAGGTGAGAAAAAGTGAGCAAACAGATTGATTAGTTAAGTGATCTTTATATTCTTCCTTAGTCATGAATAACCCTTTTCAGTCTTCCGCAGGGGGATCCAACACCGCAGTATCGCCTGCATCATCAGGATTCCTAGCTGATGAATCAGTTCCTGTGGTGAATCCTAAACCTGCCATGAAGACGGATGCCGAGCGCAAAGCCCGGCTCGCTGCCGCGCAACAACCTGACCTTCCACAAGCCAAGAAGAGTTGGTGGAAATTCTGGTCCAGCGCCAATCAGGAAGCTGCTGGTAAAATAAAGACCTCCTCCGAAACCTCAGCCACTTCCAGCGGAGCTCACGAAATCAATCGCGTCTTGGAGAGAAAGATCAGAGAGAGAGAAAAAATCGAGAATCGCCACAGTGAGCTTCTCCAATCTGTCGATAGCATGTGCCGGAAGCTTGAGGAGACTCAAAGCCGTCCCATCGAATTCAAAAGCTCCGACATCCTGCCTCCCATCCCAGTTGAGACCATCGATGCCCTTACTCGGAGCACTGAGCAAGTCAGTGGCGTCTTGGCGGAATTCACGAGCCAGCTTCAGAATGCTGAGAGGCGCGATGATCTCATGATCAAGTCGATGTCGAAGGTGGACTCCACCCTCGGTTCCCTCCAGCGGGTGAACGAGCAGTCGATCTCCACCATGGATGGTGTGAAACAAGTCCTCTCTGGTGTCGGCACGTCGATGACTGACATGCAGCAGGAGCTGAAGGATTCCGCGAAGCGCTACAAGCTTCTCTGTGAGCGGATGCATGAAGTAGAGAGCGACCATTCAGAGACCGTGGCTAAGCTCCAGCAGCGCACCCTTTTAGTCTTCGGTCTCGTGGGTGTGGGCCTCATCGCTAGCCTTATCGGCATTGCGGTGAGCTGATAGATTTTATGGTTTTTTGCGCCGTCTTCCTAAAATACGAGGGCACAAAAAAGCTGCTGTGATTGGAAAGTAGCTTATTTTAAGAGCTGGTAGCACTTCTCACCATTTTTAATCAGAATCGCATCTTGCTCTGACTCAGTGAGAGAGGAAACAAGACCTCGCACGGTGTCAGCCCATGTTTGGTATGAGTCGAGCCGGAGGAGGCACACTGGCCAGTCCGTGCCAAACATCACGCGTTCTGCGCCGAAAATCTCTAAAATCTCTTCAAAGTATGCCCGCACCGTGTCGGGATCGACCTCAGACTCGGCTGGAAATTCTGTCACGAGTCCCGAGAATTTCACCCCGAGCACGTTCTCACGTCTCGCAAGTTCCTTCATTCCACGCCGCCACTCCGGCTCGATCCTACCATTTTGAGCCTCTGGTTTAGCCAAGTGATCCACAATGATTCCCAGCTCAGCTTGCCGATCCACCAGCTTGATCCCCTGTGGCAGCTGGCGCTGAAAAAGGAGAAGATCGTAGCGCAGTCCGAGAGCCGGGAGCTTTGCCAAGCCGCGGTGGAAATCATCGTCTAGAAAATACTCATCTGGTTCTTCTTGAAGGACGTGACGCACCCCCACGAATTTTTCATGGATCGCGAGGCGCTCTAGGTCCGCGCTCACCGCATCATCGCGGAGATGAACCCAGCCCACTACGCCACGGATTAGCTCGCCCTGATCAGCCATCGCCAAGAGGTCGTCAGATTCTTGAATGACCTGTCTCGCCTGCACTGCGATCGTTCCTGAAACTTCTGCAGCAGAGGTCGCAGCCTCTAACTCAGGCAGAAGTTGATCCTGCTGAAGGGGAGTGTTCTCGGGAATCCAGCCGTATTCGTCTGCGGAATATTTCCAGAGATGATGGTGGGTATCGAGCATGGCGGGGGAAGCTGTCAGGCAAGAAATGAGATGTCAAAGTTCCATTCCGCCTACTCAGAAAATGCCTGAGCGTGAAAGTTTTGTGCAAAGAATGATTCCGGTCAGCTTTCTCGCTCGCTATGAATGAGCCATGCTGAAAAAGGAAGTTTACAGGAAGTTCCGTGTCGATGGCTCGGAGAACTTTGTGCTTAAGGAATTTGCCACCAATATCGACCCTCTTTACGAGGACAAGCTCGATTATAAGGAGCAGCTCAGGGCCATTACTAAGCAGATCGATATTCGTCAGCAGATGATGTATGCTCATGATCGCTACAGCACGCTTCTCCTCTTCCAGGCCATGGATGCTGCTGGAAAAGATGGCACCATCCGCCGAGTCGTCTCTGGCGTGGATCCTCACGGCGTCTCGGTTCATTCCTATAAAAAGCCCAGTGATGAGGAGCTTGATCACGACTTCCTCTGGCGCACCTGTAAGGACCTCCCGCGCCGAGGCCACATGACCGTCTTTAATCGCTCCTACTACGAGGAAGTCCTCATCTGCAGGGTCCATCCTGAGATCGTGACAAAGTATCAGCGCGTCCCTGAAGAGCTTACCGATGACCTTGGTGAACTCTGGAAAGGGCGCTTTAAGTCGATCCGCGATCACGAGAAGCATCTCGCTCGCAATGGCACGAGAGTGATCAAATTCTTCCTCAATGTGAGTAAAGAAGAGCAGCGCAGACGCTTTATCGATCGGATCGACCGTGAGGATAAGAACTGGAAGTTTAATGAAGGAGATGTCGCCGAGCGCGCCTACTGGGATGACTACATGGAAGCCTATGAGGACACCATCAATGCCACTGCCAAAAAGTCAGCGAGATGGCACGTCATCCCTGCCGATGACAAGATGAACATGCGCCTCATCGTCGCCCAAATCGTCCTAGATGAAATGAAGAAGCTCGACCTCGAATACCCGCAAGTCAGCGATGAGCGCCGCGTGGAACTCGCAGGCTATCGCAAAGACCTGTTGGCGGAGTGAGGCGGCTTAGGCCGAGCGGAAAAGGTGGCTCTGAAAGCCGATGAAGGTGTCCCTAATCTCGCCGGGAGAGCCGAGTTCCTGAAGAGCTTCGTCGATCCCGCCGCATTTAAGGTCGATGAAGGAGGGGAGTGGGAGGGACGGGGTCGAGCGGTTCGCCGTCCCATTCTTCGTCGGCGCGGGTTTCGGCTTCGTTCATTTGAGGAGTGCAGGGTTGGTGAGGAGCGTGAAGAGGGGGCGATTGATATAAAAATTGGTGCGCCCTTTTTTTGTCTTCTCTAGGAAACCAGCTTGAGCGAGTTGGTCGAGATATTTGGTGGCGGTGGGCCGGGAGACCTTGAGTTCTCGCTCGATGAATTCGATCTTGGTGTAGGGGTAGCGGAAGAGGTTATTGAGCAAGTCCTGTGAGGAGAAGCTGAAGGCTTCGCGGATGCGGGTTTGATAGTCATCCATCAAGGATAGGAGTTCGCGGATGAGGGCGAGTTCATGACGGGCGGTGACTTCGATTCCTTTGAGAAGATAGAGGCACCATTCTTCCCAGCGGTTTTCATCTCTGGCGCTTTGGAGGAGGCGGTAGTAGTCGGCCTTTGACTGATTGATGTAGCGGCTGAGGTAGAGAATGGGGACGGTGAGGAGGTCCTCACGGATGAGGATCAGGATGTTCAGAATGCGCCCGGTCCGGCCATTGCCATCGTAGAATGGGTGGATGCTTTCGAACTGGTGATGAACGATGGCCATGCGAAGGAGGGGATCGAGATCATCTTCTTCATGGATGAAGGTGATCAGGTTATCCATGAGTTCCTGAACTTCGAGCGCACTCTGGGGCGGCTCGAAGATGGTTTCTCCGGTGGATTCGTTTTTGAGAACGGTGCCAGGAACCTTGCGGAGACCCGCGCGGTTTTCCTCGATCTCTGCCTGAATGGCGAGGATGGTTTCTAAGCGGATGAGGTTTGAGGCGGAAACGGTATCGTGACCTACTCGCAGGGCTGCGACATAATTACGGACCTCCTTCGCGGCGCGGCTGACTGCTGCGGTGTCGTGGTCCTGAGAAGCGTAGAGCTCATCGTGGGTGGTGATGATGTTCTCAATTTCCGAACTGTCCTTGGCCTCCTGGATGGAGAGCGTTTCGATGAAGATCGCGGGATTTGGGATGGAGGCACAGAGGCCCTTGAGTTCAGCGAGACGCCGATGCGCGTCCCGCAGAGCACGCCAGATCGCGGGGGTCTCGAAGTTGACCTCTTGAGGAAGAGGGAGTGGAGAGAGGGAGGACATGTAAAGAAAACTCCGATTACTTTACATGTTTTGAGGAACGTGTAAAGAAAATGGTGAAATCTTTACATATTTATTCGACATGTAAAGAAAGCGGGGGATTTTTGACCTATTGCGCAGAGCTCATGGTAGTGGGTTGCGAAAAGGGTGCGGCATTTCACTTCATCGTGCAGATGCTCGGAAAAGGTGAGGCTCTCACCCGATGAGCAAATCATCCATGGA
>JALZWA010000294.1 GCA_023299815.1 Akkermansiaceae bacterium
GGGGGGGGGCGGGGAAGACTTCTGAAGCATCTCGCCCGCGGAGCTTGCGGCGAGAGCAGCTGAAGGCTGGCTACCCATGAAGCATGCTCAACCGGAAAAAGGGCCCTCTTCAAATGCCCTTATCATGAAGTGATGGGGTGTTGGTATCGGGCAAATATCTGCCTAAGATCCGGATCCCATATTTCGTGACTGAGATAGATGGTTTCCGGGGGGAGATTACTACCCCCTTGTCTCCTGACTCTTTTGTTTTGCTGGGGAGGCGTGTTGGATCACGCGGTTCCCGAGGGCCCTGGCTGGTTTATCTCTAGTAGAGATGGACCAGAGAACGGATAGCATGTCGTTCTCATCACTGCTGATCAGGAGCATCGAAGCGAGCAGTCTCTCCCGATGCTTGCTAAGATCTTGAGTAAGCATCACGGCTTTGACTGCACTGTCCTCTCTGGCATAAATGAAAAAGGAGAGGTTGATCCGACCATGCCGGTCCACGCGAAGAAAGGAGAGGAAGCTCAATTCAAGGAGCACAATATCCCAGATCTAGAGCATCTTGCTTCTACCGATATCCTCATCTTAGTAGGATGCATGCTGACTCTTCCTGACGATCAACTTGAACAGATCGTGTCTTATTTCGATTCGGGGAAACCGATCATCGCGCTCCGCACTGCTAATCATGATTTCCGGTCGAAGCTTCCCTACAAGAGGGACGGAAAGATGGTCCACTTTGGAAAAGATATTCTGGCGGGTTAAAATGGAATCAGAGACCACTTCGGAGAGAAGTGTCGATTACGTCGATGCTTACAAGCCGCTAGCGAGCGGATTCAACTACGAGAAGCGCGGTGTCACGCCGAAGATGACTGCTGCTTACAAGTGAGCTGGCCGCTGTGTGACGAGGATTTCAGCTAGTGCTGATACTGGAACTCATGATGAGCTCGATGGTCGCAGAGGCTGTGCCTACTACGAATCGAGTTGGATTTGAGGGAAAGATCCTAATTTTTTTGAGCGGACGAGGCTCGGAGTTCTTCGTGAAACCGAAGTGGCGATCAGGGGTTTTCGCTGGAGCGACTTTCCGGTCGGCTATTTTGGAATGCATCAGACGATAGGTTTTCATTTTTTAATCGAGTCGCGCCGCAATGCCGAATGTATCGCATGGGCGTGTTACCTATGTTTTGGGAACTGAAATCGAGAGCGGACAAAATAGAGCTTACTTTTTGAATGGATTGAGAGCTGCTTGATTAAGGCGCAGAGGCTTAGTCGTGCGGATGTTCTTTAAGGAGATCGGCGGGAGCGTAGAACCCCGGGTGATCTTTAGTGGACTCGCGGACTTCTTTGACTTTCGCAGGAGTGATGTGAGGAGCTGAGTTTTCGAAGGTGTTTCTCACGTAGGTGAGAACGGAGGCCATTTCAACATCGGAGAGTGCTTTAAAGGCGGTCATGGGGACTTGGCCTGGGTATTTTTTGCCTTTGATTTCGATGGGTCCGTGGAGGCCATGCATGGTGAGCTTGATGAGGCGTTCATCGCTGCCTTGGACCCACTTTGTTTTTGAAAGCGGTGGGAACATGGCGGCGGGGAGGCCTTCGCCATCGGCTTGGTGGCAAGTGATGCAGTGGCCTTCCCGCGAGTAGACTTCAGCTCCTTTTTTGAAGAGAGCAAGGGCTTCGCCTTTGAGGGGCTTGGTGGGGGTGTGAAGTTTTTCAGCGGCGTCTCCGGTGACGGATTTGCCCTCGAGATGCGCTTTGCTTGTCTCGATAACTGGCTTGATCCACGAGTCAACGGGTTGTGCTGCGACGGCTGTGAGAACGGGGAGTCCTTCCTTCGAGGGAAGCCAGGAAGCTGCTACAGCGGTGCCGAGGCGGACGCGGGCGGATTGATCTGTGGCGGCTTTTTTCAGGAGCTCGGAGGGGTTAGTGAGGTGATCGAGATTATAGCGGAGGACTTCGACGGCGGCGGCGCGGACGCGCGCGTCTTTTGCACTGAGGAGATTTCTCAAGAGTGGCTCGCTGACTTGGTCGAGTCCCCAGGTGACCCAGAGTGCTTCAAGGAGGACGTGCTCGTAGCGGGGAGAGCTTGGGTTGAGGGTGGTGGACCACTTCTGGAGGGCAGGGAGGACTTCTGAAGCATCACGTCCGCGGAGCTCGCGGCGGGTGCGGTAGCGCGTGCGATATTCGGGAAGGGTGAGGTTCTCGAAGAGGGTGGCGAGAGGTGCGTTGTGAATGGTAGCGGGTTTGACAAGGGGGCGCTTGGGGTAAGTGACGCGGTAGATGCGGCCGTGGATGTGATCGCGGAGAGGGTCGCGCGCGCTGTGCTGCATGTGACCTACGAGGACGTTATGCCAGTCGGCGATGTAGAGTGAGCCGTCTGGGGCGAACTCGAGATCGACGGGGCGGTAGTTCCCGTCTTTCGAGGTGAGGAGGTCGTGGCGAAGCTTAGTTTTAAAGCCGGCATCAGAATCAAGAACTTGGTGCTGCTTGGTGCCGAGGAAGCCGATGGTGTTATTAAGTAAGATATCGCCTTGGACGTCATCGGGAAAGTGGCGACTGGAGACGAACTCGAGCCCGGAGGTGGGGCGGACGCGCTGCCTGTTCTCGATGATGCTTGGGGGCTTGGGGGTGAGTTGGCCGTAGTCAACGTTGACGTTACAGGGAGTCATCCAGAGGAGGCCGGGGTCGGAGGTTTCTAGGAAGAAGGGCTGACCGAAGTCATCAAAGGCGGTGCCCCAGGGGTTAGGGATGGAGATGCGGGAGGTGCGCTCGAGCTGACCGCGGTGAGGGGAGTAGCGGAAGAAGCCGCCATTTGAGGAGCGGATCGGGCCGTGAGCTGTCTCGATATGGGAGTGGAGGAAGGTGCCTTCTCCCATGTAAATTGCTCCAGAGGGGTCGGCGCAGAAGGCGCTGATGACGTGGTGGGTGTCGTGGTCATCGAACCCGCTGAGGACGACTTCTTTGGTGTCAGCTTTATCGTCACCATTGGTGTCTTTTAAGAAAATGAGGTGGTTGCCTTGAGCTAGGTAGACGCCGTCGCTCCCGAATTCGAAGCCGGTGGGGAGGTGGAGGCCGTCGGCGAAGATGGTTTCTTTGTCGGCTCTTCCGTCGTGATCGGTGTCTTCTAGGATGATGAGTTTATCGGAGGGTTTGGCATCGCCGGGTTTCCAATGTGGGTAGCTCGGCATTGTGGCGACCCAGAGGCGGCCTTTGTTATCGAATGAGATTTGGACTGGGTTGGCTAGGTGGGGGAACTCTTTTTCGGAAGCGAAGAGATCGATCTTGTAGCCGGGGGCGGTGGTGAATGAAGCGAGGGCTTTATCACCGTAGAGGTATTCGGTGCTGCCGTTTTTCTTGCTGGGTTTGTAGTTAGTTTTGATTTCTGGGAGGAGCGTGGTCTTTGCGTCAGCGGCGGCGAG
>JALZWA010000295.1 GCA_023299815.1 Akkermansiaceae bacterium
TGAGGTGCCAGAGCACGTGCAGTTTCAAAGCTTCCTTCCAATTCTGGCAGGGAAGTCTGAGGGCCGAGAGGCTATTTATACCGGCTATCGGATGTCTCAGCGACAGATCACCGATGATGGTTTCAAGCTGATCGTTTCCCCCCGCGGGCAAGTGGCGCGTCTTTTTGACCACCTCAATGCTGACCCATTCGAAAAATATGATCTGATCGAGCAGGGGAAGCAGCTTTAAAAAGGTCGGGCGCTTTTCAAGAAGCTGGTCGCCCTTCAGAAGAAGATGGGTGATGAGTTAGATCTCGCAAAGTATCCTGATTTTCTCGTGCAGAAGGGCTCGAAGAAGTAGGGGGTTTTACTTGATAAGCTTCTCTTGCACCCTTGCTTCAAAGGGGGCGACAGGGCAAGGTCTCGCGCGTGACGGAACTTCTAGCCCCCGCAGGTAATTGGGACTGCGCTCGTGCCGCAGTCGCCAATGGCGCTGACGCAATCTTCTTCGGCCTGCCGCGCTTCAATGCACGGATGCGTGCTGATAACTTTACGGAGGAAGATCTCCCCGAGTTGATGGATTTTCTGCATCGCCACGGGGTGCAGGGATTCGTCGCATTCAATACGCTCGTTTTCCCAAGCGAATTGGGTGTCGCGGTTGAGCAGATTGAGATGATGGCGCGGGCGGGAGTTGATGCCGTCATTGTGCAGGATCTTGGTGCGGCGAGACTCGTTAAGGAAATCGCGCCTGATATCGAGGTTCATGCTTCGACTCAGATGACGATCACTTCTCCGGAAGGGCTCGCTTTTATTGATGAATTGATTGGGCTGGATCGGGCTGTTCTCGCACGGGAACTCTCGGTTGAGGAGATCGCACGGGTGAATAAGAAGAACGATGTTCCACTGGAAGTCTTTGTCCACGGCGCGCTCTGCGTGGCATACTCTGGCCAGTGTCTCACTTCCGAGAGTCTTGGTCAGCGTTCCGCAAATCGCGGTGAGTGTGCGCAGGCTTGTCGCATGCCTTACGAGCTCGTCGTGGATGGCGAAACGAAGCCGATGGGGGAGGTGCGCTATCTTCTCAGTCCGCAGGATCTTGCTGCGGTCGATCTCATCCCGGATCTGGTGAAGGCCGGCGTGGTGAGTTATAAGATCGAGGGTCGTCTCAAGAGCCCTGAATATGTCGCCGCCGTTACGCGAGTCTATCGCAAGGCGCTCGATGATGTGGAGATCACGGATCACGACCGCCACATTCTAGAGATGATGTTTTCCCGAGGGCTTTCCTCAGGCTGGCTCGCTGGGACGAATCACCCGAAGCTGACGCACGGAAAGTGGGGGAAAAAGCGCGGCGCTTTTGTCGGGAAGATCACCGCGAGTGGGCAGGGCTGGATTGCGATTGATGAGCCCGAGGTGCCGATCGAGCCGGGCAATGGCTTCGTCATCGATGCCGGTGAAGATCGGAATAAAGAGCAAGGTGGCATGGTCTGGAAGATCGAGGGCGGCCGCTTGGATTTCGACCGACGCGTCAACATCGACTGGGACCGCGTCAAGCCGGGGCAAGGTCTCTGGAAGACGAGCGACCCGAAGCTTGATGCGGCGGTGCGTAAGACTTGGAAGGGTGGTCGTTTGGTTGAAAAGGGCGATGCTCTCGAAATCACTGCGAGCGGAAAAGTGGGTGAGCCGCTTGTCTTGAGATGCCGAGGCAAGGAAGTTGCGAGTGAAGTCCTTTTAGAAAAAGCGGAGAAGCGTCCGCTGGGGCAGGAGGTTCTGGAAGCGCAGCTGAGTCGCTTAGGTGGCACGGGCTTTGCGCTCGGGTCTGTCACGTGTGAGATCGAGGGGGAGGTGATCATCCCACTCGGTGAGCTGAATCGCTGCCGCCGCCGACTCGTCGAGCTTCTCGTGGCAGAACGTGTCGTAAATGATGGCGCGGCCATTTTGAAAACGATTCTTCCGGTGGCGAAAGTGTCCGAGAACGAGGTCGAACTTCGCGTGCTTTGTCGCAGTCTCGATCAAGTAAGGGGAGCGCTTTTGTCGGGAGTGAAGTTCATCTACTGCGACTTTGAAGACCTTCGTCTTTATAAAGATGCCGTCGCGCTCGTGCGTGAGTTTGCTGGGGAAGTCTTCTTAGCCACTCCACGCATTCAGAAGCCGAGCGAGGTGGGCTACTTCAAGCTCATCACGAATGCTGAGCCAGACGGCGTGCTTATTCGAAACTTGGGCGCGATTTCTTTCTTCAAAGATTCTGATCTCCGTCTCATCGGAGACTTTTCTCTCAACGTCGCGAACCCGCTCACTGCCAAACTTCTCATGGAGAGTGGCGGCTTTGAAAACCTCACCATTTCTTACGACCTGAATGAAGGCCAAGTCGGCGAGATGTTGGCTGGGACTCCGGCGGATTGGCTGGAGCTCACGGTGCACCAGCACATGCCGATGTTTCATATGGAGCACTGCGTCTTCTGCACCTTCCTGAGTGAAGGGACGAGCATCAAGGACTGCGGGAAACCCTGTGAAAGGCACAAGGTTCAGCTGCGAGATCGCGTCGGTCAGCTGCACACTCTGAGTGCGGATGTCGGCTGCCGAAACACTCTTTTCAATGGCCTCGCTCAAACAGGCGTCGGCAGCGTGGAGGGCTTTCAGAAAAAGGGGCTCAAGCGCTTCCGTCTCGAGCTTCTTGAGGAAGACGAGCAGGAAGCACAGCAGCTCGTGCAAGTCTACAAGCGCTTCTTTGCCAAGGAGAGAACCGCTCGCGATGTCGCGAGCCAGCTTGGAGCGATCGATCGACTCGGGGTGACAAAGGGAACGCTGGAGCAGCGTCGGGAAGAGGTGCATCGTTAGTGCGAATGGCCTCCGCGCCTCTGCGGTGAAATCTCCCCAAACGGCCTTAAATAAGCGCCATTTTCACTAGATCTCAACTCGCTCACGAAGCCAGGCAAGGCAGGCTTCGTGATCGTTGAGGTCGTATTGAAAACTCTGGAAGCCGAAGTCGCGGCCTGTGGCGATGTTTTCTGGAAGGTCATCGAGGTAGATGGTCTCCTTGGGCGTGAGGTCGTATTCATCAATCGCGACTTGGT
>JALZWA010000296.1 GCA_023299815.1 Akkermansiaceae bacterium
GTGATCGCCCGTGACGAGGTTGACGAGGGTGGATTTCCCGACGCCGCTGGAGCCGACCATGGTGAGGGTGACGCCGGTTTTGAGATAGGTGCGGAGAACTTCGAGGCCTTCCTTGCGAGTCGCACTAGTGATGTGGACATCCGCATCGCTCCAGAGTTCTTGGATTTCAGCACGCGCTTCGGAGTTGATCTCATCATCGAAGAGATCCGACTTATTGACGAGGACGACACATTTTGCCCCGCTCCGTGAGACGAGGGCGAAGTAGCGCTCCATGCGGCGGAGGTTAAAATCAGAGCCGGCATCGGTAACGACGACGACGATATCGACATTCGCAGCCATGACTTGTTCCTGACTGCTATTCCCGGGGGCCTTGCGGGAAAAGGTGGTCTTGCGTGGAAGGCGGGCACGGATGAGGTGCTCGTCATTTTCTCCACCTCCGAGTTCCAAAGCGACCCAGTCCCCGACGGCGGGGAGGTCGGCATCACAGGTGGCATCATGCCAGACCTTGCCGCCGACGACGCAATCGATTTCTTCCCCATCGCTCAGAAGGGCCGCGAAATTGATCTTGGTCTCGGTAATGAGGCGGGCGGGGACCCAGTCCTTTTTGGCCGCTTCTTCAAAAGCGGTGGCAAAGAATTCGTCCCATCCAAGATCGCTTAGTTCCACAAGGGTGAGTTCAACCCGAAGCGACGCTGAAAAAAAGTTTCATTTTTCTGAATAGGGTTACTTTTTGTTCGTCATTATAGCGAACGAAGGTTCCCCCCTTACCGCCGTTCATCCCCCTAAATCCCCCAAACACTACTGTTCCCCCCAAACAGGAAGAAACCGGAACCTCTGGAAGGCATAATCTGCTAGGAGGCTTCCGGTTTTTTTGTAGGCGCGATCAGGCGCGAGCGCGGGCGATATCAAGGGCTATCTGAGCCTTGAGTTCCTCGATCCCGGCGAATTTCTTCTCTTCGCGGATCTTCTCGATGAAGCCGATCTCGACCTGCCATCCGTAGGAGTCAGGCACGATCTCGCTGAAAAGGTGAGCTTCGAGGGAGCGCCGAGGCGAGTCATCAACGGTCGGTCGGACGCCGACATTCGCGACACCTTTGACCCACTCACCCTGCCAGCGGGCTTCGATTTGATAGACGCCATTGGGCGGAAGTCGCTCTTGGGTGACACTGACATTTGCGGTGGGAAAACCGAGTTGGCGGCCCAGTTGACGACCTTGCCGGACCTCACCATAAACCGAGTAAGGACGGCCTAGAAATGTGGCCGCGCTCGCGAGATCGTCATCCGCTAGTGCTTTCCGAATCAAGGTGCTGCTGATGCGCTGTCCCGCATGAAGAACGGGCTCAACGACGCTGACCGGAAGCGGAGCTAACCACTGAGCGAGCTTCGCAACATCCCCCGAGCGACCTATCCCAAATGTCCAATCATGCCCAGCTGCGAGACGCCCCACCCCGGTATTAGCGAGATCCTGCGCAAAGTCTTCTGCTGGAATGGCTGCGAAATCCTTGGTAAATTCTACGACGCAGAGGAAGTCGACTCCGAGAGCCTCGAGGATCAATTCCTGATGTGCGAGCGATGTAAGAATCCTGCGCGGCGCACGATCAGGCGCGAGGACCTGGACTGGATGGGGGTCAAAGGTGAGCAGGCCGGTGCGCGCGCATCCGTGAGCAGCCTCGATCACCGCTTGGTGGCCTCGGTGGAGACCATCGAAGACGCCCAAGGCGAGCCCGAAGTCGGACTCGTGCTGCGCCATTTCAGAAAGTCCCCGGTAGGTCTGCATGGCTGCTTGTAGTCAAAAAACGACCTCTAGCGCAAGCGACCGCGACGACGAAGGTAAGGCGGAACATCGAGGTCCTCACCTTTTTCGACATTAGGATCCTCGCCAGCAAAGCGCCCCTTAGGACCGCCTTCTAGCTCCAGCTCGCCTTGGCCAGGGCCTTTCTTCTTGGCTACTGTTCCTTCAACAAATTCTTCTTCGACTTCATCCTGCTCGGCGACTTCGGGCTCGGCTTCCGCCTCGACTTTTGTCTTTATCTTCTCCTTGGCCACAATCTCTTCCTCGATGTCAGGAATGTCGTCGTCCTCGACAACTCTCAACTGGGCACCGGCGAAATCATCCTCTGGCTCCAAAGCATCCTCGGAGTCTTCTGCGACCTTCTCCTCGACCTTCTCCTCGACCTTCTCCTCGGCCTTCTCCTCTGCTTTCTCCTCTGCTTTCTCCTCTGCTTTCTCCTCTGCTTTTTCCTCTGCTTCAATGACTTCCTCTTCTTCTAAGACAGCCTCCTCTTCTTCTATGAGAAGTTCCTCTTCTTTGATTTGCTCATCAAGCTCGCCCTCGAGGTCCATGTCACCCACTTTCTCTTCGTAAATAGTGACATCCTCTGCTTTAATTTCCGGCTCAGGCTCCTCGACCTCCTCAACAATAGGAGCGACCTCCTCAACCGCAGGAAGACCGGCGATGGGGATCATCTTCAGTCGATCCTCCGGAAGCGCGCTAATCACCGTCACACTGAGTGCATCGGTCATGGCGGAATCCGTGGCTGCGCCGAAGAGGACGTGAGCATCCTCCGGCACGTGCTTCATGAGACCTTCCATCAGAATCTCGATTTCAAAGAGCGTCATGTCATCACCCCCGCAAACGTGCACGAGCACGGTAGTGGCATCTTCCAAAAGTGATCCGCGATCCAAAAGCGGGCTATTGAGGGCCGACTTCAGCGCGCCCTGAGCTCGGTTTTCCCCGCGCGCAAGACCAGAGCCGAAGAGGCAGCGTGAGCGAGTCGTCTTCAGTGCTGACATCAGCTCATCAAGGCCAACATTGATCAGACCAGGACGAAGCACCAGTCGCGCCACCGCCGTGATACTATCAGAAATCATGCGGTCGGCAGCAGAGAACGCCTCGTGCACCCCCTGCTTGGGCAGCACTAGCTCACCCATGCGACCATTGTCAAAAGTGACCAGAGCATTTGCCAAGACCGCCAACTGATTCAGTGACTCTTCAGCCTGTTCCCTACGACGGCGTCCCTCGAAGCCGAAGGGCATCGTCGCAAACACCACTACAAAAGCACCTGCCTCACGCGCCAAGCGCACCACGATCGGAGCCGCGCCAGAACCGGTTCCCCCACCCAATCCGACACAAAGAAAGACGATTTTCCGATCACGGAGCGCGTCACGCACCGCGTCCTCGGACTCTAAGACCGAATTTTCACCTAGCTCAGGATCACCGCCTGAGCCGAGACCTTTTGTTAAATTCACCCCAAGCTGGATCTTCTCGCCCGCCACAGAACTCGAGAGCGTCCGGACATCGGTATTGAGAGCCAGAAGCTCTGCTCCCTCGATTCCATCAAGAGCGACACGGTCTAACATATTGGCTCCGGCCCCGCCGAGGCCTACGATTTTGACGGCACTCTCGGGAATAGTTTGCTGGCGATTGCGTTCGAATTTAATCATGGGAGGTAGAAATTTAAGTTTTGTTTACCAACCAACAATGGTTCATGCGAGCGAAAAAGCCAACAAAACTGCCCTCTCGGCATCGTTAAACAAGGATAAGACTCATCAAATTGCCGCTGGCCCCAGCCCAATTCACCTGCGAGACTTTCTTAAAGATATTGCGTCCCTCCAAGACTGCTCATTGCCATGCCCGCATCCGATCCATCACCTCAGCTCACCCCCATTCCCGAGGAGCTAAAGAAGCAACTTGCCGATTTCCAGCAGCAACTTTGGCGGACTAAGATTACCGAGGCAGTTCTCGCAGGCATCTTCGGCCTCATCATTTCCTTCCTGCTCGTCTTCCTGCTGGATCGCGTCATCTCGACTCCTCCCCTCGCGCGCCTCGGGATTTTGATCGCGGGCACCTCTCTTTTTGCCATCTTTGCACCCCTCATGCTCCGTCGCTGGGTCTACGGGCACCGGCGTGAAGGTGAACTAGCCCGACTCATTTCTAAAAAGTTCCCCAAGCTCGGCGACCGCCTTCTCGGCATCGTAGAACTCCAAGACCAAAAAGAATCCCACCAGACCCTCTCGCCCGAACTCCGCGCCGCCGCCATGGATCACGTCGCCCGACAAGCCGGAAAAAAGGACATGATCGAGGCCCTGCCCACCTCTCACTACAAGAAGCTCGGCATCGGCGTCGCCCTCGGAATCGCCTGCATCATTGGTGGATTCGCTTATGCGCCCAAAGCGGGATCGAATGCCCTCAAGCGCTGGCTCCTCCCACTCTCAGATACTGAGCGCTACACCTTCACTCAGCTCGATCTCTCTGGCCTCCCCGATCCTTACACCGTCCCCTACGATGAGCCCTTCGTTATCCAAGTCCCCCTTAGCGACACCACTGATGACAGCCCCGCCCTCGCCCAAGCGCGCTATGGTTTACAAGACTGGCTGGAATCATCGCTCAGCGAGAAAACCTACCGCTTCGAGTTCCAGGGCCAGCAAAACTCAGACTTCCTCACCCTCCGCGCGGGCGATACCACCCACCGCATCCGCATCCAGCCCGAGATCCGCCCGGAACTGACCACTCTAGACGCAAAGGTCGCCCTCCCCAGCTACCTCCAGCTCGAACCGCGCACCATCGACATCCGCGCCGGGGTCCTCTCCGCCCTCGCTGGCAGCAAGATTGAGCTCAAAGGCGCCTT
This sequence comes from Akkermansiaceae bacterium, assembly GCA_023299815.1. Taxonomy (GTDB): domain Bacteria; phylum Verrucomicrobiota; class Verrucomicrobiia; order Verrucomicrobiales; family Akkermansiaceae; genus SW10. The sequence goes on from JALZWA010000296.1 coordinate 4,629, forward strand.
CTCTCGTGACCTTCGTAACGCACAAGGCACCTTCACCCCTGCCGCTCTCGAACAAGAAGCCGTCGCCACCTTTACCGATGCCTTTGAACCTGAGCCACTAAAGGGAGAAGAACTCGAACTTCCTGCCGCACCCGCTCTGCCCGAGCCCTCCGCTCTTGAGCTCGCCATTTCAGAAAACACCTTTTCCTCCCAGCCCCTCAACATCGGTGATTTCAATGCCGAAGTCCCTCTCACTTGGACTGATATCAAAGGCCTCGACTCCGCCTCCAGCTTCCAGCTCAAAATCCAATCCTCTCAGGACCAAGCTCCCCTCTCCTACATGCAGGGCATCGAGCGCCAGATCGTCATCCTCGCCCAAGAAACCCTCGAGTTTACCGTCACCGCAGAAGACGACTTCGGCCTTCAAGAAATCGGCCTCATCTGGCAGGGCGAGTTCACCAAGCCCACCGACCAATCACCCGCCGCTGGCGAAATGATCCTCAAGAAAGGCTCCCCCAGCACCGCTCGCCTTTCCGAGCCCGCCATCTTCTCACCCAAGACCTACGAGATCGTCCCACAGAAACTCGTCCTCGCCGCCTATGCCAAGGATTACAAGCCGGGCCGCCCTATTGCGATCTCCGAGCCCATCATCGTCTACATCCTCACCGAGGACGAACACGCCCAGACGCTCAAGCTTCGCTTTGATCGCCTCATCGGTGAACTAGAAGACGCCGCCCGCCGCGAACAGAACAACCTCGATATCAACAAACGGCTCGACCAAAACACCAAGCCCGAAGACCTCCAGAGCGAGGACGCAAAGAACAAGCTCGCCGAACAGGAAATGGCCGAGGACCAAAATGCCGAAAAAATGAAAGAGCTCGCCGAAAAGATGGAAGACATCTTCAAGGACGCCGCCCGCAACAAATCCATCGATAAGGACATCATGAAAAAGATGGCCGACTCACTC
>JALZWA010000297.1 GCA_023299815.1 Akkermansiaceae bacterium
AGAATGAGCGGACTAGCAAGAGCGCATCTTATGTAGAAGTTCATTTTAAGCCTAACGTTTAGGAACTGCGGCACCCCACCGAGGACACCTTATCAGTTCCGATTGACTGAATTTATCTCAACGAATCCAAAAACTCCAAAAAAAACTTACTTGGCGGTGGGGTGTCGGTCAGCTTCCTCCTGTTAGCCCCTTGTTCGGTTTGCAATCGTCTGAATGTGGAAAATACGATCCCCACAGAAATTCTGCAACATCTTCGATATGCTGAGTCAGGTCTTGGTCAAAGTAGAAACAATCACCTAGATCGCATCGAGCCTTAAGGAACCCCACTACAGACCGAAGCGCTGAAATTAACGTCAACATAGATCCCATATTCTGAGCTGGACGAACTTCATGGGGAAATAGCTCACCGAGAGACCAGTCGCACTCCCACAAATCTCCGACTAAACGAGGTAATCCAACAAAAGCTGTAAACTTGATGACCTTCTCGCCTCTCTTACACCATAGAGTACATTCACAAATTCGATCCATTAGTAAGGTTTATTCTGGGCTAACGTTTAGGAACTGGCGACCCATACCGCATGGTGCCGGACAGCTTCCGATTACCAAATATTAGTCCGACGAACCTCCGGATTCAAACTCAACTTTCAGCGCGGGATGTGGTCGCTCAGCTTCCGCTTGTTCTGCCAAAGGCTTTCTTACAGATTTGGGCTCGGTATACGGAGTGCTAGTCATCTGTAAGTGACCTCCTCTCAAGAAACCAAAGCTCAATAAATCCTCATCAAAAAAATATGCTGCATATTCGATGCTTCCATCGTCTCTGGAAATATTAATCGACCAACCTTCTTCTTTTTCCTCTAAGACGTATTTATTCCCGTTACATTCCCAAAATGATGGGTCCGTCCCACTCCATTCGTTCTTATCTTCAAGGATAAATCTCTGATCAGAGGTGAATCTTACAATATGAGATTCGCTCTCCCACTGAGTTCCTCTAAGCGGATCAGCATCTAAAAAACTGACCTCTACCGAAGAGGAATCCGAGCGGCATGACACCTGAAAGAAGCTGGCGACCATCAGGAAAAAAGCGGCTATGTTCGATCGTCTGTGCACGGTGCAAATTTTCAGCAGAACGTCTATGGTCACCTATCCTACACCGAGGGCGAGGTTTCCATTCTGTTTTAGGTTTAAGTTAAGGGGCTGGCGGCGCAACTAACGGGTGTAGGATTGGGTGCACCTGCTTGTTCTGTTTTCGATTAGTTGAAACGCTCAGTGCAGGAATAACGTCTACTCCTAGCTTAGCTAGTCTATAATGCTCTAATAAGAAGTGCTATTCCAAGCATTATTGCTGAGGCCGCTATAATAATAATTGAACATTCGGTAATTACCCCTCTTTTAATGGTTGAAATTTTTGAGTTAACACTATCTACTGCAGAATCACTAAAAGTCTGAATCGAGACACTTTCAGATTCTTTGAATGCCGCGTCTGCGAAACGAGTAATACCCAATCCTGATAGCTCAGTAACCTTCTTTTGTATTTTATCGACGATCCATGATAACTTGCCGTCTGTTGCCGATTTTTCAAGTTGCTCTTGTAACGCTTGATCAAGATAATTATTAAATTCTAACTTTGTAAGACCTAGATTAGGTTCAACTGAGAATCGATTTAAAATGGCATTCACAGTAACACGAACTAGATCTACTTTAACTATGCCTTGATGAATAGTTAAACCAATAGTCAGCTTAATTGCTATTATTATTCCCATCACGAAGAGCACGATAGCACTAATAGAAACAGCTAAAAGTGGCTTCCAGACATCTCCGTCTGCTGCGATAAGTCCTACTAGACCTGACATGATCGCATTCACAACTATTGCGAAAAGAATAATCGTAAATACCAGTTTCTTGATGCCATATCCTGCAATTTCCTTTACCGCATTTTTAACTAATTTTGGATTCATAAGTGTAGTTTTTTATATAATTAAACTTCTCTTTGCTGGTTAATTTTTATAAAGAGAATAGTCAATAATTTTATGAGCCCTACCCTTATTTTGGCAGAACGTCATAGCATAGCCATCTCAGGCGGGAGGGCGATGGTGGACTGTGGTTTAAGTGTTTAGTGGTGTGAAAGCTACGGTAACAGGCGCCGTCTGGGATTGGCTACTGCGACTTGTTATGCATCTTGGTTTCATTGTGATGGCTTACTGCGATTTACTGAGTCTGTAAAATCCAGTATCCCAGTCTCGTATAAGCATATTCTTGTATGCTGCGAATGTTACCGAAGTTCTCATCGGTTTACTAGAACTTCCTGGCACTTGTTCATCGATAAAAAAGATGTATTCACGTAAATCGAGAGCTTTGTGAGTTAGCTTCCATGTTCCAGAACTAGTCATCTCTTCTCCACTTGGGGTTACAACAACTTGGTCGAAAGTATGGTTTTTGTTTAACTCTATGCGATCGCTGAAGCCATTGTGTCTACCAGTATAGGTTCCAACAACTTCTTCTTCTGTGGGTGTCGGTTCATGTAGGAACCAGAATAGTCCGCTAATTACCAATAGGAGTCCGATGATCCATTTCATATTTTTAGCATAACGTTAGAGTGAATGCGCGACTGAGCGAAGATTAAAACTCCGGATTCAAAAACAAACTCCCAGAGCGAAAGGCGTCGTATCTCACGACTTGTTCTCCAAATGGGTTTAGGCAGATGGCTTCGCCCCGCAATTCACACAGTATGACGCATCTGACGTCCTGAGCAAATGTCCACAATCCGAACACTCTGGCCCATAGTCAGAAAGGCGGTGATGCCAAATTGTATTTGGGTTCGTCTCACGGAAACCGGTGATCTCAAAATATTTCTCACATGCCTCGAATCGAAGCTTATCCATAGCCTCTCTCAAACCAATTTTCTTTTCTTCTCGGTAGTCTTTGATTCGTTGAATGTCGAGGTGGAGAAGCGGTGCAATAATCTGCCACTCATCGTCAGTAAGCATTGGAATTGGCATATCACATCGCCAGCAGTGGTAGGTCTTGGGCATCGTGCTAGATTCCAGGGAATTTCTAGGAGAACAGTTTTAATATCCGATGGGTCTGGGTTTCACCTTGTTATCCGACCATCCGGTTATCCCCGTGATATACGACCGGGAAATTTGCTCAAGGTGAAACATTCAAGACCGTTCTCAAACCTTCATCGCTCAAGAGGCCTTCCTTGTTCCACTGCTTTGCAAGTGCCACCTGTCGCGCCGTGACCTTCGCTCCTTTCCGCTGATTGATCGTGAGCGGGACGGATTCGAGATTGTAGAGACGCTCATCAAGCTCCTGACACACCGAGCGCGGAATGATGTGATCTGCTGTAGCTATCTCGCCGGCGTAGGGGCCTCTGGTGATCGCCGGAGCGTCGCCTTTGCAGAGTTTGATCATGCCAGCCTCATCAAGGCATCCCAGCTCTTCAGAATAGTAACGTTTCGGACAACGGAATCTAACTGCGCTTTCAGCCTCTCTGCTCTGTGAGGGCCTGTGAGAGCGTGAGCGGTAGAGATCACGGCTTTCGATGTCGTCGCCGTCCCGCTTGGCCATCTCTAGCCCATAACAAGCCTTCCTCAGTCGGGGCGAGGTAGCTCGTTTTCCTTTCAGACTGTCCAACTTGGCGGGGTCCAGCGATAGGGCGAGGATGTCAGCGTATTGAGAAGGCTCATTTTGTTGCGCTTCCGTGTGTTCTGGCAGTGTGACGGCTTATCCTCGACAACCCTCCCCTGTGGTTGACATCCACTCAGCATGAGAGCGGATACAAGGGCGAGGGCGCATCGGTCGGCAAATCCCTCTATTCTCTCAGCAGCTCCCTCGTCATCCTTCTTAGCGAGTTCGATCTGCTTTTCCTGCCACCCTACAGTCCAAATCTAAACCTGATTGAACGGCTGTGGAAGCTGACCAAGCGACGTTGTCTGACCAATCGTTACTACCCCGACTTCGGCGCCTTTTGTGGGGCCATTGACAAATGCCTTGAAGATCTATCCGAGCCTCTCAAAAAAGAACTCACCAGCCTGATGACCCTCAATCTTCAGTTCTTCAAGAATCACAATTCCTAGTGCGCGGCAGTATAGATCACAATTCTAAATCGCCTGAAGCTCCTTCGCTGGCGTAATACCCTTTGTTACAACACGCTTTTCCTTAGCAAGGGCGCGGAAGTCGCACTCGACTTGGATGCCGTGCCAGAAGGTTTCTGACTGGCCAAAGAACACACCAAACCGAATGGACATGATGGGAGTAATGGACCGCTTCCCTAAGACGATTTCATTAATCGCACGGGGCGGCACACCTAAAGCGCGGGCCATGGCGTTTTGAGAAATCCCCAAAGGTTTAAGATACTCTTCGAGGAGAATTTCACCGGGAGTGATAGCGGCCTTCAGGGGTGTAACGTATCACGTCATAGAAGGAGTTCAATGGTAATCTACAATCGCCACTTCAGAGGGGCCAGAGTCCATCCATTTAAAGATGATGCGCCACTGATCATTCACACGGATAGAATGGAAGCCTGCGGGGTTCCCTTTAAGCGCTTCTAAGCGATTACCGGGGGGCACGGATAAGTCAGAAAGCTTTCCAGCTTGATTCAGCTGAATGAGCTTCCGTAGAGCCACCCTGATAAGGGAACTCCATCGGCGGCTTTTTTCCTTGGTGAAGAGAGCCTCGGCGTCTTTGCAGGCGAAAGATTGAATCATGGTTTTAAACGGCTCTGAGCGCTCCGGAAGCGGGTTGTGTGGCATAGGCCGAGAGGATTGCTCTTCTCGCTAAAATATCTGCGACGATGGAAAAGAAAACGGCCCCTTCTTCTTGTGGTCGTAAATTGAGGTAGTGCTTCTTCACGATGCCTTCAGAGTTTCCCGCTTGTAGGGCCGCGTCTCCCACGCTGCGGTGAAGGGCGACGTGATAGGAAATGAAGCTGTGCCGGGTTTCATCGTGCGATAGCTGGAAATGCTTGCGAGCTTGCTTCATCAGGCGGTCAAAATTAGTGGGGACAATAGGTGGCTAAAGCTGATAACCATCCAAAGGATGGTTGACCGCATTCTTAGCCCCACCCTAAGCCCCTTACTTTACCTTGCGCTCGGGCTTGTTAACCTCGGTATCCACATAAGAAAGGAGATCGACCAAAGTGGGCGTCTTCATCTCCACGCCCTCTTCAGGAACCTCCATTTCCAGAGTCCAGAAAATGCTATTAGCGAAGCTCTGGAAGAAATGGGGATTCGCCCAAGTGTGATAGAAATGCGCTGAAGTCATCGCGACCGAACGACCACCGTTCCCTCTCTCAAAAGACCAATAAACAGGTTGATCACGCCAGTTCTCCTTATTGTCCGTATCACTTCGATGGCTCGGTGCACTTGCTGTGTGCAGGAAGGTTACCCTATCCGAACCCGGATTCCGCCCATCCTTCGCCGTGAAAAAGTTGAAGTAGTATTCATCTTTCATGCGGAACGAATTAGGCAGCCCATTGGAAATCGGATGGCTCTTATCGACCTTCAAATCCAACTCCGGAAACTTCCAAGTCCAGCTACTTACCGGATCCTTCCCCTTCTTGACCCAGTAGTAAACAGCACCCACCCAATCCATCATCATTTGAGAGTTCTCGGGATGAAGCCTCCCCATCCCTCTCGAAGGAGCATCGGTTGCCCAATGGATCACAATGAGCCCGGTCTTATTCTTTTTCAAAACCCCATCGAGATGCTTAGTGTGCTTAGTTAAATTTTCCTTATCCCCCAGGGCATGCCTTCCTCCCCCGTCACTCGAAATGATGATCAAATCAGCCTCTTCCACCAAGGAAAGATCCTTGGGGTAATTCATCGTCGTCTTAACCTCAAAGGAGTCTGCATACCTGGACGCCTCCAGCTTATCCTTAAGCAACTGCCCCACTTCATCATTGTTATGCGAGTCCTTCCCGTGGGTTGAATTCCCGCGAATAATCAGGACCCTTTTTTTCTCAACCGTCATCACAGCATCTTTTCCATGGCTCTGAAATCCAACGAGAAAGATGCCAAGGCAACAAGCAATCAGCCCTAAGAGTAAGATCGGTTTGGGAGAAAAATTCATGACTTAAGAACCAAATTATTGAAGATGATACGAGATTGTCGAAGAAATTCTATCCAAACCAGATAAGTCTCAGCTCCTGAAAAAGAACCTCACTTCCGACAAAGCCCATTTCCGAAACTTCACCAAAAGCCTTGGCATAACAATCGAGCGCCGCAGCGACATCGCAAACAGTGATACAAAGAACGACTGTAGGATTTTGAGAAGTCATAAAAATACCCCCCATGTCCAGCAACCTCCTACGCCAACTCTCTCAAGCGCACCAACAACTGCTCCAAATCGTGCAACCTCGTCGCCGGATTCATAATGGTAATCCGCAACCATGTTGTCCCACCCAGCTGAGTTTGCACAATATAGAACTCCTCGGACCGAAGCATCTGATCACGCAATCGACGATTGAGGTCATCAATATCACCGCACCTCGTTAGCTTGTATCGGAAGCACAAAATATTAGCTTCCGGCATTGTCGCGATTTCGAAGTCCTCCGTCTCGTCGACGATCACGGCAAAGTGCTGCGTGAGATCAATCAGCTTATCGACGTTCTCGCCAAACATCCGCGTTCCATATGTCTGCATCATCAAAAAGGCGGTCACGCCCATGCCTCGCTTGGTGCATTCCAACGTCCGGCGACCAACATCAGACCACTCAAACTCCGAGTCGACAGATTCAAACAAGTAGCTCGCTTCCTGCGCGAACGACTCATACGAGCGACGCCCTTCCCGAAACAACACCGCCGTCACCAGCGCGGGCATCAGCGCTAATTTGTGCAGGTCCCAGACGACCGAGTCAGCATGTTCGATCCCCGTCAAGCGACCGCCATGCTTCTTACTAAACGCGAGCGATGCTCCATGAGCACCATCCACATGGAACCAAAGATCATTCGCCTGGCAGAATGCCGCAACTTCCTCAAGCGGATCAAAACTCCCCGTCGCGGTCGTGCAACTACTGGCAACCACCGCAAGCACTCGACGCCCCTGTTGCTCCGCAAGTTCATAGCCCGCGCGCAACGCTTCATGAGTCATGCGAAACTCATCGTCAGTCGCAACTGCAATCGCCCCAGCAGTGCCCCAACCCATAATCTGCACCGCGCGCGAGATGCAGTAATGCGCCTGCTCGGAAACCAAAACGGCAAAGGGTTCACGCTGGCCATCAGTCCACACATCATGACCAGCTTTAGCCTGACGGGCCGCCAGCAATGCCGTCAGATTCCCGACAGACCCACCGTGAGTAAGAATCCCATCGGCATCCTCCGGATAGCCAAGGATCTCACTCAAATATGCCACCACTCGACGCTCCATCGCAGTTTGCACTGGGCCCATCTCATACACCGCCATTCCGTTATTCAGGATCGCATTGGTCGCCTCGACCAATGCCGCCTGCGGAAGCACCGTCGCCACCTGATGACCCATATAACGAGGATGGTGAAGATGATTCGAGTTGGCGATCAGAGTCTCGATTCGAGCCAGAAGATCACCACTGGGTTCACTCGGAAAGTCACTCTCAACGCCCGCCAACATCTCCGCAGGAAGAGTAAATGGAAGCACCGGCATCTCTTGACCCGTCGCAGCCCGGTCTAAGTAGCCAGCAATTTGGTCCACCCAGCGGTGGCCTGTAGATCGGAAACTCTCGGGATTAAATGCATCGTCCAGCGTCATGCCGATAGCCTAGCCGACATGTTCAATGATTCCCAACTCGATTCCGTCCTCGCCCGCTCCTGACAAAAGTTATTCTCTCACGATCGCCATGCTAAAAGACACCACCCCCAACGGTCATATCTTTGGAGGCTCGATCATTTCCCAGATAGACATCGCCATAACAAACGCGAACAAAGCGAAAAATCTCCTCATCACTGAAAGAGCCTACGAATGAGTCACGCCGCAGCTATCGCATTCTTTTCTCACAAATCAGATTCACAAACCCTCTCCGAAATCTAAGTCTCGTCGTCGATCATTCCCATCCTCTTTCTCGATGAAATTCAGAAAAATAATCGTAGCCTTCGCCTTTAATGGAGCTTTCCTCTCCGGGCAGGAATCCCACCAAGCAGATATTATTGTTTACGGCGGAACCTCCGCTGCCGTCATCGCCGCCGTGCAAGCAAAACAGATGGGCAAGTCTGTCATCATCGTTTCCCCCGATAAACATCTCGGCGGCCTTTCATCCGGTGGCCTCGGCTGGACCGACACTGGAAAAAAAGACGCCGTCGGCGGACTCTCTCGCAACTTTTACGAGCGCGTCTTCGACCACTACCAAGACTCAGCCTCATGGAACTGGCAGCAGCGCGACGAATACACCGGCTCCGGCACCCGCACCATCGATAACGGCGACGGCAGCATGTGGATGTTCGAGCCCCACGTCGCCGAGAAGATCTTCGAGGATCACATCAAAGAAAACGACATCATTGTCCATCGCGACCAATGGCTCGATCGTGAAAATGGCGTCATCGTAACCGATCACCGCATCACCCAGATCACCACCCTTTCCAAAAATACGTATCAAGGAAAAATCTTCATCGACGCAACCTACGAAGGCGACCTCATGGCAGCCGCTGGCGTCAGCTACCACATCGGCCGCGAGTCCAATGACACTTACGGAGAAACCTGGAACGGCATTCAAGTCGGCGTCCTTCATCACGGCCATCACTTTGGAAAAATGAACCTCTCCCCCTACGTCGTCCCCGGCGATCCCTCCAGCGGACTCCTTCCCCGCATCTCCGCCGACCCTCCCGGCGTCAAAGGAGAAGGCGACAACAAGGTCCAAGCCTACTGCTTCCGCATGTGCCTCTCCAACCATCCAGAAAACCGCATCCCCTTCCAAAAACCCGAGGGCTACGACCCCAATCAATACACCCTCTTCGCCCGCATCCTCGAGACCGGTTGGAGCGAAGTCTTTGAGCAATTCGACATCCTTCCCAACCACAAAACTGACACCAACAACCACGGCCCCTTCAACACCGACAACATCGGCATGAACTACGACTACCCCGAGGGTAGCTACGAGCGCCGCCGCGAGATCATCAAAGA
>JALZWA010000298.1 GCA_023299815.1 Akkermansiaceae bacterium
ATCTCCTGAGGTCCGGTAGTGCTGAATGACACCAAGGCTTTCTGTTGAGTCTTTTATTACTCGGTGGTGACCGGCTCGATGCGCTCGCTGGTGATGCGGACGACGACGGAGTATTTCGTCCGCTCTTGTCCGGTGCCGAGGATGACGGAGTGTCCCTCGTCGGTGCGCCAGAGATGAGAGCAGAGGACGAGGCCGTCTTGGAGTTCATCGGAATTTGGGTAAGGCGCGCCTTGGACGGATCTGCCGTGGATCATGGTGAGGACGGAGATCATTTCCTGCCAGTTGCTCTTGAGGAGGCCGCCGTAAGAGGAGCGGTCGATGGCTTTTGTGCGGAGGGTGACCTCGCGAAGGGTGTTTTGGGGGGTCCAGTCGAAGAAGAGGTAGCAGTGGAGCCCGCCGATGGTGTTCTTAGTGCGGTAAGTGCCATTGAGCCCGATGCGGGTGAGCATGACATCGGAGCTGTCGGTCTCGACAAGCTTGCTGGTCTTGAGCTTTGCAACGACGTCTTTCCGGCTGTCGCCAAATTCTAGGGAGTCAAAGGCGGCACCTTTCGGCGGAGCAGGGTCATCGAGAGGATTGCTGGAGTCGGGCTTTTTGAGGGGGTGATTCTCAGCAAGCCAAGCTTGGTCCTCGATGTGGAGTTTGACGATGGGGAGGGAGACGATGCGGGTGCCGCGCTTGAGGGTGACGAGCTTGCCGTCGTTTGAGATGTGGGTGGCCTCAAATTCTTTATCTCCTGTTTCATTGCGCCAGATGCGGGCATCGGCAGTGATGAGGGAGAAGAGGAGGGCGATGAGGCAGGAGAATTTTGTCATGCGGACTATCTATGTAACGTGATGAAAGGTTGTTTTTATTCTACTTTTTCGAGAGATTATCATCTGTGGCTAATATGGACAAGGAAGGCTTGTTACACAAATGGATGGGAAGTCTCTCGCAAGACGGCTCGGCTCTTGTGACGCAGGGGAACCGGGTGCGGCTTTTCTTCGAGGGTGATGATGCCTTCCGTGAGATGCGTGAGGCCATCGAGGGTGCGGAGCTTTATGTCCACCAAGAAATGTATATGTTCCTCTCCGATGAGGTGGGGTGGGCGCTGGCGGAGGCTTTTGCGGGCGCGGCGCGGCGTGGGGTGCCGGTGCGGCTGGTTTATGATGCGATCGGTTCTTCGGATGCTTCTGAGGAAATGTTTGAGATGATGCGGAAGGCTGGGGTGGAGGTGAAGACCTTCCGTCCCGTGGCTCCTTGGCGGAAAAGGAGCGGGATCTTGGGGCGGAACCACCGGAAGAATCTGATCGTGGATGGTCGAATTGCTTTTACGGGAGGGATGAATATCGGGGCGGTGTGGTCGCGAGCGGTGAGTGGGGATGAGGCTTGGCGGGATACTCATCTGTCCTTGGAAGGGCCGGCGGCGATGGGCTGTGATCAATTTTTTAGAGAGACCTGGGCGAAGGTGGGTGGATCTGTTTCGCAGGAAAAGGGGGAGTTTGTTCTCGGGGAGAAAGGTCCATGGAAGAGCGATGTGCTGGTGGTGGGGGGGAGTGGCTTCGGGAAGCGCGAGGCGATCCGGCGGCTTTATTCTACGACCTTTGCGATGGCGGAAAAAGAGGTCGTCCTCACGGTGCCCTACTTTGTCCCGCCGCGGCGGATGTTGAATCGCGTAAAACAGGCGGAAGGGCGGGGGATCGAGGTCGATCTTCTCGTGCCGCGGAATTCTGATGTTCCGATTGCCGATTGGGTGCGCGAGGGGCTTTATCCCTCGCTCATGGATGCGGGGGTGAAGCTGCGGGAGTATACCGGAGCGGTGCTGCACGCGAAGTCGATGGTCGCCGATGACCGGCTCGCCGTGGTGGGGAGCGCGAACTTTGACTTTCTCTCAATCGCGATGAACTGGGAGCTCTCGGTGGTGATTGAGGATCCGGAAATCGTGAGTCAGCTCAGAGAGCAACATGATAAAGATCTGGAGGAGAGCGCGGAAGTGACCCTCGACTGGGCAAAAAGTCGTCCTTGGTGGCGGACTTGGCTGGGCTGGCTGGGCGCGAGTGTTTTGCGGAAGCTTTGATTTTGTGTGAGCTTCTTCGCTTTCGGGGCTTTGGTTGCTGTGAGTCTCTTCCTAGGGATGAGGCATCTGTTTGGTGGTGGCTGGAACGGGGAGTCTTTTGGCTATGGAGGATTCTTGATTGGTGTGATCGCAATTGCTTGTTTTGTGATTTTTGGAGGAGAAGGAAAAGAGTAGCCGACCGATAAATGTTGTCAGGATCGTGCATCTTGCTGAGCATAGCGGGGTGTTAACTAAGGAAGATTTTACGACCTTTTTCAAAGGGTTTGCGATGGGGGCGGCGAATGTCGTGCCTGGGGTTTCTGGTGGGACGATTGCTTTTATTACCGGGATTTATGAGCGGCTGATTGAGGCGCTGAAGTCCTTTGATCTGGAGGCGGTGAAGCTGGGGATGTCTTTTAAGATCCCAGAGCTTTGGAAGAAGATTGATGGTCGCTTTTTGACCTCGCTGGGGCTGGGCGTGATCATGGCTTTTGCGACGCTGGCAAGGGTCTTGAAATATGGGCTGGAGGAGCATCCGACGCTGGTGCTGTCGCTTTTCTTTGGGCTGATTGCGGCTTCGATCCCCTCGGTGGGTAAGATGATTCGGAGGTGGACTCCCGGAGTGGGGGTGGTGTTTGTGGTGGGTCTGGCGATCGCGGTTTCGATGGCTTTTATGACTCCGGCGAATGAGAGCGCGAACCCGCTTTATCTTGGGATTTGTGGAGTGGTGGCGCTTTGCAGTATGATTATTCCGGGGGTGAGTGGCTCGTTTGTGCTGCTTCTGCTGGGGAATTATAAGTTGATCATGCTGGATGCGCTGAGTGATTTTTTCTCAGGGAATCTGGGAGCTTCGTTGCCGATTTTGATTCCTGTGGGGATTGGTGCGGTGGTGGGACTGCTGGGGCTTTCGCGCTTTCTGAGCTGGCTCTTCCGTGAGCATCACGATCAGGCGGTGGGTGCGATTACGGGATTCGTGGCGGGGTCGCTGGCGATCATCTGGCCTTGGAAGACGGAGGTGACGCAGGAGTTTGTGAAGGAGGGGGAGACGAAGCTGAAGACGATCGGTTACGAGAACTGGAGGCTGCCGGACTTTGCTTCTGGTGGGGTGTGGTTTGAGATTATCGCAGTCCTGATCGGGATCGGCTTGATTGTGGCGGTAGAATTTTTCGCGAAGAAGAACCCTGTCTCTGAATCAAAATGACCCCTGCAATCGGAATTATCGGAGGAAGCGGAGTCTCGGGCTTCGATGGGATGGAAAATGTGGAGCGCCGGAAGGTGGAGACGCCTTTTGGTGATCCCTCGGATGAGCTGATCGGCGGGACTTATGAGGGGCGGCAGATCTGGTTCCTCTCGCGACACGGACAGGGCCACACCATTGCGCCGACGGAGGTGAATCATCGGGCGAACTTCTGGGCGCTGCGCTCGCTGGGGGTGCGCTGGGTGATTTGCGCGACGGCGGTGGGGAGTCTGAAGGAGGAGTATGCGCCGAGGTCGATCGTGCTGCCGGATCAGTATTTTGATCGGACGAGTCAGCGGGCGGGGAATACATTTTTCGGAGGAGGATTGGTGGCGCATGTGGATTTTGCGGATCCGATCAGTGCGGGGATGCGGGCGATTCTGCTGGAGGCGGGACGTGCGGAAGGGGCTGACATTTATGATGGGGGAACTTACGTTTGCATGGACGGGCCGGCATTTTCTACGAGGGCGGAGTCTCACTTTTACCGGCACTTTGGTTATGATATCATCGGGATGACGAATCTTCCGGAGGCGAAGTTGGCACGGGAGGCTGAGATCGCGCTGGCGACGCTGGGAATGGTGACGGATTACGATAGCTGGCGGAGTGAGGATGAGTCGGTGACGGGTGCGACGGTGGGGGAGCACTTGGTAGCGAATGCGGAAATGAGTGGGAAGGTGCTCAAAAGGGCGATCTCGCTGGTTCCCGTGGAGGCGAATTGGCCGGAGCATTCGTCGCTCGATGCTGCTATTTTTACGCCTCGGGAGCACTGGTCGGAGGAAACATTGGAGAGACTGAGGCCAATCTTGAACGGGAGATGAATCTAGCCGTGACATTTGAGGAAATGGTAGACATATTTCAGTTCCCCATATGAAACGCCGCTCTCTTCTTCAGATGACCCCAGGTGCAGTCTTGGGTCTTTCCGCTTGTTCATTGAAAGATTCAGCGGTTGCGCCGCTCAGCACCGCCCCCGTCACTCCTCCCCAGAGTGTTAAGATTCCTGCAAACACGCAGTATCGTCCGCCAGCTTACGCGAACCAAGGTTTGCGTAACCCTGACGTCAATCTGCCCTCGAATTTCTCAGGCTCCGCGATCACTTATTCGCGAGGCTCATCTGCTTATAAGAATGTAGCGATGACCTTCGATGACGGTCCGCATCCCACGAACACGCCGCGCCTTTTGGATATGCTCCGTAAGCGCAACATTCGCGCGACCTTTTATGTCATTGGCGGAAATGTAGACCGCTACCCTCACATTGCCCGTCGGATTGTGGCAGAAGGCCATGAGATCGGAAATCATACCTACACGCACCGCAAGTTGACTTCGCTCAGCGATTCCGAGGTGCGCAAGGAGATGCGCCGCACGGAAGATGCGATCATCCGTGCGACGGGAGTGAAGCCTCGCACGATGCGCCCTCCCTATGGAGCGCTTCTTCAGCGTCAGCGGAGCGCAGTTTATTCAGAGTTCGGCTACCCCACGATTATGTGGTCGGTCGATCCTCAGGATTGGAAGCGGCCTGGTCCCTCTGTGGTGACCTCCCGCATTCTTGCTGGTGCTGGAAATGGTGCCATTATTTTGGCCCACGATCTCCACGCACCTACTGTGACTGCGATGCCGGGAACCTTTGATGGTCTTCTCTCACGCGGTTACCAATTCATTACCGTGTCCCAGCTGCTTGCGCAGAAGGGCTAGAGCTTGTAGCTCTTGGTTAGGAAATTTTTTTACTTCTGATGTTTGGCGAGCGCTACTTCGCAACACGACAACGGCTTACCGATGTCGTGGTAGGCGTCCGTGAGCTTGGGGAGCGGTGTGATGCAGATGTCGCGGCGCTGGCTGATGAGGGTGAGTATCTGAAGGGGCTGCGCAGCCCCTTTCTTTTTGTGGTGTGCGGAGAGGTGAATGCGGGGAAGTCGACCCTGCTCAATGGCCTCTTTGGCCAAGACCTCTGCAAGACGAACATTCTTCCCGAGACGGAAAGGGTGCAGTGGTATCGCTGGGGTGATTCGGTGAAGAATATCAATGTTACTGATACTCTGCAGGAGCGCTATCGGCCGATCGATTTTCTGCAAGATTTCAACATTGTTGATACTCCTGGGACGAACTCGGTGGTGAGGGGACACCAGGCGATTACGGAGCGCTTCTTGCCGATCGCGGATGTTCTTCTTTTTGTGTTTCCGGTGAGTAATCCTTGGGGAGCGGCGACGTGGGATTTTATTTCTAAACTGAGCAAAGATAATCTGGCGAGTGTCGCTTTTGTCCTCCAGCAGGTCGATCTGCGTGAGGAGAAAGATGTCGCGCTCATCGTGGAGCATATCCGCTCACTCGCGATCCAGAAGATCGGGGCGTCGCCTGAGATTTTCCCTGTTTCGGGTAAGATGGCGAATGAGGCGAAGCTGACTCAACCCTTCGGCGATCGGCTCTGGAAACAGAGCGGCTACCCAGCGCTGGAGAATTTCATTTCAAAACGAGTCGCCGAGAATCCGGAGCGACGCCGTGTCCTGAGCGAGGTGCGTGATTCTACTCAGGTGGCGCTGCGGCGCATTGAGGAGAAGATTGAAACAGACACGACGCGTCTCGATCGAGATCAGTCTTTCCTGCGCGAGTTGGAGAGTGAGGTGGATGGTCGACGTGAGTCGCAGACCAGTGCTTTTGCGGGGAAGTTCGCAAGCCTGACTGATGTCTTCATGACTGAAGCTCGTGAGTCTGTGGATCTTTTGCGGAAGAATATTTCGATTCCGCAGAGCTTTCTTTCTCTCTTCCGCATGGAGCGCCTGCCCTCTGAAATCGAAGCGAGTCTCACTGAGTCGGTCAAAGAAGCGGTCGAAGAGCGAGCGAGCTTCGATGGCAAAGAGCTCGTTGCGAATTGCCGGAGTCACTGGGAGACGGTGGTTCCTCGGATTAAAGAGCGCCTTAAGGTTCCCATTCCCGATTTTGATAAGGAGACCAACTCGCTGACGGACACTCGCGAGCGCTTTGTGCGTCGTCTCGGGCGATCCTCTAAGCAGGCGGTGACAAATCTTAAGCTTCGGGGGAACCTTGATCTCCAGATGGAGGCGCGCCGGAGTGTCCTACGTCGTTTTCTCTCGGGTGCTCTTTGCTCGGTTATTGCTGCGGGAGTGTTCGGTGCGATCGGGCTGCATCCATGGCCCTTTGTCGCGATCGGGATCGCGCTGCTCTTTGTTGTGGGAGCGGGGATCTATGCAGAGCGTTCTAAAAAGGAACTTTGTCAGAATTATGCGGACCGCATCGAGAGTTGTCGTGATCCTTTCGGCGATGCGCTTAGTAATGAATATAAGGATGGAGTGCGTGAGTTCTACCTTGAGTATGGAGGTCTCTTCGAGAACGTCCGCCGACACATCGCCGAGCATAAACTGGCACTCAAGCCTCGCCTCGAGAGGTGGAATGATCTTTTTCTCGAATTAAAAGGCATTGAGCAGGAGATTTAAGGTTGGTTATTGCTATTGCTCGCGTCTTTTCTAACAACTCACCTTTCACTCGTGTCCGCTCTATCCTCCTTCACCCCTCCACCAGCTCCTTGTCGGGAGGTGGGCCTTGAGAGAGATCTTTTGCGGAAAGTCTTCCGCTCGATGATTACGGCTCGGACGCTGGAGGCGAAGCTTTCGAGTCTCTACAAGGGCGGGAAAATCGTGGGGGGGGTCTACCTGGGGACGGGTCAGGAAGCGGTCAGCGCCTCGCTCGGGGCCTGCCTTATCCGTGGAAAAGATTACTTTACTCCGCTGATTCGTGATCAGGCCGGACGCACCGCTTTTGGCGAAACTCTTCTCGATGCAACCCGCACTTACCTCGGCTCGGTCGAGGGCCCCATGCGGGGACGCGATGGCAATGTCCACCGCGGTCGTCCGCTCGAAGGGATGCCGGCCATGATTAGCCACCTAGGCACCGCTATTTCTATGATTTCCGGTATGCTTGTCGCTCAGCGGATGAAAGGGGAGCTTGAGGGTGTAGTCGGGGCCACTTCCCTCGGCGATGGCGCGACTTCTACCGGCTCCTTTCACGAGGGTCTCAATATGGCCGCGGTTGAAAAGCTACCTCTGGTGGTGCTTGTCGCTGATAATCAATTCGCCTATTCCACTCCTCGCGACCGTCAGTTTGCTTGTGAAAGTCTCCTTGAGCGTGCTTCCGGATATGGTGTCGGAGGAATCGAGGTCGATGGCACCGATCTCAACGACACCCTTTCAGGAATCAAGCAAGCGGTGACCTCTGCTCGGGAGGGCTACGGACCGCAGTTGGTTGTGGCCCGCCTTCTTCGTCTCTGTGGTCATGGCGAGCACGATGACGGCGCTTACATTCCGAAAGAGCTTCGTGACTCGGTCATGGGGCGTGATTGTCTCGATGTCGCCAAAGCTCAGCTTACTGAAGCGGGTCATGTCACTGAGGAAGAAATCACCGCTTGGAATGAACAAGCCGCGGAAGAAGTTCAGGAAGCGGTCGCCACCGCGCAGCGAGAAAATGGACCAGATCCTTATAAGGAAGACTGGAGCGCGACCTCGGTAGAAGGGATGTCATAAAAGATGAGTGTCACTTACATCGATGCCATCCACGCGGCACAGCTTGAGCTGCTTCGTGAAGACGAGCGCGTCTTTCTCTACGGGCAGGATATTGGGAATTTCGGAGGCGCCTTTAAGGCCACCAAGGGACTGCAAGCGGAGTTTGGTTCACGGGTCCTAGATTCTCCGATCAGCGAAGATGCGATGGTCGGAATGGCCGTGGGAGCTGCGGTGAATGGCATGCGGCCGATCGTTGAGATGCAGTTTGCAGACTTCTCTTCTGTCGCCTTCAACCAGCTCGTCAATCAGGCGGGCACGCACTATTACCGCACCGGAGTTCCCGTGCCCATCACAGTGCGCATGCCCTGCGGAGGCACACCTGGATCGGGGCCTTTCCACAGTCAAATGGTGGAGAGTATCTACAGCCACTACCCGGGTCTCGTTGTCGTGACTCCGGCGACTGTGGCGGATGCTTATCAACTTTTAAAAGAGTCCGTGCAGTTGGATGACCCAGTTATCTATTGCGAACACAAGTTCCTTTACCGCTGGCTTAAATCAGAAAGTTTTCAAGGCGATGGCCTTCCGCTTGGGAAGGCTCGTATCACCCGTCCCGGGAAGCACGCTACCGTTGTTACCTACTCGGCGATGGTTCATGAAGCGGTGCGCGCAGCTGATCGTCTTGTCGCCGAAGGTTGGGAGATCGAGGTGGTCGATTTGCGCAGCGTCAAGCCGCTCGATATCGATACCGTCATGGCTTCCGTGGCCCGCACCGGCCGTCTTCTCGCACTTGGTGAAGGGTTCCCATGGGGGGGCGTCACTGCTGAGGTGATTTCCCGCGTCGTCGCCGAGGGTTTTCATCTTCTCGATGCGCCGCCTCTCCGCTTAAATGCCAAGGATACCCCGATTCCTTACCACCCGGATCTCTGGGCGGCCCACCGGCCGACTCCTGAATCCATCGTGGAAAAACTTCGCGAACTTTTGAGTCTCTAAAAAGTCATGCCCCAGGTTCCCATCATCATGCCCCAGCTCGGCGAGTCTATTGCCGAGGCTCGTATCGTTCGCCTTCTTATTTCGAAGGGTGATACGGTGGTGGCTGATCAAGAAATCATCGAGGTGGAGACAAACAAAGCCACTATGGCTGTCACGACTCTCTGCGGAGGCATCGTCACTGAGCTGCGAGGTGAAGAAGGGGTGGATTATGCCGTGGGGAGTTTGCTCGGAGTTCTTGAAGCTACTGAAGAAGAGGTTCACCGCACGGGATCGCCCATTCTTGGTGAGGAAGAAGAGGCTCGGCCCGCCGCGGATGAGTCTGAGCAAGAGGAGAATCTTCATTTTAAATCAAACGAGAGCAGTTACGAAGAGCCCAAGCTTGTCGAGCCGAGCGTCCGGGGTCTCCCTGTTCCTGCCGGAGTCAAAGGAGCGCACTACATCTCACCTCGCATGCGCGCGCGCATGGATGAACTAGGCCTTCAGACGGCTGATATTTCTGCGATTGCCGGAACCGGTGCAGGTGGACGTGTCACGGTTGGCGATCTTGAGAACTTCCTCGATTACATCCAAGAGTGGCCCCGCAGCACAGCGTCGCCCATGCGCCTTGCGGTGGCTGATGCGATGCGCCGGAGCTGGACTCGACCTTTCGCAACCGTGGGTCTGCCGGTCCCGATGGATAAGCTGCTTGAGTTCCGCTCACGCCAGAATCCTAAGCCGGGATTGACTCTTTATGTCCTTCGCGCCTTCGCGATCGCCCTTTCTGAAGAGCCGACCACGGCAGGTTTCTTGATAGGAGATAAGGTGGTTCATCCCCGCGCTTTCGATCTCGGTGTTGCGGTGCAGGTGGAAGATGGCGTCATGGTGCCGGTGCTGCGCAACGTGGATCAACATCGCGTCGCAGAGCTTGCAGAGGAATACGACGGACTCGTCAAAGCGGGCCGCGATCGCCGCCTTACTCCCGAGCAAACTTCCGGTGGTATTGCGACCGTGACAAACTTTGGAACTTTCGGCCTCAAATGGGGCACGCCCATTCCGCTTCCAAACGAGACCCTCATTCTCGGTCTCGCTGCAGGGATCAAGGTTCCTCGCTGGAGCGATGAAGTCGGTGCTTTTGTCCCGGTGACCGAGACTGAGCTCTGCCTCACCTTCGATCACCGAGTGGTCGATGGGGGAGGAGCCGGAATGCTCCTCCAGCGGATCGGTCAACTTTTGCAAGAGCCGGAGAAGCTTTAAGTTCTCTTCTTTTCTCCGTAGCGAGAAAAGGTATTTTCAGGCATTCCTTTCATCGATTGCTTCGATAGAGCTCTCAAGAAGGTCGTGCGCCGCGCGGGAATACCAAATATTTTAGTTAAAAGATTCGGCCATTTGTGCTGCGCTGAACATTAATTCAGCCAATCCGAATGAGGTGACTGTGGTAATGACGTGAGCCTTTCTTGTGGATGCGGTGGAGGTGATCCTCAGTAGGGGGGGCAAAGGTGCTGAAGAAGACGGCGATGATAAAAATGGGCGCCAGGAATAAAATTGGCTTCTTTATTTAGTCCGTCCGGCGGTCTTTTTTGAGCTCTTCGCGGAAGAAGGCGATGATCTCGGGCATGGGGAGGGCGAGGCTGCGGTGGCGGAGGCTGCGGGAGATGTTGATTCCGATGACATTTCCTTGGGCATCGATGAGCGGGGTGCCGGTGTGGGTGGCGGGGAGGAGCTGGTCGTGGTAGAGGGCACGGGGGAAGTCATTGCGGCGCTTGGAGAGTTTTCCGCCGCGTGCGGAGAGGCTGGAGAGGGCTTGGTCGCGCTGGAGGGTGGCTCTGTCTGGCTTGTCCGAGGTGGCGGGCGGGCGAATGTCGAGGATGACGGAGATGGTGAGGGTTTCGGTGTCGCGCTTGATTTTAAACTGCACCTTTTCACCGGGGGTGAATTTCTTAAGGGCGGTGCCGAGTTCGCCGACGTTCTTAATCTGTTTGTTCTGAAAGTGAGTGATGACATCACCTTCGAGGAAGCCTGCGGAATCAGCAGGGCTGCCGAGTTCTACGGTTTGGATGGTGGGCTGGATGTCATCAGAAGTGAAGCTGATGCCGACGTAGCCGCTGGGTTGATCGCTCTGGACGTTCAGCTCAAAGCCGGTGGCGGGTGCGCTGCGGGCGGGCTGGGTGATGACTCCGGTGAGGAAGCCGCGCTCGGTGGGGGTGAAGACGAGGGTGGCGACTTCTGGCTCGGGAGCGCGAAGTTTGATGGGCGCGAGGCCTTCGATTTTTGCAGAGATGAGGGCGAGGTCGCGGCTCTTGTCGCTGGAGACGATGGTGAAGGGGTAGTCATTTTTCTCGAAGCGGATGACGAGGTCTTCTTTCTCTTCAAGTTCACTGGCCTTGGTGATGAGCTGGCTGCGGCTCACGGCGGTGGCGTGGGTGATGAGTTCTTTTCCTTGGTAGATGGGGACGACGCTGCGGCTGAGATTTTCGCGGAGCGACTCTAAGGGGGTGAGGAATTCGCGGTTGAGTTCGCGGATGGAGGGGGGCGTGGTGGTGGCGGAGTCTGAGATCATCATGGGGATGAGTCCGGCGACGGGCATGGGAAAATGGCCTCGCTCGGGGATGCTCCGGGGGGTGATCTGGATGGAGCCACGGTCAGTGGTGAGATTGAGGGTTCCGGTGTTAAAGAGAGACTTGAGGGCGAGGGCGAAATCGATGGGTGAGGAGATGGCTTGGCCTCCGAATCTTTGGATGATGTCGCCTTTCTGCAGCCCTGCTTCTTCAGCGGGGGAGTTGGTGATGACGTCTTCAACGAGGGCGCGGGAGGTCTCGGAGAGATCAAGTTTGAGGCCGAGGAAGGGGGTGGTGGCGGTGTCTTTCTCGGGGGCCCATTGGTCGAGGTAGTGCTGCATGTGGTGCGGATCGAGGAGGAAGGGACGCTCGCGGAGTTCTTTGGCGGCGACATTATCTGCGGGGCGGGCGTCGAGCGCTTCGAGGAATTTTTTGCGAAGCTCGGCGTAGGGTTCGTCGAAGAATTCTTCGATTTGAGGCATGCCTTGGCCACTGTTTTTCCCGAAGGTTTCGCTGGCCATGAGGGCGTCCCACTTGGCGATGATGGCAGGCATGGGGACGTGCCGGTTCGAGTTCCATGGCATGGCGATGTTTGAGTTAATGCCGATGACTTCGCCTGCGAGGTTGAAGAGAGGGCCGCCGGAGTCGCCAGAGATCACGGTGGCATCGGTGGTGATGGGATCGCTGAAGCCATTGCTGATACCATCGGTGAGAATGCGTCCGAGGCGGATGGGTGAGGGGCGACCGACGACAGGCCCACCGGGGTGGCCGGTGACGATGGTCCAGTCTCCGATTTCGTAGGTCTTGGTTTTCACATAGGGGCGGAAGGGAAAGGGACCGGGGGCATTGATCTGGAGAAGGGCGCCATCGGTCTCGTGGTCGACTCCGAGAGTGGTGGCGGGGAGTTCGCGGCCATCGGAGAGGAGGACCTTGACGGTTTGACCAGGGGTGTTGGTGACGTGAGCAGCGGTGATGACGAGTCCCTGAGGGGAAACGATGACACCTGAGCCGCTGCCGCCTCCGAGAAAAATGGCGATGGTGGAATCGACTAAGCTGGGGGCCAGCGCACGGAGGTGGGCGTCCAGCTCAGTGGGTGACTTTTGCGGAGTGGCAAGAAGCGGAGCGAGGAGGAGGGGGATGAGGAAGAGGGTGCGTAACATGGTCTTAGAACGGGTCACTAGAGGAGAGCATGCGCTGGACCGCGGCCTCGATGACGGAGGGCGGAAGCGCAAGAGAGCGGTGGACGGAGGACGCGGAAATATTCAGCCCAATGGCATTTCCGGAGAGGTCGTAAAGGGGGGTGCCGCAGTCCCAGGCATTGAGGGGGAGGCTGTGGACGAGGGCTTGCTCGAAGCCAAAGCGACGGACGCTGGGGACGAGTGCGAAGTTGCGGTCGATCCGTAGACCGGTGGGCGGCGGGGTGAGGCGGGGGCGGCTGAGGGTGAGTTTGATTGATTGAGTGGCTTCGCCGCGCTGGACGGTGAGGGTGACTTCTTGGCCGACTCTTTTTTGAGAAAGGAGGTGGGCGAGGCTGCTGCGGCCCGTGATTTTTTCGTCGCCGAGGGCGGTGATGTGGTCGCCGATTTCGATACTAGAGTCGGCGGCAGGTGAGTTAAGGTCGATGGAGGCGACGCGGACTTCATCACTGCTTTGCTCCGTGACGATGCCGAGGCTGGTGACCTCAGAGGCGGCGTGAAGGCTGGGGGTGGTGTCTTTGACAAGGTGACTGTAGATGCCGAGGGCGGCGGCATCTGAGGCAACCATCTCTGAGGATGTGGGTTGAAGGAGAATGGGAGAGATGACAGTGCCACCTGAGGTCAGCGAGTCGAGTGAAGCCCACTGGATGACGGGGAGATCGGAGGCGGAGATTCCTACGAGTGCGAGATCGCTCGCTTCATCAGTGGCGAGAAGGGCGGCTGGGTAGGTCTGGCCAGCATAGCGCACGGTGAGAGAGGGGCCGAGTTCGGAAGCCTTGGTGAGGAGGAGCCCATCGGAACGGATGATGACGGCAGAGATGGAGTGGGTGATCGCCTTTTCATCATTAAAGATGAGCGCGTAGGGCTGTTCGTTCGGGAGAAGGGAGAGGGTGTAGTTCTCGCGAGCTTTTGCGAGGGGGGATTCGGGGGCCTCTTTTTTCTTGTTCTTTTCTCCCTCCTCTTTTTCGAGTTGAGGAGAGAGGGGGAGGCGGGGGAGGTTAGCGGCGGTGGCCTGGGGGAGAACTTCGCGAAGCTCGGTGATGTCCGCGGCGAGGCGGGAGATGAGGAGGGTGTGACCTTGTTCTTTTTGAGAAGGATTGGTCACGGCGAGGAGGCGGCCGGCGAGGTCAAAGACGGGAGTGCCGGGGCGAGCCATCTCGCTCTCAAGGAGGAAGGAGACGGAATCGGGCTCGGGGCGGGGGAAGAGGTGATCGGAGGCGAAGGCGATGGGCTCGCCGAGCTTCGGAATGGGGGCGGTGGAGGGGAGGAGGAACCAGTGGGAGCTGATGAAGGATTGATCCGGCGCGAGGGGCGCAGGTGAGTAGCCCTCGGGCAGCGGGCTGCGGAGAAGAGCAATGCCGCGCTCGCTTTTCTCAGCGATGGTCTCGATGGCGCGGCGGGAGCCATCAGGAAAGTAGAGGAGGTAAGGTGCTTCGTCATCGCCATCGATGGGCTGAAGGTAGGGCGCTAAGAGGTCGCCATTTTCACTAATGAAGACGGCGGGACGAATCTCGCTGAGGCCAAGGCGGCCGATCATGACGCAGTGCTTCTGGAGTTGGGGGCTGAGCTCGGTTGCGCGTGATTGTAGGATGCCTTCTTCTTTGTCTGTCCAGGCGGGGATCAGGAAGTCAGCGCTCGCGGTGGCGAGGAGGCAGAGAGAGATGAGGAGGGATTTCATGTTACCAGACTTGCTGAAGTTGTGAGAGGGGAAGCCAGAAGGAGGAGCCATCTGTCTGGATGCGGGCGTGGGTTTTGCTGATTTCTGCGACTTCAATGATGAGGCCACTTTTGAGAGTGGGGAAATCCCAGTCGGGCGTGCCGGGGGTGGGTTCTCGGGGGAGGTCATCGCCGATGATCATGAATTGCTGCTCGGCGTAGATGTGGGAATTTCTCCAGATTCCGGTGGCGAGAAAAACGATGGCGAGGACGAAGGCGATGAGCGCGATGAAGTGGGGGATCTTTATTTGCGGGAAATGGCGGAGACCGAGGAGGGCGAAGCCGAGCACCCAGAGAAAGGCGGCGAGGATGAACCATTGGTCGGGGCGCAGGGCGAGGAGGCTGGTGCCGGGAAGGGCGGGGGCGCCGACGCGCTGGCGGATGTCACTCATGAGGGCGCGGGCTTCGGAATCAAGCGGTGCGAGAAGAAGGGCGGTGTGGCAAGCGGCGCGTGCGCGTGCGGGTTCATCGATCGCGAGGTAAGTGAGAGCGAGATTTTGATAGAGACGCGGCTGCCCGGGGTTTTCTTCGATGAGATTTTGGTAGGCGGCGAGGGCATCGCTGTAGCGGTCTTCGCTAAAGGCGAGGTTGGCCTCTTCAAGGGTGAGGGCACGGAGCTGGCCGATGAGGAGGAAGAGAAAGGAGACCTTGGCGAGCTGGGTGGCAAGATTTTTGAGATCAATGCCGGAGCCTCCTCCCGAGAAGGAGGCTTTGGAATGATCGCGCAGGAGCGAGGCGAGTGCGCCGTGCTTGTTCTTTAGGGTATCGGCGACTTCACGCGTGGACGCACCGGAGGGGAGATCGAGATGGGCGCGGAGAAGGGGGAGGAGTTCGTCATCGATCGTTTCTGCGCTTCCTTTTCCAGAGCGGAAGCGGGAGACGAGTGCGCGGATTTTTTGCTGACGTTCCTTACGGACAGGGTCGCGTTGATCGAGCCGCTTCTTCGCGAAGCCAAAGAGGAAGGGGAGAAATGGCGCAAGGGCGATGATGGGGAAGATGGCGCGCGGCAGATTGAGGAGAACGGGGCGGGCGATGGCTCCGCCGAGCTGGGCGGCAGGGGCGAGGTCACGAGTGTGGTCTACCTTTCCATCTAAGCTCAAAGCGGGAGTGACGGGGTGGAGCTTCCACTTGTCATTGACGGTGTCAAAGCTGGCGAGGGTGACGGCGGGAAAGGTGGCGACATTTCCCGAAGGGATGAGCGTCTGGGTGAACTGTCCATTCCACTCCTCGTAATTGGTATCGAGGTTACTCACCATGCGGCTTTCGACAGAGGCGAATCCTTCGCGCGAGAAATCGAACTCGCGGCGCAAGGTGGGGTCACCGCGGCCTGTGAGATCGAGCTGGATATGGAGAGGCTGGTTCGCGGTGGGAACTGAGGGTCCGATGGCGGCGCTGATTTCCCAATCTCCCACGAGCCCGGTGTTGACGAGGCTCTCGCTGGGGATCGGGGGCAAGGGGACGACATTGAAGCGGAAGGGGATGAGGTAGGTGCGCTCGTAGTCGACCATGTGGCCTTCTCGGTTCCTTTCGATTTTAGCTAAGGTCATTCCCAAGTGACCATTCACTTCTCCGAGTTCGGAGCAGATCATGCGGGCTTTGAATTGGCGGGCGACCACAGGGTCTCCGTTGACGTTGCCATTTCTCTCGACAAAGCGGCGCTCTCTTGGGCCGAAGAAGAATCCATTGATGCGCGAGCCTGAGCCGTTTGAGCTGAAGTTATAAAAGTAGTCTTCGGACCGTGCGTTGCGTCCGCGCTGGCGGGTGAAGAGATACCACTTGGCGTTCTCGACTCGGTTGGTGGGGGTGCCGAGGAATTGGACGCGGGAGCCCGCTTCGCGTGGGAGCTGTCCGATAAAGTCTACGTCAAGCGCCTCGCCGAGATGGACCGTCTCGGGCATTTCAAGATCCTTATTCCAGAGCACCTCAAATTTTCCGAGATCCTTTGGCGCGGGGTTGCGCCTAGCGGTGATGTCATTGAGCCGGAGGAAGAAGGATTTGTTTTCAATGACGACGGGAATGGGCGGGAATTCGATGAGTCCGGGGGCTCGGACGACAAAGCCGATCTCGGTGTGGATCGTGGAGTCATTCGAGCGGCTCATCGAGTGGTCGAGCCACGTGATCTTGGGGTGCGGCTTGATCTGATCGATCTCTACGGCGTGACTCGCTACGATGGTGAAGCTTTGGCGCAGGTCAGTGTAGACTTCTCGCGGTGGCTGGCGGAGTTCGTAGTCCTCCTGCGCGAGTGCGAGAGAGGGGAGTGCGAGAAGGAAAAGGAGAGCTCTCATTAGTGGTCCTTCACGCGTGGTTTACCGCGGTTCTCGCGGCTTAATTTATCGCCGAGCTGGCGGAGAAGTCGGTCGCGCAAGTCGCCGTCTTGTTTTTCGGAGCGGCGGAGGTCGGCATCGGAATCACCATTGTTTCCCTCACCTTCTTCCTCGCCCTTGTCTTCACCATTGGGCTTGTCGCCCTCTGGGCCGCCTTCTTCTTCTTCTTC
>JALZWA010000299.1 GCA_023299815.1 Akkermansiaceae bacterium
CAATCTGGCCATTTTCTCGGATGAGCTGGGCTTTCAGGGGAGATTGATCGCCGAAAAGTTTTTGAACTTCTTTTGAAAACTCGATCTTCACTTCGTCTGCTGAGACGACACTCAAAACCCCAAGCAGAGTAGCTAGGAGAATTACGATATGAGATTTCATTTTTTCGACAGTAGATAACTAAACTTCACTTGAAAACGATTAAGAACGTTGTGAAAAAATTCATTCGGAACTGGAGGCCATCGGGTCGGCAGCGCCCCGAAAGAACGGGCGGCGGGCACCAGGGTTTCGCTGCGGAGTCACGAGTGAATTCCCCAGGCGACGCTTTGCTCTGTCTGGGGCTTCGTTAGTTTGCCCCTTTGGGACGGGGAGAGAGGCTAAGAGCCTCTCCTACTGGTCTAGGATCGCTTGGACGGCTGGGGAGACGAAGCCGGATTCGGTGGCTTCGTCTGCGGCGAGGCGCATTTGGAATTTGAGGGTCTCGACGGGGATGGGCGGACGGCTGGTCTGGAAGACGTGGAGGAGGGCTTCGAGGGGCTGGTGGCTGCCGGTTTTGACGAGGCGGAGGGCTTTGACGGCGAGGGCCTCGGCTCCGCCTGCGGTGACGAGTTCGGGGAGGAGTGGCATTAATTTCTGCCACTCTTCGGTGCTGAGTTTGAGGCCGCGCTTGCCGCAGAGGGCTTTGAAGAGGCCGAGGGCTTCTTCTTGCTCGACGGCGGGGAAGATGGGGATTTTGACGTCGATGCGGCCGGGGCGCTTGAGGTCGACTTCGATGAGGTCGGGGCGGCTGGAGGCGAGGATCCAGACGATGCGGCCGCGGTTTCGCGGGTTGGACATTTCCTTAGCCATCATGGAGTAGACGCGGCTGGAGACGCCGGAGTCGCCTGATCCGCCGGCTCGTTTCCCGAGGGCTTGGTCTGCTTCGTCGACAAAGACCATGCAGCGGCCGAGGGCGTGGAGGAGGGAGAAGATTTTTTCGAGGTTGGCCTCGGTGGAGCCGACCCAGCGGTCGCGGAAGTTCTTGAGGAGGACGACGGGGACGCCGGCGGAGCCTGCGAGGCATTCGGCGAGGTAGGTCTTGCCGGTGCCGACGGGGCCGCAGAAGAGGTAGCCCATGGGCATGGCTTCAAGTTCGTCGCGACGCCAGAGTTCGAGGTCTTGGTTGAGCCAGTCTTTGACGCCGTCGAGTCCGATGACGTGATCGAGGGAGCGGTCGGGCTCGATGAATTCGATGAGGCCTCCGCAGTCTCGCTCGACGAGTTCTTTTTTCAGGCGGCCGAAGTCGGTTTCGGAAATAGGATCTCGGTCAAAGTGGCGGCGGCGGAGGAGTTCTTCGACGGCGCTGGTGGTGGCTCCACGGAGGCGGGAGGCGGCCCAGTTTTCCCAATCGGGGCGGTCTTTTACTTCGGTGAGGGCGTTCGTGCAGGTTTTGGCGAGGCAGGAGATGACGCCGGAGAGTTGATCGGTATGGGGAAGTGGGACTTCGATCTCGGCGACGGCGGGATTCTTGGCGACGAGGGGGTGGAGGTCGTTGAGACTCTCGGAGAGGAGGAAGACGGCTTCGTCATGCGCGGGGAGGTCGACTTCTGAGGCCCAGGCGCGCCAGATGGAGGCGAGGGCGTGGAGGTCGTAGTTCAGGGCATTCGGGAGCGAGGGGCAGACGAGGTGGGCGCCTTTGATGATGACGGCAACCTTTGGCGAAGCTGCGCCGATGGCTTGGAGGTTGCGGACGTAGATGAGGTAGCTGTTTAAAAAGCGCATGGCGCTGAGGGGCGCGAGGGGGTAGTCGCCATCGCTCCACTTGGCGAATTCTTCGCGGCCGCGCTCGACTCGGACGCCGGCTCCGAGGTCGTAGCTGAGGACGACATCGAAGCGTGGGACGAGGACTTCGCTGAGGTAGTCGCCGAGGGTGCCTAGGCGAGGTTCCTTGAGGTCAAGGAGCATGCGGTCATTGACATTTCCGTGGAGGACGAAGCATCCGGCGGAGCCGCTGGAGTAGCGGTCGATGACTTCCTGAGACCAGGCTGGGAGGGTGTGGTTCATTCAGGGTCAGGGATGATGAGGTCATCAGAGATCTCGAGTCCGGGGTCCTCGATATTCTTGGGGGCGTCATCGATCTTGAGCTTCATCCAAAGAGCGATGCCGCCTACGATCGAAAGGATGATGAGGACGAGCCAGATGAGGACTTTTTTCATGCTTAGAGATGGGTCAGAGAGATTTCTAACCGCAGATGGATGGGATGAATGAGATCTTGCTTGAGGGGAGGTTGACCACGAAAGCTACGAAGTTAACAAAACTTGGTCAGAAGGCTCGGTAGACGAGGCATGACCGGAGTGGTCATGCCTGATGAGGTAGAGGCTTAGGTGGTCTCGCTCTCAGGTCCCATGGAGGACTTGGTGGTGTCTGCGCTTTCTGGAGCGTCGCTAGTGGGGGCGGAGTCTGCTTCGAGCTCGATGCCTTCGGCAGCGGCGAATTCTGCGAGGGCCATGTCGGCGAGGGCGTCTTGCTCGGATTCGGCGGCGTTGATCCCGGTCATGTCGATCTGATCTCTGGCGACGCGGGCACGGCCAGCGGCCTTGGTGCGCTCTTCCTCGACCATGTCCTCAAGCCGATTGAGGGTGTCCCCTGCTCCGCCGATGGAGGTGACCATGCCGGAGGCCATTTCATTGAGATCGGCCATGGCGGTGGTGACTTTCATTTCATCAAGCTCGCGGGCGAGGTTCTCGATGCGGTCCTTGGCGGTGGAGACGGAGACGTCACGGGCTTTGACGAGTTCCTTGTAGCGGACCTCGGCTTCTTCCATCTGGGTTTTGACGTCATCGTGCTCGGAGTCGACTGACTTGAGTCTGAGGGCGAGCTTTCCTGCGAGTTCGCGGTTGCCGGCCTTGAGGTTGGCGGCGGTCTTGGCGCGGAGCTCTGCTTCTTCCTTATCAAGCTTCTTGACGCGGGAGATGAGTTTTTCAACGAGTCCTGCGTGGGCGGCGAGGCCTTTGTTGAACTCAGCGATCTGGGAGCGGAGGTTTTCTTTTTCTACCTCGAGGAGTGCCTCGGGGTTGCGCTTTTCCATTCCGCTGATGAAGAGGCCAAGGAATCCTCTGACTAGGTTGCTCAATCTTTTAAACATGACTTTTTATCTACTGCGCGAGTGTGGGGATTCTAGCGCGGAGGTGCAAGTATAAGACGGGGGTGGATTTGTAAGGGCTGCGGAGGAGGAATGGTGAATTTTGAGTGGTGACTGGTGAAGGCTTGGGTTGAGGGGCTTGGGTTTTGGATTGAATAACCACGAAACTTACGAAATTCACGAAAGGTGGAGAGGGCTTGGGTTTTTGACCGCTAAATACACGAAAGACGCTAAACTTGAGGGTCTTGGAAGAGGGATTGGGTTTCCCAGGGGATGCGGTGGCCGGTGGCGGGGATGATTTGTAGGGTGCCTTTTTTAAGGAGAGGGACCGCTTCTTGGGCGAGGGCGGTGAATTTGTGGTCGTGCTCGCCGACGAGCCAGCGGACGGGACAGGTGATTTGAGAAAGGCGGGGGCGGAGATCGGCTTGTGCGCCGAGGGACCAGCAGCGGAAGGAGTGGGCGATCTCGTGGCGACGGTGAATGAGCGAGGCGCGGTCGGGCCAGTCTGGCGGTGTGCCTTTTAGGACAGACTGAGCATTCCACTGGTCGAGGAAGGCGGGGAAGTCGGACTCGGCGAGGCGGGCCCATTTTTCATCGGCTGCGAGGCGCTCGGTGTGGCCAGATAAGAGGCCGGGATGGGCGGAGATGATGATGGCTTCTTTCCAAGCGCATTCACCGGAGAGGAGAGTATGAAGGGCGAGGCGTCCTCCCATGGAGTAGCCGATAAGGGTGTCGCCATCTGAGGCGTCGCGGGCAATCTGATGGCCTGCTTCCTCGAGGGGGACTTCGCCATTTTCTAGAAGAGCCCAGAGGTTGAGGCCGTGGTGATCTGGGAACTGGTCCCAGTCTTGGGCCATGCCGACCGCGCCATGGAGGGAGCGGATCATGGTTTCTTTTTGTCTGGTGCCCAGAGTCCGAAGAGTTGGCGGGTGCAGCCCCAGCCGAAGGCGAGGCGATTTTTCCACGGACGGGCAGGCTCTAGAAGACGCCAGTGATGCTCGGCTCCGTGGGCTTTGACGCCGGGAAGCGGGTTGACGAGAGTTTTATTTTGGCAAAGAGCGAGGAGCGGGAGGTCAGCGCGGGAGTCACTGTAGCCCTCGAGCCCCTCTGTGATGCCGAATTCGGCAAGGCGGACGACTTTTGCTGAGCCTTTGTGGTTTTCTCCGATGAGGTCGGGGAAGAATTCGACCTGCTCGCCCCATTCAAAAAGGGTGCCGAGACTGAGATCGAAGCCGAGCGCTTTCCCGATGTGCTGGACCCAGAGTTCGGGGCTGGCGGAGGAGAGAACGAGGCGACGCCCAGCGGCGCGATGCTGCTCGATCTCGGAAATGATCTCAGGATAAGTGAGTTGGGGGAGCCAGTCGCGGACAAAGGAGGCCGCGAGCGCCTCAAGCCGCTCGCGCTTCATGCCCCAGAGGTAGCAGTGGAAGACGCGCTTCATGCCACCGGCTCCGAGGAGTTTATTGAGGGGGAGAAAAAGGATAAAGACGAGCGTCAGGGCGCGCCGCCAGCCTTCTTGCTGGAGGACGTAGCTACGGAAGACGAGCTGGGTGTCCCAGGGGACAATGGTCTGATCGAGATCAAAGAGGACGTGCTCCGGCGGCTTGCTCACGGTGACTGGGGTAGCGGATCAGTGGAAAAAGGGAATTTCAATCTCGGTTCTCATATGTTCAGACTACGGACATGAAAGGTCCCTTTCTTTTTCTTGCTCTGTCTGCCGGGTGTGCGCTCGCGCAGTCCTTGGTGGTGCCGGTGCTTAAGACGAGGGTTCCTGATTTTAACGAAAACTTGGGTGAATCATCGAGAACGGTAGATCTTACTACTTACTTCGGGACTGAAGAAATCGGCGATGAGGCGGTTCGGCTTTCTGCGACTTATGATCTGGATGGGACGATCGTGACCTCCGAGTTTGATTTTTTACTCTTCAGAAATCTCGCACCTGTGACGGTGGCGAACCTACTGGGGTATGTGGACCGTGGGGATTACACGAACATGATTATCCATCGGGCGGTGGCTGACTTTGTTATTCAGGGGGGAGGTTTCACTCTTATTGAAGATGAGACTGGCGGCTTGGTATCGGGCAGTGTTCCTACCCAACCTACGATCATCAATGAGTTTAACGTCTCTAACACGATGGGAACGCTCTCAATGGCAAAGCTTGGTGGTGACCCAGACTCTGCGACGAGCCAGTGGTTCGTCAACACGGGAGCAAACTCGGACAACCTCGATGTTCAGAATGGAGGTTTCACGGTCTTTGGAAGGATTTCCAAATCAACTCTTCCAAATGCCATCACCGTCAACTCGCCAGATGAATTTATCCCGGCGAATTTTGGCGGTGCATTAACGGCGACTCCTGTGGAAATTAGCTCCACCGGAGATACTCTCAACATCGATGACTTCTTCCGCTTCGATTCTGCGACGCGCATTCCCACTCCGGAAGGTGAAGCGGGGACGAGCTCGGAGCTGACTTATCGGATTCTCTCTGAACTCGGTTCTGATTCCATCACGGCGACGATCGAAGGCTCGAACTTCAATCTGAACTACGAATCCCCTCTCGATGGCGGGTCGAAGACCTTCGTGGTCGAGATCGAGGACAGCGTGGGGAACAAGGTAGAGGACACCTTTTTTGTGAGCCTACCAGATCAAACATACGAGGTCTGGCGCGGGCAGTTTTTTACCGAACCTGAGCTGAGCGATGACGCAATTAGCGGCCCTGATGCCGATCCGAATGGCGATGGGATCACTAACTTGCAGCTCTTCGCTCATGGCTTCCCGGTGGATGCTGAGTCCCCCACCATCGGCGTCGAGCTGACAGAGCTAAATGACACTTTTTTCGAAATCTCCTATCCCGTGCGTGAGAATATCACCGGGGTTGCTTTTTCACTGGAGGAAAGTGAAGATCTCGTGACTTGGGAGAGCAGCACCGCCACCCCGAGCGCGAACGGCAGCACGGGAAATTTTACCATCACCCAAGATGCGAACGCGCCGACTTTCTTCTACCGCGTCCGAATCGAACTTGAATAATTTAGCACCATGAAGTCCCTTCTTTTATCTCTCCTTCTTCTGAATCCTGTTTCGGCGCAGATTTATGCAAAATTCAATACGAATTTAGCGGTCGATGTGGGCGGAGGCAATACGGTGAGTGACTTCACCGTCGAGCTCAACCACTTGGACTACCCGCTCGCGACGACAAACTTCATGCTTCTCTCGGGGCTTGAGGCTGACGTGTGGACAGCGGTGGCTTCCATGGATACCCCGGCCTTCTTTGTTCAATACTCCGCCACGCGTCCCGGAAACCCCTATACTCAATTTGGTCGGGTGAGTCTTAATGTTCTTTTTCAGGAGCCCCAGCCTGGAATTGAGGGTGACATCAATAAATACATTGTTCGCCAAGGAAGCTCCGAATTGGGCCGAGTGAGTTTCACTCCCGATGCCGATGGCGTCTACAACGATCTCTCGGGAGATGGCATCATTGAGATCCACAGAACCGCCAATGCGAATAATACCTCATTCACTTTCTCGATTCAGATCAACCATAAGCGAAATTGGTTCGACAACGATTTTAAGATCATTCGTGACGACCCGATGTATCGTAATATTCAAGTGACGCAGGTCGACGTTGGGCGAAGATTTTTTGCGGGCACCTCTACCTTTGATGGTTCAGAATCCGTGGGTTATAGCTTCCCAGATGAGATTACTCCCAACCGGAGTGCGACCAACCCTTGGGGGAATCGTTTTTCAACAAGAGGCTGGGTGTTGGCAATGGACAACCAACAGCAAAATACAAACGGGAGCCGGTTTTTCATCACGGGAAGGCCTCAATCTGGTGATCTTGCTCTGTTGAAAGAGTGGGACCGACGCTACACCCCACTGGGTGAGGTTATCTTTGATGGGGGTCAACTTGTGGTTGACACGATTCTGAGCAGTGGCGCGGTGGGCACCAACATCAATTCGATTGAGATTTCACGCAGGGGCGACACTGATCAGGGCTTTTTCCCACATTTGGTTCAGCAGGAGCTCCCCGGAGAGAT
>JALZWA010000300.1 GCA_023299815.1 Akkermansiaceae bacterium
CGATCCATCTTATTTACGAAGACGATGCGAGGGACGTTATACTTGGTTGCTTGGCGCCAAACCGTCTCGGTCTGGGGCTGCACACCAGCAACACCGCAGAAAACAACAATCGTTCCGTCTAAAACACGGAGCGAGCGCTCAACTTCTGCGGTGAAATCGACATGACCTGGGGTATCAATGATATTGACCCGCTGACTCACGCCGGAAAAGAGTTTAGAAACTCCGTCTTCAGGAACCTGGCGCCAATCACAAGTGACCGCAGCTGAGGTAATGGTGATCCCCCGCTCACGTTCCTGTTCCATATGATCGGTTGTGGTAGCACCATCGTGCACCTCACCGATCCGGTGGATCATTCCTGTGTAGAAAAGAATGCGCTCAGTCAGCGTGGTCTTCCCAGCATCGATGTGCGCAGCAATCCCAATGTTCCGTGTCCGCTCAAGCGGGACGGGACGTGTGGGAATGGATGCAACTTTCGACATGGGAGGAGTGCGGTGAGAGATTCTCTACTTAAGGAAGACTAAAAATTAGAAGCGAAAGTGGGCGAAGGCACGGTTTGCCTGAGCCATCTTGTGGACGTCGTCACGCTTACGAACTGAGTTACCAGTATTGTTAGCGGCGTCCTTGATTTCATTCGCAAGAGCGAGGTGCATTGGAGTGCCCTTCTTGGCGCGAGCGAAGTTAATGATCCAACGCATTCCAAGTGACTCGGAACGGTTTGCATCCACTTCGAGAGGCACCTGGTAAGTAGCACCTCCAACACGGCGGCTCTTTACCTCAACACGAGGCTTTGCGTTCTCGATTGCACGAGTGAGAATTTCGAGAGGATCGATCGTATCAGTTCCTTCGTTAGCGCGATCAATCGCGGCGTAAACGATGCGCTCAGAGAGAGAGCGCTTTCCGTCCTTCATGATCTTGCTGATAAGACGCCCAACGACGGGACTATCAAACTTGGGATCACGACGATCGGGCTTTGCGTAAATCTTTTTTCTACGGGCCATGGTAAAATATGGTTAGCGATTTAAATTCGATGAAATTACTTCTTAGGACGCTTAGCGCCATACTTGGAGCGAGCTTGCTTACGACCATCAACACCGAGTGTATCAAGTGCACCGCGAACGATGTGGTAACGAACACCCGGAAGGTCTTTCACTCGACCACCACGAATAAGAACGATTGAGTGCTCTTGAAGATTGTGTCCCTCACCGCCGATGTAGGCGATAACCTCGTAACCATTCGTAAGACGGATCTTAGCTACCTTACGGAGAGCTGAGTTAGGCTTTTTCGGCGTGCGTGTATAAACCTGCAAGCAGACGCCGCGACGCTGAGGACAGTTATTCAGAGCCGGTGACTTCGACTTAGAGACTGCCTTTTTCCGACCTTTGCGGACGAGTTGGTTAATGGTGGGCATAATGAGATCGTTTAATGGTTACGATAAAGAGGATGTGTTCTAAAAAATGGACTCTGGCTCAACCACGTGGCGACACTGGGAACTCAGAGAGAAACCTCTCAAGAGCCTTTTTTCCGGTGCTGCACCCGATAGTTGTTTAGAGTTGAAGGAGTCGAAATCGCAGAAGCGGCAAGGCCTTTTGAATTCCAACCCCGATTTGGGGGCCGCGACCCTAGTAAGAAAATTTAATCTGGCAAGGGATAACTTTCGATTATCTCCACTTTTTTTAATTCCCTTATTCAGAGCAGCTTGAGGGGCTAAAAAACCGCGCGACGAGGTCGCGCGGCGATGAACTTAACCCCTCTTAACTAATCACTGGTAGCAGCGGGCGGAATTGAACCGCCGACAAAAGGCTTATGAGTCCTCTGCTCTACCCCTGAGCTACGCTGCCTTACAAGTGAGTAATTTACTGGATGAATCATAGAACCAGAGTTCTATCAGCCGCCCAGCGGACGGGGCAATATCCAGAGGCTAGGATCCTGTCTACTAAAAAGCGGAAAAAAATGGTTAATTTTCCCAGATCATCGACAATTCCTTTTCTTCGATATCTGTGCTCCCCCGCTCTCGGGATTTGATTTCTGGATTTCAGGGGGAAGAAAAAGCCCGACAGGATCTCTCCGGTCGGGCTTTTAAAATGAATTTCCGGAAATTCTAGAGGGAATCGCCGAGCATCTTCATGGCATCAGCGGCGCGGTTTGAGTAACCCCACTCGTTGTCATACCATGAGCAGACTTTCACGAGGTTGCCCTCCATGACGGTGGTGAGCTCTGAGTCGTAGATGGAGCTGTGCGGATCTCCAACGATATCCTGAAGGACGAGAGGGTCTTCGCTATACTTAAGAACTCCCTTGAGAGGGCCTTCAGCAGCTTCCTTGAAAGCCGCATTGACTTCCTCAGCGGTGACATCAGCACCGAGCTCGGCGACGAGGTCGGTGAGTGAACCAGTAGGAGTAGGAACACGGAAGGCTCCACCATTGAGCTTACCTTTGAGCTCAGGAATAACTTCACCAATGGCACGAGCGGCACCAGTGGAAGAGGGAATGATGTTGATCGCAGCAGAACGAGCGCGGCGAAGATCTCCGTGAGGTGTATCAAGAAGACGCTGGTCACCGGTGTAACTGTGAATGGTGGACATGAAGCCACGCTTGAGGCCCCACTTGTCATTCAGAACCTTCGCAAGAGGTGCGAGGCAGTTCGTGGTGCAGGATGCATTTGAAACGATGTGATGATTTGCAGCATCATACTCGTTATCATTGATGCCGAGGCACATGGTGAGGTCAGGGTCGGTCGCAGGAGCGGAAATAAGGACCTTTTTTGCTCCAGCTGCGATGTGCTTGCTGGAACCCTCGCGGCTGGCGAAGAAGCCAGTAGATTCAAGGATGACGTCAGCATTCCACTCAGCCCATGGAAGGTTCGCTGGGTCACGCTCAGCGGTAGCGTGAATCTTGTGTCCATCGACGATGATGAACTCGTCATCATAAGTGACTTCACGAGCGAACTGACCTTGTGAAGAGTCATACTTGAGAAGGTGAGCGAGAGTCTTGTTATCGGTAAGATCGTTGATCGCGACGACTTTTTTAAGTTCTTCGTCATTCATTGAACGAAGGACCATACGGCCGATTCGTCCGAACCCATTAATTGCATAATTTGCCATGATTTTGTCGTAGCTTTGATTTGGTTAGCCCAGCCCTATGGGGCGAAGCGGGCGCATTATGCAAGGAAGTCCCCTTCCGTCAAGAAATGGAGCGATTTAGCGCTACAGCCATGCACTCAGAGGGAAGTTACTTCCTCTTCGGGATACTCGGCTTTTCCGGAAAGAAGCGCACCTTGGGGGCAGAATCTGCGGCGGTGCTGCTTGTTCGATACATGAAGATGCCAGTGCGCTCGCCGGGTTTCATGGTGATGCGATTCTTATAAATCCGCTTGGGCTTCTCTCCTGCGCCGGCTGTGCCAATGAGGAGAGTGTGCTTTCCGGGTTTACTTCCCTTCACGACAACCGCTCCGGGGGCGAGGCTGAAGGCGGGCTCTTTTTCAATTCTTACAATTATCGTCGCGCCACTGACATTGACGAAGCGAAGGGATTCGAGAGGAAAGGAGGCGAGATCATCGGCGATCATTTTAGAAATGGGATGATTCCACGAGGGTTTCGATTGCCGAGGATCTTGCATCAGAAGCATGAGCGCGGTGGACCCGGGACTATTGGTGGCGTCCACCCAGGGGTTATCCTGCATGAGTTCGTTCTCAAAAAGTTGGACCTTAGGAAGCTCGCCATCGAGCTCGAAATACTTGGTCATTTTTCCTAAGACGAGAGAGAGGGTTTCCCCTTTCCCTCCATTAACAGGAATGGTGGCTTTTTCGATCGGGACAGCTCCGGGAGGTGGTGGAATCTGCACGCGGACGCCATTCTTAATCTGCTCTTTCCAAGGGGGCATGTCACCGACCGGAAGAACACGCACAAAGCTCGACTCAGGGGCTTTGGGTTCCTGCGCGAGGAGGAGCGGGGTAAAGAGGAAAAGGAGAAGAGATCTCATGAGGATAATTTTAGACTTCATCTTGGTGGAGCCAGCGGAAGCGCTTAATGACAAAGCGGCGACCGAAGTCTGGTCGTTCAGATTGTTCAGGATTGAGCCCAGTGGCATCTGGATTGAGTGGGGTGACGAGACGCTGCACCACCGCTTCACACCAAGCACGGGCAACGACCTTACCATTCTGAATGGAGTCTCCATAGGTCCGAATGACGAAGGTGTCAGAGCGCGCAGAAAGAGTGGAACCGACCGCTTGCAGAACATCCGCTTGAGTCAGATATGCGGGAGCGCCCCATGCCTTACTCGGGGGCTTGAGAGTTTGCTCAAGACGAGTGGCATCGGTGATATTATCGGGATGATCGTAGTCGCTGAGTGGCTCATTGTTATCGAGACTGAGAAGTGGGTCGTTATCGAACTCTTGGTTGATGCCAGCTTCTTGGATCGCGGCTTCAAGCGCTCCCATATCTCCGAGATTAGTGTCAGAAAGACGACGATTCACGAAGTCCGAGAGCGAGAGGAAAGGTCCCCTCTCTTTCACTTGATCGACGATGGCCAGCGAGAGGTTGTCGATCTCATCCTCGGTGAGCGCACGGGTTCCGGCCCACATGGCATCGCCGTTGGCACCGTCACCATCTATCCAATTTTCCCCGGGAGCTTTCAGGTGGCGCGGGAAAGGAGTATTACCATCGCTCTGGCGATTCGCGGAGAGAAGCGCTTTCCAGGCACCGGGGCTGATGGAATTCACATTGAAGGCTCCGTCTAACATGAGATGACCTGCGGCTTGATGGAGGTCATTAAGAGCATCGACGTCGGCGCCTGCGTCATCGATGAGACGTAAGCGAGAGTTCGGCAGCGGGTTCTCGCTTGAATCTTCAACAAATTTTTCGATCTGCGCAGAGCTTCCTGATGTCAGGAAAAACTGATCCCAGAGCGTGTGATTCAGCTCGAAAGACAAGTCATAGACGAGGGTTTCTTCTTCTGGATAGTCTTGAAAAAGAGCGCGACCGAGACGAGCCCATGAATCGGGTGAGGCACCACGCTCGGCATTATCAGCCCAGCCGATGGCGTCTTTTGAAAAGCCACCAAACTCAAGGTCATCGTCATACTCAAAGGCAGGAGCTGTTCCGCTTTGCCCGGTGACTCCAAGGCGAGGATCTACGAGAGAATTGCCAATGGCATAAGAGGGATGCCAGACGAACTCCGAGACCTTGGCGTGTTGGAATTGCGCAAGTGAAATGATGCCGACATCCTTGCGCGGGACATCAAAGAGAACATAGCGCTCCTCGCCCTCGATCGGCTTGCCAAAGGGATTGCCATGCTGGCGTCCATCCTCTCCTAAAAAAGGAGTCTGCTCATCCCATCCCACGGCTTCATCATAAAGATCGCGCGTGTAGATACCGAAGAACCAGGGACCACTCGCGGTGCCATCTCCGCGATTCCCCGCCAAGTTATCCCAAGGCGTGCGAGTCGCATAGGCAGATCTCAGGTTCCAAGTTCCTAAAAAGGATTCCTCCCAATAAGGCTCGCCAGCAAGCGCATCGCCGAAGATTTGCAGGTGTGACTCGTGCTCACGGAACCAGCGGAGGCGATAGCCTTGGCGCGCTTTGAAGTCGGGAGGATTGACCAAACGTGGCATATCAAAATCTGACATCTCCATCGGCACATTCGATGAACCAGCCCAAGCCTCTACCGGCTCCCGGCCATCGCCAAACTGCATCGAGCAGGACACCGAAGCAATCTGAGGAAGATTATCAAAATCCTCGGGTGCGAGATCACTCTCCGAGTCGAGCCTTTTAAGAATTACCTGTGAGTCATCCCCCTGAGTTTGCTGACCCACCCCCGCAAACCATGCATCAGAGGGATTGAAACGATAGTAGGTGGGGAACCAATTCATTCCTCCCGTGATCGTGCCATTCTCCGCATCGATCTCGCTGGCGGCCGCAGTGATGTAGTAGTTTGCCTCGGGAGAGGGTTCGACTTCACAAGAAAGGCGATTCCGAGCGATATTTTCTCGACCATACTCGGCGGGGGCTTCGGTGGTGAACACAAGGCAATCGCCCGGTTGAAAAGTGGTCTCTGGAATCACAAAATAGTAACTCCCCGTGTAGGGATCTTCATAAGCAGCACTATTAACTGGATCGAGGCTGACTTGGTTATTTCGTCCTCCAAAAACGAGCCAATTTGCCTCACCGAAGGGAAATGGGCTGCCCGGAAAATTCACATCGGTATTAAAGCCGCGGCGACCATTCACCTGAATCAAGGTGATACTCTCCTCTAGAGTGAGAGGCACGTTGTAGGGATTC
>JALZWA010000301.1 GCA_023299815.1 Akkermansiaceae bacterium
CAAGCCACCAAAACCGGAGTAAAAATCACCCTCTCCGACAAAATCGCCCCAGTAACCCCCGCAAACTTCAAAGTAAAAACCTGAGACCTAAAACGAACCAAAAACTACAGCTCAAAACACCACAACGAGCGCCAACTCGAAGTCACCCACCCGCTTCTAACAGAAAATCAAATCCACCTCATCATCCCCCACCTAAAACCAACCCGGGGCATGTCCATCAAAATGAACCTCACCGACCAAACCGGAAAAGAATTCACCCGCCTCATCCACAACTCCATTTTCCAACTCCCAGAGTAAGCCACCCCCCCAAAAAAACCTCTGCGTGAGCCCCTCCTCAACCAAGCCAATCGCCTCCTCAAGAATTCTTCACATAGATTCATGAAAATTACTGAGAATTCTTAAAGATTTCCCAGACACACTCTGCTCCCCCGACTCGGGCTAAAGCACAAGCCCCGCATCTCTCTACTGCTGTAAGACCGGCCCCTGCTCCACTCGCAAGCGTATGAAATAGCGCTCATTCCCAGTCACCTCGGGCTCGAACACATAAGTAGCAGAGCTCGCACTCTGGCTCTCGATAGCCCCATCAGCAGTCCACGACAGAAGATCCGGACTCACTTCCACCACAAAGCGAACATCGCTCGCCAAAGGATTTCTCGGAAAGGTGAACCTCAGCCGACCTCCATCAAAACCCACCTCAAATCCGCTTCCTGTTGGATCAAAATCAGAACTCCCCATGGCATACTCTAAAAGAGCCGTGAGCCCGTCGCCGTCATTATCCTCCGCAATATCACCACTAAAAACCTCACTCGGATCAGCTCCCCCCGGCGACCCACCACTCACACCTTCGCGCCAGTTTTCAGCTTCACCAAGGCCCAGAGTATCAAGCAGATCTAAGCTGCTATTATCGCTCGTTTGATAGAGCACAAGAGCACTCCCTCCACCATCTGCACCCAAGGGCCAAGGAGCCTCATCGTCATATTCAAAGTTATGAATGATCGTCGTCCCCAAGGAGAGCTCGATGCTCTCGCCCCCATTGCTCAGACTTCCAGAAGCGCTCTCCCCATAGCTCCCGGCCACCGGCAAACTGTTTCCATACTGTGCCTCAAAAGCCGCGAGATTTCTCACCACCAGAAGGTAGCCCCCGGGAACAATCACCGTCCCAGCCGGGAATTCAAAATCGATCCCATCACTAAAGCGCACATCCGTAAGATCGAGCGAGTTCGCGCCGATATTGTGGACCTCGATGTACTCATGATCTTGATTCGAGAAAGGATTATACATGATCTCGCTCACGATAAGCCCCTCCTGCAAAGGTGAGACATCAGAAACACCCACCACGAACTCAAGCGGAGCTGACCAATGGCTCCAGCGCCCCGTCGTATCCTGATGACGCACGCGAGCCCGGTAAGTGTTTCCCACCTCAAGTGGCGAGGCAGGAGGGCTCACACGCAGAGCCGCGGGAGCCGTGATCAAACTTGTCCACAGCTCCTCGATCTCATAAGTTCTCGCCCCACCTGGACTGGCATCGATTTCGCCCATTCTCCATTCAATCGCCGCCATCGTGCCGCTTCCCTGGGGATCAGCAAAGGCCGTGCTTTCAAAACTCAACTCATTCGCCGGGAAGCCTGCTACACCTGAATAGCTAATCACTGGAGTCTCAGGAATCGCAGTATCAAGCGCCTCGCTCACCAGAAAATTATAAGCATAACCCTGCTGATCACCACTATCGATCGTCCACGAGGCCGGGTCAGGGTCGGTATCAGTCATGTAGTTGAGGATGTAACTCATCCCACCTTCGAAGTCCTGACTCTCCAGCGTGCGAGTCCACGTTCCTCCGGCGCGGGTCTCGGTATAAGGCGACACGAAGAAGTTCCCAAAATGATCAAATCTCGCCCGAGTATCACTCCCGGTGCGCGGGTTAAAATTCCACAAATTTTGATCCAGATCCGCCCACGTCAGCACCTCCCCCGTCGGGTTCAGAATCTGAGTGAATTCATCAATCAACTGACCAATTTGACCTCCATCGGCGCTGGGGTCATCGAGCAAGAGATCAAGAACCTCGCGACAACGGTTTCGGTATTCGAGCGCGATCGCGCTATGGTTCAGGCAGTTCTCCTGCCGGACTGACCCGCGCTGATGGCTAATGGCAAGGAGCATCATATCACAGTCCCACGGAATCGGGGCCCAGCGCGACTGGGTTCCCTCCGCGTTTGAGCCATGGTAAAAATAGTGATTCCCGCCATAGCGTAAATCGACATTCCCGATCACCCGGTTACTGGCTCGAAAATTAAAATACCTCTCAAGGTCCAGATTCTCCCGCCACCAAGCCTCCGTATTCGTGCTCGATGATTGGCTGACGAAAGTCGTCCAGTCAGAGCTATTAGAAGGCTGATCTTTTGCCTGATTCTCCCGATCACT
This sequence comes from Akkermansiaceae bacterium, assembly GCA_023299815.1. Taxonomy (GTDB): domain Bacteria; phylum Verrucomicrobiota; class Verrucomicrobiia; order Verrucomicrobiales; family Akkermansiaceae; genus SW10. Next base: position 2,419 of record JALZWA010000301.1, read on the forward strand.
ATTCTCAATCCGGTAGATATTCCCATCAGGCAGATCACGCTCATCTAAAAGACCACCGTCGATCTCCTCGATCGCAAGATAGAGCCCCCAAAGATCACTGTCATATTGGTCCGTGGCCGACGTTTCCAGAGCATCATCAATGACCCTAAAATGGAGGTAGCTCGTATTGGGGCTCACCGAACCATTCAGCTGGTGAACCCGGAACGACATACTCTCATCCATCCCCGCGATGCCACGATGGCCCGCTGCCCTCGTGCTGGCACAAGAATTCATGGTCAACTTATTCCAGCTTTCCCCGTACTTCTTTCCATAGTTATCCCGCACCTCAATATCGCGCGCGGTATTAAAATAGATCCGCCATTTATTCTTCCCAGAAAAGTAAGTGGACCCCGTCCCCCCAACCTCAAACTCGATATGATCGTAGACCTCGCCATCATAAACCAAGGTCCCCAAAAAGCGGACATTATTGAAAGTCGAGACATACTGAGAATTGGTCACATCGGTCGCATCCGCGATGAGATGGTAAGTGGGTAATTTATTCAGGACCTCCGGCGAGAAGGTCGCAGGAGCATCGACTCCAGGTTGGTTTGCCCCGATCCACTCAGGGACACCATCGTAAACAAAAAAAGCGAAATTGGGCTGACTATCATCTAGGAAAGGAGCACGCACCCCCCGCCCTAAGTCATCCACAGAAGTGATTCGGTAACGCACCAGACCCCGGTGCGAGGTCGCAGGAATCGTCCCCGTGAAGTTGCCATCATTGGCGGCATCCGTCATCGGAACCTCGATCCAGCCTGACTCGTAACCCGGATCAGACCTCCGGATGTAGTTCCCTGGCGCGACAACCTGATAACTCAGAGTGACCTCAGCAACCCCATCCGGGTCCGTCACCCTAGCGCTCACCGTGACCGGCTCGGCGGATGTCGGGGACAGCGGAAAGTGCCCGACCTGACGAATGTTCGGCGGCGCGGCGAGTGAAAAGGCATGGTTAGCTTCACCCGGAGAGGGCGCGCGTTGTTCAAAGAAGGGCGCTGGAGTTTCCAGCGAAGCATCTACGAGGAAGTCATTACTACCAATCGAGTCATTGAAAACCTGAACCGCGAGAACGTTGACACCCGACTGAAGAAGACCCGCCGTCCCATCAATCGTAAATTCTTCATAGCCATCCTCTTCATCGGAAGAAACAGCAGTGCCGTGAGCCGCTTGCCCCGCATTATTTTCATCATTCCCACGATAATCGATCGTGCCGGGAGCGACTGATGCGCTGCGGAAAATCTCAGTCCCATTCAACCAAATGATGACCCCATCATCATAGAGGGTTCTCAAAATAAGAGACGGCGGAACGTTCCCATCAAAGTTGAACTCCTTCCGTAGGAACACGCTGCTGTAATTCTGAAAGATGTCATTGATTGTCGTATTTGTCAGCGCAGCCTCATTCCGGCCAAAAGGCGCCTGTCCATCGAGCCAAGTCGCATCCTCGAGGAAGCCATTGGCGGTCCACCCATGAATCGGATCAGATGCTTCATCGAGCCCCTTTCGATAACGCCAATCAGAGTCAATCGGCACCAGGACTTGCGGTGGATCTTCCGCGTTCGCAGAAGAACTTCGCCATGAACTGCCCAGATCGTTGTCCAAGTTCGCATTCATCAACTCCATCGAACTCCCATCTCCCGCCGCCAGAGTCGGCCACGGAAACCCCACCCCATAATCTACCACATCCACGGTTAGGTCACCCGCATCTACGAGTTCCAAGCTCTCGCCCTCGCTATTCAAGCGACCTGAATAAGGCCCCAGCGCCACCACCCCAAACTCACCACTCAGCGTAGCCGGATCCTCACCCACCACCACATATCCAGAAGCTGGTAAAACAGCCCCCGCCGGAAAAGTAAACTCGATCGCTCCAGTCAGCTTCCAGCCACCAAGATCGACATCCGATGCATCAGGATTGTAGAGTTCCACAAACTCATTACAAACCGTATTGAGATCATTGTTGTAGTGAATCTCATTAATGACAGGGGCCGCTTGCGTAATCGCGTAAGAAGCTAAAAATGTCTGGATGATGAAAGGAATTTTCAAAAGTCTTTAGGGCTGCTGACCACTAAAATAACCCTCAACCCACAGATATTCAAGACAGCAGCTCCGAGGGAGCGACAGACTTCTTTCTGACTCCAACAGAAGCACCAACATTCCCAGAAAATATCCTCGTCCCAACCTCTCCGCCAAACAATCCTCTCAAAAATGATCAAGCTATTCCTTTCCCTCTGCCTCCTGCTTACCGCCCACGGTAAGGAGACCCTAAAGCTCGCCGGCATCTTTAAGAGCAACATGGTCCTCCAGCGAAACAGCGAGGCCAGCATCTGGGGGAAAGCCACCCCGGACCAAAAAGTCACCCTCACTCCCTCCTGGTCCCGCAAGTCCCTCACCGCCACCGCCGACTCCTCCGGCAAATGGCTCACCAAAATCCCCACCCCCAAAGCAGGCGGCCCCTACACCCTCACAGTCACCTCAGACGATAACTCCCTCACCTTAAAAAACATCCTCATCGGCGAAGTCTGGATCTGCGGCGGCCAATCCAACATGCAGTGGAAAATGGTCGGCTTTGGAAAAGAACTCTGGAAAGAAGACCTCGAAAAAGCAGACCTCCCCCAGATCCGCCTCTGCAACGTCGCCCAAATCTTCGCCCTCAGCGAACAAGACGACCTCTCCTGCGACTGGGCGGAATGCTCACCCCGCTCCGCCTCCTCCTTCAGCGCCGTCGCCTACTTCTTCGGTGAGCGACTCCACCGCGAGCTAAAGGTCCCCATCGGCCTCATCTCCACCAACTGGGGCGGCACCAGCGCAGAAGCCTGGACCAGCTCAGACCTCCTCGGCAAAAAATACCCCGACTTTGAAAAAATCCTCTCCACCTACCCCGCGCTCACCAAACAGCACGGCACCCTCCACACCCGCTCCAAGCGCCCACCAAAGCCCCTCAACCCCCGCTCCCCCTCCGGCCTCTACAATGCCATGATCCACCCCCTCATCCCCTTCACCTTCCGCGGAGTCATCTGGTATCAGGG
>JALZWA010000302.1 GCA_023299815.1 Akkermansiaceae bacterium
TGTCTTTGTAGGATTTTCCTTCTGGAGTGCTCATAGCGCGCTATTTGGAAATAGGGCGGGACGCTAGGGGCATCAGGGGTTGAGGTCAAGGATCGGCAAGTGGAAGGAGAGACAACTCTCAGATCCAACCCACCTCTTTTAAACCCGGCCAAAAGGTGCTGAGCTGCGGAAATCCAATTATTCCACCGGGGCTTCCTCGACTACCTCCTCAGCCGGAACTTCCGGTGGATCCGGCTCCCCCTTCATCAGACGCGAGAATTCCGCAATCCATCCAGAAGCCTTAGAATGCTTAAGATTCTTCTGTAAATGATCTAACATGCGCAAGGCCGCATCGCTCTGATTCCCGTATTTGAAGATGTCTCGTTCCATGGACCAGACAAGATCGAGCCTTCCATTCTGAAGCCATTTTTCCATTGCAGGCTTCCGATCATCCTCTCCCTCACTGGTGAAAAGTTCGACCGAGAGACCTTCGTGCTCGATGCGCTTCACCCAGCCTTTTCTCAGCATCGCCAGGCTCTCGGAATTCTGCCAAGGGGGGAGAATGATGTTCTCATACATCGAAGAAATATTGAGAGGGGCAAGCGACCAATTTTCAACGGTCAGACCATCAAGATTATAGGCCTTCGCGAAGTGACAACCGAGCACGGACTGCTTCAATAGAGCGCTCTGACTCTCAAGAGTCTTGGCGTCTCCGAGAATATTCTCGATCATCGAAATCGCCTTGTCACTCATCTGAGAACGGTCAACACCCTTTTCAGAGGCCTCAATGGTCAGCAAAAGCCAGCTCAGCTGATAGCGCAGCGCACGACGAAACCCCGGGCTATCGACCCGGTCCTTGTGCACCTTACGTCTCTCGCGAAAGTTCTTAGCGCTCTTCGCCTCGTCCTCGAAGTCCACTTTTTCCCAGCACTGCTGCCAGAGGTCATTGGCCGCGGCATCACTCACGACCCCCGCACGAAAAGCGGTGATCGCAGCAGCGAAACGACTCTTTTTAGCTGACTCAGACGACTTCTGGATTTCCTCCAGACGCTCTAGGAGTAATTGACGATCCACATCAGAGAGCTCTTGCGAGAGGGAAAAACCCGTGCTGAGAGCCAGTAAAAGGGCGACAAACTTCTTCATTAAGGGATCTTCACAGATTGAGGCCGCTTTGAGAAGAATTTCCCTCGTTGCCTTATCATCAGTTTCTCAAGTAAGATATTCCACGATCCGATCAACTCCTGTAGCCGTAAAGAAACCTCACCGACTTCTCACAAAGACCACGTGGATAATCCCCGATTCCGTAATTTTTTTCGTATCGCACGTATTCTAAAGTAATCATAAAACTTCACATGAAACGTCTCCTGCTCATTGCCCTTGCTAGCCCCCTTCTCGCGGATCAAGACTACCCCATCTACCAGAAGGGCTACCTCTCAAAAGAAGCCGCCCATCAGTCCATCGAGCTTCAAGACGGCTACTCTCTCCAGCTCGTCCTCAGCGACCCCCAGATTAAAGAGCCCGTCGCCATGGCTTGGGATGGAAATGGCGTCCTCTACGTCGTCGAAATGCGCACCTACATGCAAGACGCGGATGCGACCGACGAGCAAGCTCCCACCTCCCGCATCTCCCGCCATGAGGACACCAATGGCGACGGCGTCTATGACAAGCACAGTATCTACATCGATAACCTCCTCCTCCCCCGCATGGTCCTCCCCCTCGATGACCGCATCATGGTCGGTGTCACCAACACCCTCGACCTCTGGACCTACCGCGACTCTGATGGCGATGGCGTCGCCGACGAAAAGGTCAAAATTTACACCGGCGGCAAGCGCGGTGGCAACATGGAGCACCAACCCTCCGGCCTTGTCTGGAATCTCGATAACTCCATCTACATCACCTATGATAACCGGAGCTACCGCTTCACTGATGAAAAGCTCGAAGTCCAGAAACTCCCCCGTGGAGGTGGCCAGTGGGGCATTGGAAAAGACGACGCCGGCCGCCTCTACTACTCCCGCGCCGGTGGAGAAGTCCCCGCCTTCTACTTCCAGCAACCCATCAAATACGGCGGCCTCGACCTCCCCGGACAAGAAGCAAAAGGCTTCCGTGAAGTCTTCCCCATCGCCAATGTCCCAGATGCCCAAGGCGGAGCCCGGCGCCTCCACCCCGGCGGCGGCCTGAATCACTTCACCGGCTGTGCTGGCCAAGGCATCTACCGCGGCGACCGCCTCCCCGCTGACCTCAAAGGCGACCTCCTCATCCCCGAGCCCGTAGGACGCCTCATCCGCCGGGCAAAAGTCACCCGTGAAAACGGAAAAACTGTCCTCAGCAATGCCTACCCCGGCGCCGAGTTCATCCGTTCGAAAGACGTCAACTTCCGACCCCTCTGGTCCACCACCTCACCCGATGGCGCGATGATGCTCATCGATGTCCACCGCGGCATCATCCAGCAAGGAAACTGGACCCGCCCCAAGTCCTACCTCCGTAGCGTCATCGACCAATGGGGCCTCGATAAAAATATCGGCAAAGGCCGAATCTACCGCCTCGTCCACGACACCTACAAAGCCGACAAACAGCCCCGCATGCTGGATGAATCCACCGCCCAGCTCGTCTCCCACCTCGCCCACCCCAACGGCTGGTGGCGTGACACCGCACAAAAGCTCATCATCCTTCGCAAGGACCGCAGCACCGTCACCCCCGCCCTGGAAAAAATGGCCCGCACCCACCCCTCGGAGCTCGCCCGCCTCCACGCCCTCTGGACCCTTGAAGGCATGTCCCAGCTCCGCCCCGAGCTCGTCACCTTCGCACTCGCAGACCAGAGTTCCCTCGTCCGCACCAGCGCCGTGCAGCTCTCCGAGCCCTTCCTCACCTCCGGGAATCAAGCCGTCATCGAAACCCTCGCCTCCTCCCCTGCCCTCACCACCGACATCGAGATGATCATCCAGACCATCAACTCCATCGGCCTATCCGGCAGCCAGGACCCCAAGCTCAACGCCATCACCGACGCCCTCCTAGATAAGCATGCTGAAAATGAAACCATCCAAGGCATCACAAAACTCAAAGGATCAGCCGTCGCCGCACGTGAAGAACAAAAAGCACAAAAGCGCCTCGGCGCCGCCTTCTCCAAATCCATGGAACACGGAAAAGTCATCTACCAGCAACTCTGCTTCTCCTGCCATGGCGCTGATGGAAAAGGCACCCCCATGCCCGGCCTACCAGGCCAGCTCATCGCCCCCTCCTTCGTCAACAACCCACGCATCATTGGTGATCATGACTCCACCATCCGCACCCTCCTTCACGGACTCACCGGCGAGCTCGACGGCAGAGAATACGAAGGCCTCATGGTAGCCATGGCCTCCAATGACGACCAATGGATTGCCGACATCACCACCTACGTGCGTAATTCCTTCGGAAACAAATCGGGGGTCACCCACCCTCAAGACATCGCCGCATTACGGAAGCAACACGCCTCCCGCAAAGAACCCTGGACCCAAAGTGAGCTCGAAGACCTCACCCCACCCGTCCTCGCGAATCGTAAAGACTGGAAGCTCACTGCGAGCGACAACACAAAGGACCTCAACGGCTGTATCGATGACGACCCCAAGTCTCGCTACACCACCGGCTCCAGCATGAAGCCGGGAATGTGGATTCAGATCGAACTTCCAAAAGTCTCCAAGGTCACGACCGTCACGCTTGATAACACCCGCTCCGCCGGAGACTTCCCCCGCAAATACGAAGTGCAAGTCTCAAACGATGGCAGAAAATGGAGCCGCCCCGTTGCCAAAGGAAAAGGTGACGGCGCCGTCACCGAGATCGCCTTTGACCCCACGGAAGCCAAGTTTGTCCGCATCACGCAGACCGGAAAGCACAAGCTCTACTGGTCCATCCACGAGCTTAATATCAACGGCAAGGAAATCAATTAGACAGCGGCGCGCTCGCGCAGCGCTAAATCCCCTATAATGAGCGCCCTTAGAAACTACCAAAACGTCATTGTAGGATTCATCGTCGCCGCTGGCATTGCCATCGGCGGCTTTTTTATCTCCAAGACCCTCTACAACGCAAAGGTTGCGCTCAACACCGCCGAAGCCAAAGGCCTCGCCGAGCGCCGCGTCCAAGCCAACCGTGCGAACTGGAGTATCAGCTTTGCCGTCAAAGGGAAAAGCCGTGATGAAATTCCAAACCTCTACCGCCAGGCCGAAGCGATTCAAAAGCGCCTCACCGCCCTTCTCAAAGAAAGCGGCTTCAGTGACGAAGAGATCACCCTCGGCATCATCGACTACGGCTCACGCCAATATCGAAATGAAGACCAAGTCCTCACCGACGAGGATCATTTCCTAAACGGATCCATCAGCATCGAGACCGAAAACGTCCACGCCGTCGCCCCCGCCCGTGGAATCGTAAACAAGCTCATCTCGGAAGGAATCAGCATCACCAACCGCACCCCGAAATACAGCTTCACCGGCCTCAATGCCATCAAGCCCGACATGCTCCGCGAAGCCACAAAAAATGCCCGCATCGCCGCGAATGAATTCGCCTCAAATGCCGGAGTCGAAGTCGGCGGCATCCGCACCGCCCGCCAAGGCAGCTTCTTCATCCGAGACGCTGGTAGCGAAAGCAGCGACTCCTACAAGATCGAAAAAGACGTCCGCGTCGTCACCACCATCACCTTTTTCCTGACGGACTAAATTCGTTCCATCCTCTCTCCAAAGCCTCACTTGAATCTAAAGTGAGGCTTTTTCTTTTGTAAAAACCACACATCCTCAGCGAGCCATGGCCATCTTTGCAGAACACTTCGTAGAACAGGTCATCCTCAATCGTGAGACCGTCCCCTCATTTGAGAACTACCCCTTTCATCTCGACGCGGTCCGAACCCTCGACAGCCTTCTCTTTAATCCAAAGGTTACTTTTTTCGTCGGAGAAAATGGCTCAGGTAAATCAACCCTCCTCGAAGCCATCGCCGTAAAATACGGTTTCAATGCCGAGGGCGGCTCGAAGAACTTCAACTTCAGTAACCGCGCTTCACACTCCGTGCTCCACCAGCACCTCACTCTCAGCAGAGGCATCCGCAGACCAAAAACGAGTTACTTTCTCAGAGCAGAGAGCTTCTTTAATGTCGCCACCGAAATTGAGAATCTCGACCGTGAAGGAATGGGCCCCCCTATCATCGATAGCTACGGCGGGCAGTCCCTCCACGAGCAATCCCACGGGGAATCATTTCTCTCACTCGTGATGCACCGCTTTGGGCCAGAGGGGCTCTACATCCTCGACGAACCCGAGGCCGCGCTCTCCCCCTCCCGACTTCTCGCACTACTCGTGAGAATTCACGATCTCACTCAGCAGAACTGCCAGTTCATCATTGCCACCCACTCGCCGATCCTGATGGCCTACCCTGAGGCCACGATCTACTCACTCGGCGAAGACGGTGCGCAAGTCACCACGCTTGAAGACACCACTCACTGGTCTCTCACCGCGAGTTTCATGAGGAACCCGCAAGCGATCTTGGACGAACTCTTTGAGGAGTGATCCCTGCCTCACGCTTATGCCGAGGCTCCGTCCGCGAGATTTTTCCCTCGGCCGAATCGTGCTCTGAGGGCTGCGATGCCTTTCCGGATTTTTCCCCACAGTTTGGTAGTGATGAACACCGCAAAGATACAGAAGAGGAGGAAGACAAAGAAGCCCACCACAGGCGAGATCGCCATGAGTCCCAGACCTCCCAGCACAAGGCCATCTTCCGTGACGCTAGCGACGGAGTTAGAGAAAGGCTCGGGCGAGAGGTTGATGAGGAGGCGGCCACCTGCCTTGAGGCTATGCGTGGCAAGAGTCGCGCCACCAGAGAGAAGTCCAGCCACGACGCTCATCGCGGGATCAAGTTCGCCCAGTGCCGTGAGCGCCAGCATGATGCCGCCGACAGGTCGCACGATGGTGTGGAGCGCGTCCCAGGCGGAATCGACCCACGGGATTTTATCGGCGAAGAACTCGATAAGAAAGAGCCCTCCCGAGACTCCCAAGATCCACGGGTCTCCCAGCACCGAGAATTGCTCATGAGCAGCCGCGAGATCGACCCAGCCGAAGCGCACCGCCGTGCCGGTGACAAAGACGGTGAGGTAGAGGTTCAGCCCGGAAAGGGTGGCGAATCCCAAGGCGAGGCCGAGTTGGGTAAGAAGGTCCATTTGAGATAAGAATAGCAGCACTCCGCGGAGGCGCGATGAGAAAGAACTAGCTGCTTTATAACTCAGCGCGCTGAATTTTTTCGTCGATCAAAGAGTTGCTGAGCCTCATCGACATACTTGATCAGGGGGTCATCGGCGGGGACTTCCGCTTTTTCTAGCTCCTTTTTGATAAGGAGGTAGTCATCAAACTCGCCACTCTCTTCCTGCACTGTGGAAAGGTGATACCAGTCGAGGAGATCGACCAAGCGCTCGTAGCGGCGGCGCTCGGCCTCGCGGAACATCTTGAGGTTATCAAGCGCGCCCACGATGTGATCGCTCTTCTCGCCCGTGAGATCGGAGAGGATTTTGAGATAACCGGCGATGACAGGCCGATAGGTAGGAAAGCTGCGATAGGACAGGCCTACGAGCATGTCAGAAGCTTGGCGGATCGCGCTGAGGCGGTCTTCATTTTTCTCCATCGCCATGACCTCGGGCCAAGCGTCGAGCTCGCGCACGACGAGTCGTCCATTTTCGTCTGGGAGGTAAAGTTTCAGCGAAGCGGCGAGTTCCTTCTCGGTGAGCTCGATGGTCATGGTCTGCGTCAGCGCAGGCGCAGCGAGCGCAGCCACCTGGGTGAGCCACCATTTCTCGAGGCCTTCACGCCCGAGGTTCACGTCAGGGAAATTTTTGCGGAGAAGCTCGATGGGCTCACCTTCGAAACCGGAAGCCTCGGCGAGGTAGGCATTCATTGATTTTTTGCCCTCGGGCTGAGCGAGGAGAGCCATCGTGAGCGCCCCTGAGGAAGCCCGAAAAAGCTCACGACTCAGGACGTCAAAGGAGCCCGTCTTTTCGACATCGATCAGCTTATCGATCGACATCCACCCGCCATTATCTCGAAGCGCGGCATAGACAGCGCGCTCCCCTTTCTTCGCCTTCCAGGCTATCGCCTCCGCGATGCCATCAATGAGCCAGGGAAAGAGATTCAGATGCTCAGGGAGATCATCGGGAGAGACCTCGCGAATCCCCCGCTCGATGAGAAAGACCTCCAGGAGGGTGCGCTGGAGATCGTCACGCGGGTAAACCTCGGGTGCTGAAAGGCGGACGTTGATTTGGAAGCGAAAACGATCCTTCTGCTCAGGAAGAGTCAGCAGTTCTCGGCGGACCGCCCCGGGCTTCCCGGTGACAGGAGGATACAGCTCAATCACGATAGGGCTTGCTTGCCCCTCAGGAGATCCCACCAATGACTCGAGATCCCGAATCAGCGCCTCCGCACCCTGGATGACCTCTGTCCGCACCCGCGCCTCACTCCCATAGACCACGATCTGCCCAAGATTACTCTCACTGCGCCCGCGAGGGTCCTGCGCGAGCGCAGCACCTAACAGGGAGCAAAAGATGAGAAGACGAAGAAGCATGTGATCAGGAAAGCGTCAGCGGGGGCTCTTTTATTACAGGAATTGCAGAAATTTCAAGGCGAGGACCAGCAGGGATCCGAGAGAGAGTCATGGGCAAGCGGAGGAACTGTCGTGTTTCTGATAATTTAGTGAGTTGAAAATCCTTTCAGACTTCACCTTTTCTATCCAAATCGATAAGCCTCCCTTTGAAGTGCTAGAATTGAAAGATGTCTGCTTCACCATTCAGAAGGATGGGGAGCCTGTAAACTTAGTGGACCGTGCGAGTCTTGAAATTCCGCGGGGTCACTTCATGGCCATCGTGGGGCCATCAGGCTGTGGCAAAACGACTCTCTTGAAGACGATCGCGGGGCTCAATCCCGAATCAGACGGATCTCTCTGGTGGAATGGCCGGAACCTCTCAGAAGAAGGTGATTTGGAGCCTTGGGAGATCGGCTACGTGCCTCAATTCTCCATCGCTTATGATGAACTCAGTGTCGATGAATCCGTGGAAATCGCGACCAAGCTCCGGGTGAAAACCCGTGATGCCAAAGATCTCGACAGCCGAATTGACCGCGTGCTTGACGAGAGCGGCCTCACCCCTATCGCGGACCGCCCCGTCAGTGTCCTTTCCGGTGGGCAGAAGCGCCGCCTCGGCCTCGCCATGGAGCTCGCCTCTGACCCCAAGCTTCTTCTCTGCGATGAGGTCACCAGCGGACTCGACCCCCGCTCGGAGCGCGAGATCGTCCACCTCCTTCACGACATTTCACGAAAAGAGGGCCGCATCGTCCTCTCGGTGACCCACTCACTCGCTCACCTGGAACTCTACGATTCTATCCTCGTTCTCCACGAGGGCCGCGTCGCCTACCACGGGCCGCCGGATATGATGACGCATTATTTTGCGGTCGATCACAGCGAGCTCGTCTACCCACAGCTCGCCAAGCAAAACCCCGAGAAATGGCGCACCTCTTGGCTCAAGCACCAAGAAACCTACTACAAGAAGCTTAATAAGGTCCGCGACGAGCTCGTCTCGCAGGGGCGCCTCGCCCTTCCTACCGATGCGGCCACTCAAAAAATCACCGATGAAGATGATGAGGCAATCGTTGCCGAAGCTCCACCTGCCATCCGCGCACCGGGGGTGATCAGCCAGTTTGCCACCCTCTTAGCGCGCCGTTGGAAAATTTTCCTCCGAGACCGAGGACAAGTCATTCTTCAGCTCGCCATTCTCGTTTGCTTCCCGCTTCTAGTGATCCTTTTTGCGGAGCGCGGAAATGAACAAATGCGCCGCTTTATCGATGGCGGCAACTCGAACCTCCAAGAGCAATACGAGGCGCAGGCTGCAGTCCAGTCTGACCGCATGAAAGTCGGTGGTGCCGTCTCCGGCATCGTCATGTTCCAAGTCGTCCTCCTCTCCCTCATGGGGTCGAACAACTCCGCCCGAGAGATCGCCGGAGAGAGACAGATTTTGGAAAAGGAAAAATTCGGAGGCGTCAGGCCCGCAGCTTATCTCCTGAGTAAAATCGCCTTTTTAAGCACCCTCATCATTGTGCAATCGGTCTGGATGGCAACCTTTGTCGAGTTCTTCTGGCCCTTCCGGGGGGACTTCATGCAGCACCTCATTTTCCTCATCCTCGTCAATGGTGCCATGACCTCGGTCTGTCTCGGGATCTCCAGCCTCATGCGCACCGCTGAGCAAGCATCGCTCCTCTCGGTTTATCTCGTGGGCTTCCAGCTCCCTCTCTCCGGAGCCGTCCTCGCCCTTCCTCAGAATATCGAGATCCTCACCCGCCCCTTCATTTCCGCCTACTGGGCCTGGTCAGGAAGCGTGAAATCCCTCACCGGAGAGCACCTCACCGCCGTCAACTCAGTCGTCGAAACCGGGCTTTCAACCGCCAGTGTCTGCTTCTTCGTTCTCCTCATTCACATCTTCATCGGCCTCGTCGCCTCATGGATCGGCACGAGCCGTCACCAGTGGGATTGATTTCCCCTCAGATCTAACCTACTCTTACTTTATGGCTCGCCGCGCAAGCTCAGGTGTTAACACACAAGGCCTCCTTATCGGAGCGCTCATCCTCCTCGTCCTCTTAGGCGGGGCCTATTGGTTTCTGAATCGTCAACCCAGCGCTTTTGATGCCAAGCCTGTCAGTGTCGGCCACGCGCAAGACAATGGCCGCAGCCTCGCCGGGAACAAATATTCAGTCACCGGCATTCTCGTAGATCGAAAAATCAAAGACGAAGGCCAAATCGTAGCCCTCAAGGTCGATGAAAATGGCATCACCAAAATTCTTCCCGTCATGCTCGGCAAGGACCTCAAGACAGGAAACCTCAGCCTTCAGGAACAATATTCTTTTTTGATCCAGTTTAACAATGATGGCGTCGCGGTGGCGCTTGAAATGAAACAGATGTAACCCAGCCCCGCCCTGACCTATGAAGAAGACTCTTTTCTCACTCGCCCTCTCGCTGAGCGCCCTGAACTCAGGAGCCCAAGTTTACACCCCGCCAGCAGGTGGCGGAAACAAATCGGGCGGCGGGACTCCCAGCGATACTCACACGCGGTCCCAGCCACAGAACAGCGGAAACCAAGGATCGGTGCTCGGCAACGAAATCGGGGTCTACAATCCCGGCGAGGACACCATTTCATGGAATGGCAGCACCTTCTCCTCCAGCGATAACCGCCTTTTTGAGGCCCGCTTCCAGAAGTATCTCAACGAGCCTGAAGAAAGCTCAGAAGAAGCCACGGAATACCGCGACACCCTCCGCCAAATTCTCGATGCCCTCTCGCCTCACCACAAAGGCGGCCCTTCTTTCGAGAAGGCCATCAACCTCCTCCCACGCGCCGCCTCCTATCCCGGCGATGCCCGCCTCTGTGACTCGCTGACCAATGCCATCTACACCGCGACTTTAGCCAAAAAGGATGTCCGCCGCACCAAGACCCTCATGGAGTCTCAGGAGCGCGAAAAAAAGCGCCTCATCAAGGATGGCGACTGGAAGGCCCGCACTGACGCGGACCCAAATGTCGGCAAAACCACCACCGGAGCCGGCCAAGGCGAAGATGAAAATAAAGGGCAATCTGGGCAAGCGGTGCAAAGCGGTCGCGGAATCAACTCTCTCGAATACCTCGAGTATGTCCGCCGCATTGGCGAGATCGAAGCACTCAAAAAGACCCACCAATTAAAATCCGAGGTCAAGACCGAGCTTGCCAAGGTCCAGTATCAGGCCCTCATGCTTCAGTTCTTCATGCAGCGCCGCTTTGAGCACGTCCTCATGGCATCCCGCTTCTACAACCTGATCTGGAAAGATGGCGATGGCGCCCTCTACCTCGATGAAAAATCAGACGTCAACAAGCTCTTCACCGAGTCTGTCGGCACTAGCCCCACCGTCTCAACTCTCGACTCTCTCGCCAGCGAAGCCATCCGCGACGTTGATAAAGCCGTCTCCGCTTTCCTCTTCCTCGTGGAGAGCGAAGAGCTCGAATCAGCCTCCAAGCGCCTCGCCGAAGCCTACCTCGTGGGAGAATACATGCCCACCATCAACACCCTTCCCCGGGCCAAGAAGCGCAAGGTCCTCGCATTCGTGCGTGAAGCCTACGTCCTTCTCAATGCCATCGATGTAAAAGACTACGCCGTAGCTTCCCAAAAAATCGCCACCCTGAAAGGCATGGCGAAAGACTTCGATTCCACCAAGGCCGAAGCCGCTGTGGCCACCTACAGCCGTGCCAGTGACATGCACATCAACCAGGCAAAAATTCACCTCGGAGCCCGCGACACCGAGAAGGCTAGCGAAGAAATTCGAAAGGCCATGGAGATCTGGCCCCAGAATCCAAAGCTCGCAGAGTTCGACCAACTCGTGAATGCAGGCGGCACTCTAATCACCGCTCGCAACGACTTCGACCGTCTCTTTTCAGAATCCAATTACCGCGAGGTCATGAAGCGCCAATATGAATTCGCCCCCGCGATCAAAGGCGACGAGGACCGTGAAGCAAAGTTCCGCCAAGTGATCACTAATATCACCGAAATCGAACGAGCAGTCGAAGGCGCAAAGGAAATGACCCGCGTCGGACAGCCCTACGCTGCCTGGGAGAAGCTCGACATCGTCCACGGTAAATTCCCAGACGATCCCGTGCTCAATCAACAAATGACCGAGCTCGCACCCAGCGTCGCAGACTTCACCGTAGCACTCCGCAATGCCGCAAACCACGAGCGCACCGACCAAGTCGGCTCCGCCCTCTCATGGTTCTATCAAGCAAAGCACCTCCACCCCTCAAGCTCGGTGGCTCAGGAAGGAATCGATCGCCTCTCGGACCGCGCCCTCGGCGTCGCTCCTACCAACTAAGCCCCGAGCTTCTTCAGAACGTCGAAGGAATAGATCCCACTGCTGTGCCCGTCTGCCCAAAAGGGCTGCAGGGCATAGCCACCAACAAGCTGGAATTTCGTCATCGAGAAGCTACGCGCAGGATCGTGCTTCACCTTGGGCACCAGCACCTTTCCTGTGACATCCGGCTCACCCTTGCAAGCGGCACAGGGACAGTCTTTCCGCATGGCCTCCAGCGCAAGATAACTCTCGGAGCCATCGCCCCAAGCAAGAGCTAGTTCCGAGCCGATCACGACGGCATTTTTTAAAGAGATGGGATTCATTTCTGAGAGGGATTCCAAACAGCCCGCGCACCAAAGATTGCCGAGCCCACGCGCACGATGGTCGAACCTTCCTCAATCGCAACTTCATAATCACCACTCATGCCCATACTCAATTCAGGCAGCGGCAAGCCCGAGCGCTCACGGAGATCTTCCTGCAAGTGGCGCATTTTTTCAAACCACGGACGCGCCTCTTCCGGGCTCTCAACCCGAGGCGGAATACACATCAAGCCCTGCCAGCGAAAATTACCCAGCCCACAAAGCTCATCAAGGTTCTCAATGAGTTTCTCCTGACTCAAACCACCTTTGCTCTCTTCATCCGCGAGATTCACTTCCAAAAAGACACGAGGCTGAAGCTCCAGCTCACCCGCAATCCGATCCGTAAAACGAGCAAGCTTCATCGATGAAATACTGTGAATCACCGGAAACAGCGGGAGCACCTTGCGAACCTTGTTACTCTGCAAGGTTCCGATGAAATGCCACTCCAGCTCTTTCGCCAGCAAGGGAATCTTTTCCTCTCCTTCTTGAAGACGGTTTTCTCCAAAGAAAAGATGGCCCGTATCGACAGCCTCTTGCACGACCTCAGCAGGCCACGTCTTAGAGACGACCATCAGCTGCACCTGATCATCGCCACGGCCTGAGCGCTGCGCTGCCGCCACGACTTTCTCGTGAACCTGAGCGAGGTTGTCAGCGATGCTATTCACGGCTTTTTCAACGCGATCAAATCAAGAAGCACTTGAAGGCCTTCGCGCTTTACTGCATCCAGTCCACTTGGCCATTCCGGAGTATCATCAAGGTCCTCGAGATCATCTTTTGCCACGCGCATGTGGCGCTGATCATCCTCCTCACGATTCACCTCAGGGAGTTCCTCCGTCTCGAGATCATCAAGAGTCAGACGATAGATCGCGAACGACTTCTTATCCTTCTCCTCGAGCTCCGCGAAGCGAGTTCGACGCTCACGATTGCGCCCCTTGCGACGCGCTTCATTGACCTCAGTCTCGGCCTTTCGCTCAGCCTTATTCAGGGAAATACGGTTCTCTTGGATCCTCTTCTTAATCCGGGCCATGTCCTCACGGGCATACTGGAAATCCTTGTCTTCCTTCAAGCGAGCTTCACTTTTCGCCACCAATGTTTTAATCGGCAGATTATCCTTAGCGAGCGGCTTAAAGTTAGAAGCAGGCTTAATAACATCATGCGCAAGGGCGTGGCGGGCATAAGCCTCACCGACCTCTAAAACGTCAGTAATCGCAGGAAGATGCACATCTGGAACGACGCCATCATTCTGAGTCGAACTACCCGATGGACGATAATACTTCTGAATCGTCAGCTTAAGGCCCCCAGCCCGCTCACGATCGCTCCAAACCGGCAGATATCGCCCAATCGGTAGAATCTGCTGCACCGTCCCTTTCCCAAACGTGCTCGCACTGCCGACAACCACCGCACGATTGTAATCCTGTAAAGCACCTGCAAGAATCTCACTCGCAGAAGCACTCCCTTTATCAGTCCAAACCACCAGTGGGCCATCGTAGAGGGGCTTACGGAATCCCGCATTCAACGACTCGGTTAAACCTCCCGTCTGCTTGATCTGCACCACCGAACTACGCCCGTTGAAAAATCCAGTCATCCTACGAACCTCGTCCAGCGAGCCTCCGCCATTTCCTCGAATATCCAGAGCGAGCCCATCGATACCCTCTTTTTTCAAGCGCTTTATTAGCTGCTCAACGTGGGCTGAAACATTGCGAGAGCGATCATCGCGATCGAAGTAGAATTGAGGAATCTTGATCACTCCCAGCTTCATTTCCTGATCCCCATTCTTGTAGACAAAAATCTCCGCCGCCGTGAGCTCCTCCTTCATGTCCACCTGCTCGCGGACAATCACAATGACCCGAGTCTCCCCCGCTGCACCGTCCGCTGGCTCCACTTTCAGCGCGACCTCTGTATTTTTCTCCCCCCGAATCTTTTCAACGACCTTATCGATCGTCAAAAACATGATATCCGTCCAGTTTCCGTCATTCAGGGAATCGACAGCAATAACGCGATCGCCTAACTGAAGTTCACCCGCCTTGTCTGCAGGGCCATTATTGACGATCCCCTCAATCTTAGTAGCGCCATCATCCTCTGCTCTGAGAAGAGCCCCTATTCCCACAAGTCGATTACTAATATCGACATTGAACTGCTCACTCTCCCGAGCACTAAAATACTCGGTATGCGGATCATGGGAGCGCGCAACCGCACTCAGGAAATAATTTGCAACATCTTCCGCATCTGCTTTTTCAACTCCTTGCAAAAATCGCTCATACCGCTGAGTCAGCTTCTCCCGAGCCGGAAGCTCATCCTTCAAGGGGCTATCTTTCCCCTGCTCCTTCGCCCGGGACTCAATGTCATCGCGCCGAAGCTGCTCAGAAAGAAGACCCGCCTCTAGCAGAAGCTTCACCTGACCATTTGCATCGGCCGTATCTTTTGGCCAAGGCGCCTTCTCCCGATCCCTCATAATTGAGGCATCGCTCTCAAAAGTAAAATCCTCGTCTTTGAGAAGACTTTTAATGACCTCTACCCTCTCCTTAACACGTTCCTGATATCGTTGATGAACAACCTGCGCCATGGCAATCGCGCCCTTGCTGACCAAAAGATCAGTGACCTTGCTACGGTAGAGTTTACTGAACTCGTCAATATCGTCTTGGACAAAATAAATCCGAGAGGGATCGAGATCGTGGAGATAATCATCAAAAATCCGAGCGCTCAGGTCCTCATCAAACCTCATCCGAGCAAAGTGCCGGTTCTGAAGAAGACGCGTCACCTCCTCAGCAACCAAATCAAAGTCAGCAGCCTGAGAACTACAGCTAGGGAGGAGCCACAGAGCAGCGAAAGGAGCCAGAGCCCAACGGAGAGTTTTCATAATCAAAGCCAATAGCTCCGCACAGAAGCTATCTACTTAAAACTCAACCAAAAGACACTCGCTGTCCAAGCCTTTTACGAGATACTGGGATAGAAAAAGGTGCCTTCCCGTGAGGAAAGGCACCCAAAATTGAACAAAAGAAGGGAGATCTACTTTCCGGCCCAATTCTTTTGAGGAACCTCGATGATGTCTCCGGGCTTCACTTGAATACCCTTCGCTTTGTCTTCCTTCAGATTGTAATTGAAGACTTTGCCAGATCGGAAAAGCTTCACTCGGGTAAGCGCACCAAAAGGAGTTCCTCCCCCTGCTGCTTGAATCGCTCCATACAAAGTCATTCCATTCATCCATGGTCTGGCTCCAGCTGATTGGACCTGTCCGCCAACCGTAAAGGTCTTAGCCGCGACGTTGGTGTCCGTTGGAACAATCACTGAAAAGCTCGAATTGGTGTAAATTCCAGCACTTCGGTAAGCTGCTGAGATCGACTGCGCAAGCTGATCAGGAGTTCTGCCCGCAGCTCGCACGCTACCAATGATCCACATCCTAATCGTCCCATCTCCAGAAACCTGGTAAGTATTATTGAGACGGCTCTGCTCACTGGCAGGAAGCCCTGTTACAGAGATCGTCAAGGTTTGGTTCACTGAAATTTGCGCTCCAGCAAACGTAATCGATAGGAATCCAATAAGGAGGGTAAGTAATTTTTTCATATTTTTGGGGTTCAAGACTAATTTTAGTAGAGATCGTCTTTCGATCCTGCAGGATTATTCGATCCTGCAGTAGAAGAATGATCGATTGGAGCAGAAGTCGCTGGCGCGGCATTCTCATCCATCGCACTCGGTGCGTAGTAGGTGTAGTAACTCGTGTAATACTGATATTGACTGTCACTGCGGACATCCACGTTATTCAAGACAACGCCAATAACCTGTCCACCCACATTCTCCACCGCCTGCTTCACGCGAAGAAGCATGTTACGAGGAAGCTTACGATGCTGAACAACAACCATAGTCAGATCAACCTCACTTGCGAGCACGGCCGCATCACTCACTCCAAGAATTGGAGGTGAGTCTACCAATACAAGATCGAAACGCTGCTTCACGTCCTGCAATAGCTCTGACATCCGTCGAGAGTTCAAGATCCCGGCCGCATCAGCAGGAAGAATTCCTGAGGGCAGGAAGTAGAGATTGTCTACAGGTGTCTGAAGAATCACATCCTCAAGGGCCAAATCTGTGGTCAAATAGTTCGTCAATCCAACAGAATTATTAATATCGAAGAAGGTGTGCAGTCGTGGGCGACGAAGGTCAGCATCGACCATCAGAGTCGTGTAACCTCCCTGAGCACAAACATAAGCAAGGTTGACCAAGGTCGTTGATTTACCTTCACCCGCTCCTCCTGAAACCACCGTAATGGAGTTGTCTTCAGGATTCTTGCGGTTGAATTCGATGTTCGTTCTAAGAATTCGATAAGCCTCAGCATCAGGGCTCATTCCGCTTTGCTTGTGAAGAACACCAACATCCTTGGGAATCACAGCGAGAACTGGGACCTGCAAATATCGCTCTACATCTTCAAGGCTCTTCACCGAGGTATCCAAGTGTTCAAGCAAGAACGCGATACCAACTCCAAAAATCAAGCCAACACCTGCACCGAGAACTAAATTCAGGGTGACATTAGGAAATACAGGATTTTTCGCTAAACGAGGAAGCTCATGAGCGGTAATAGGAGTCCTGGGCATTCTAAGGAGGACCCGCTGCTCCTGCTGCTGAATTTTCATCTGACGCAGCAGATCACGAGCCTGTTCATAGTCATCTTTCGCTGAATTATAATCGTGCTGCCGCATTGAAAGACTCACGGTGTCAGTTTTCTTCACTTCAACAGTTTGCTCCATTCGCTCAACTTGCCGATCAATCAGGTTGATCCGTGTGTTCAAAACATCCTTCAACGAAGTCACAGCAGACCCAGCGTCTCTCATAAGATTTGACGCTCTTACCCTCAGTCCCTTCATTGTGGGGTGATTCGCTCCCAGTCCCTGAGCCGAGGCGTCATCCATTTCCCGGTTAGTCTGCAGAAATTGATCGTAAAAGACACTCACCTGATTTTCGGGAAGCTCCAAACCGGCAGCTGTCGGAATCATCTCCTCCGAACTCGTACTTACCAGCTTGTCGATCTGAATTTTCAAGCGATCACGATCCTGTTTCAGTTGCTCCAAGCGCTGTTGTGCATCCTGATACATTCTCTCTTCTGTTTGACCAACAGGACTCGAGCTACGTCCATCGAAGTAAGGAATACCATACTGCTGAATGAGAACAGTAAGCGCCTTCTGCTTATCGTTCACCACATCACCATGATTTTGGAGTTCGGTATCAAGAGCTTCAAGAGCCGACTCCGCACGTTGCATCTCAGTCCTATTTCGGCGAGTGATATAGGCATTCGTAATTTGCTGACAAATATCCTTGGCATCCTCTGCGTTGGCATGTCGAACTGATATTTCGATGAAATCGGTTCCTCTCTTCGGGCTAGCCCTCACAATTGAAGACAAAACTTGCAGCACTTCATCTTCATTCATATCCCATCGAGTAGTGAGATCTAAAGATTTTGCCGCCTCAGATACAGTTTGAGGAGCCGTAATCGTTTCGAACTCATTCTCAATGTAGTTCCTCGTCATTATAGATCCTGAATGACTTTGCGAACCACCTCCTGTTGGAGCAATGGCAAGCATCGAAGGATGCACCTGAACTACTGATGAACTCTGAAATTTCCGGGGCATTACCGAAGTAATAACCGCAGCCGTCATGAAAACTAGTAGGAAGGTAAGAAGAATTACGCCATAGCGATTCTTGATAACCTGCCAGTAGTCTATGCTTCCGGCTGTGTCAGTTTGTTGTGGACCTGTAGATTGCATTGAAGAGTGGTATTGGGTTTTACAGAAGATCTTGATGCTAGCCTAGACACAAGCAAAAAAGAACTCCCACAATGTAAAGACATTGTGGGAGTGAATTTGTTCAGATTTTTCTGAAATTTTTAGAAGGTCGCACGAACCCCAAGAGAGAAACGATTACGATCGTATTCTCTGTCGTCGATATCAGAACCAAGATCTTCGAAGTTGTAGGTTCCGTTAAGGTAAACATTTTCAGCGATACGGAGATCAAAGCCGACATAAGCATTGAAAAGGTCTTCGTCGACGTCAGAGACACCAACACCACCATCTTCGTAACTCAGGAATTGGTAATTGATTCCACCCTGTAACGAGAGTGCTTGAGAAACTCTGTAGTCAGCAGTCACTCCCACACGAAGGGTGTTTGAGTTGTCATAAACGTTACCACCGATCTGACGAGAGTAATCCTCACCGGAGTAGCGAACGTAGGAATTGAGTGAGAGTTGCTCGCTAACTTGTGACCTAAGAGCTGCCTCAACATTAGGGCTTGTCTCAGATCCACTGTTAGAGTTGTCAACGCTGCGGAATTGTGCTCCTGCACGCAGGATACCAACAGTGTTTGGACTGAAGCGGTGCTCAATACCAGCAAGGACAAAATGGTTTTGGCTGTCACCAATTCCACCAGCCGTGTTACGATCAGAGTAACGATACGTCAAAGTTGCAACGGTCTGAGGAGACAGCTGGTAACGGAAGTCGTTATAGAATGTAATCGCCGAGACATCATTTGAGTTGACGCTGTTATTGTCATAATTAACACCGTCAAAAATGATACCTGTGTATGTTCCAAGACGTTCAGTCCAACGGTAACCAACAGCATTATCACTGCTCCAGCGAGTGTATGCACCGACCTGACGAGCAGAAGTAGTTCCGACCGAATAGTTTGGCTCATATTCGAAACCAACCGAGTTACGACTGGAGAATCGGAGACGCTCGCTAATACGACGGGTCCAGTTAACTCGAAGGCTTCCGGTAGGAGTATCCTGATCTACTTCTGTGTCAGGATTCCCAATTCCATTACTGATGTCGAGATCATCGAGGTAGTAAACATATCCGACCTGAGCTGAAAACTCGAGACGGTCCTGAGGTGACTCACTTAAGAATGAAGCACCAACGTATGCATTAACGTAGGCTGTTCCGTTATCGTCCCCGTTCCCGATGGGAGTCGGGTTATCATCATAACCGATGGTAGCACCAACGGTCCATGTAAGAGGAATTGATTCTGAGGCCTCCTCAGCAGGGGCCAGATCAAAGAGTGTTTGAGCGCAGAGGCTGCTCGCAGAGAGCAGGCCGAGAGCGGTAATCGTAATTTTTTTCATTAAGCTAATTGTTATCGTGTTTCAGACGTTATTATTTTATTAGGCTAAAATCCGAGACCTAGTTAACAGGAGTCACTGACTGAGGAGTGCTAACTGGTGCGGATGTGAGAGGAAGACCGGCAGGAAGAAGAGGGAATCCACCTGGGCTACCTGGACGAGGGCCAACTGGATTCTCCGTGCCACCACCTGGGAAATCCAGAGGATTGGCGCTCGCTACGGGTGGGACAACGTCGCTACCTTTAGCAAGACCGCCTTTTTCAGAGTAGCCTTCGCCACCGGCAAAATCATACTTTTCAAGAACCGCTTGAACATTCGCTCCAGCATCAGGCGCGATTGCGATTGCGCACTGCGCAATAATTCTAAGCATTGAGGGAGCCTCGTTAATTGCCGCATCGACGATCTGAGCGACCATCTCTTTTTCAGCATTGGACGCGACAATGGCAGCCTTAACAACCTCGCATGCGCAAGATTCGTTAGCGGCGATTTGAGCAGCGACGATCTCAAGGACCTTCGAAGAGTCAGCGGCGACCGCTGACTTTACAGTATTGCTCAACTTGACGCAATCGATCGTGTCAGCTTGAGCGAGGGGAGCAGCTGCGAAGAGCAGTGCTGTCAGCGCGAATTTCAGCGTGTTTTTCATTGTTTTGGGTTCTTTCTTTGGGTGAAAAAATTAATTTAAGTCTTTGCAGATAAGCGGGTAGAGGGAATCGAACCCTCATGATCAGCTTGGAAGGCTGGAGCTTTACCATTAAGCTATACCCGCGACTGTGGTGAGGGTTTTAAGCTTCTCATGGAAGCACTGCAAGCCTTTTTTGGGATATTTAGAGAGAGTTTCTCCAAACCCCATCAGTCTAACGGCTTAGACATAAGCACTTTCATGATGGCGATACACTCTAGAGACCTGTCGGATGGTCCAAAAACACCGAGGAGACTGAGAACTTAATCACTATCTCTTCAGCGACTCGCCTCACCCCAAATGTCTCAGTCGCGTAATGCCCACCGTAGAGAAGATTGACTCCCAACTCCTCTGCTAGGGGAGAAGTCCAATGCGGCCCCTCACCAGTGATAAAGGTCCTTATCCCTTGGTTAGCGATGGCCCCGATCTCGGAACCCGCGCCCCCTGTGATGATTCCGATTCTCCCAGCCTTTGCTCCGCCATCACCCTGAGAGAAAACTTCCCCACCTAACAAACATGACAATTTCTCCCGAAGTTCACCAAGCGTCAGCTCGCTCGTCACCTGTCGCCCCAGACTAATCCCTTTCCAGGGGAAAAATGGAGTCGTCTCCTTAAATCCTAACCCCTCAGCTAGCAGAACGGCATTCCCCCATTCAGGATGCACATCGAGAGGGATATGCGAACTATAGATCGCTAAACCATGATCCATTGCCAATTTAATCTTTTGATAAAATGGACCCGTCATGGATTGAACCCCTTGCCAAAACAATCCATGATGCACGATTAAAAGATCCACCCCAGCAGCGATCGCCTTCTCGATCACCGGCAAACTAGCATCCACAGCAGCAGCGATCTTGGTGACCTCTCCTTGATTTTGAAGCTGAAGGCCATTATGCGCCGCCCCGTAATCAGGGATCTCGCTCGTATTGAGCTCTTTTTCTAAAAATTCTATAATTTCATCAAGGTTCGCCATGCCCTGATTCAAGAGAGCAAAGCGACAATCGCCAATTCGAAACTTCAACAACTCGACGACGCATTCCAGCTCGGACTTTCACCGGCAACTGGGAACCCGCACTAAACCCATCCTTTTGAAATTTACTGAAGACGCCGCGCCCCATCACCCCCTCTGATGCCTTCCTTACTCCCAAAAATTCACCAACAACTACCCGCTCTCCTCGCACACTCAAGCTAACTGGTAATTGTTCGTCTTCCGCCACCAATCGAAATTGCTTCCCGTAGACCACGAATATCCCTCGACCGATCCGCCTCGCCCATCTAAAAACTCGCCATGTCCCACATGGAACACACTCTCGCGAGCGAAGCGACACTAGAAGGCACCTCTCTTCACACTGGTGAAAAGGTCACTCTCACACTAAAGCCTGCCCCAGAAGGCTACGGCTTCAAATTTCGCCGTGTCGATCTCCCCGACAAGCCATTCATTGATGCCGATGTCTCTAAAGTCCAGACCGTCGAGCGCGCCACCACTCTCGCTGAAGGATCGGTCAAAGTTCACACAGTAGAGCACGTCCTCTCCGCACTGGTCGGCCTCGGCATTGACAATGCATTGATCGAAATGGATGCCAATGAGCCCCCCATCGGTGATGGCTCCTCCCGCCCTTATGTGGAACTCATTCAAAAAGCCGGCCTACTCGAACAAAGCGTCCCTCGTCAGATTTGGGAAATTCGTGAGCCCATCCATATTGAAGTAGGCGACGGCTCCCTGATCACCATCGTTCCAGATAAGGAGTTCCGCGTCTCCGTCACCAACATCGGAAAAGACGGACGCTTTGTGCAGTATTTCTCCTCCGTTGTGAACTCAGAGACCTATATCAAAGAAATCGCCCCGGCTCGCACCTTCACCTTCTACGAGGACATCAAACCTCTCCTCGACAAGGGACTGATCAAAGGCGGCTCTCTTGAAAATGCTGTCGTCGTCAGAGGAGAAGAAATCATGTCAAAGGAGCCCATGCGCTTTAATAATGAATTCGCACGCCACAAGGCACTCGACCTCATTGGAGATCTCATGCTTTCTGGGAAAAAATTCCTCGGCCACGTCATCGCCATTGCACCAGGCCACGGACCAAACACCGGTATGGCAGCGCTTATCAAAAAGGAATATGCCGCCATGCGCTCCATGGTCCCACCACTCAAGCTACCCGAAGCTGAAGCGGTCCTAAAGACCGAGGATATTCTTAAGATCCTCCCCCACCGCTACCCCTTCCTTCTTATTGACCGAGTCACTGGCTTCTCTTCAGAAATGAAGTGCACCGCTATTAAGAACCTCACCATGAACGAGGAATTCTTCCAAGGCCACTTCCCGGGACACCCTGTCATGCCCGGTGTCCTTCAGCTGGAGGCAATGGCCCAGACCGCGTCGATTCTCATCATGCGCCTTCCCGACAATCAGGGGAAAATTGGCTACTTCCTCAGCGCTAACAACGTCAAGTTCCGCAAACCGGTCGTCCCTGGTGACACCCTTTTTATTGACGCTGAAATCACAAAGATGCGCCGCAACATCGGCCAAGCCGTGGCAACCTGCTCCGTCAATGGAGTCATCGTATCCAGCGCCGAATTAAAATTCGCCGTCATGTAAACAATTCATTGAGAGTAACTTCAAACTCATTATTTGCCCCTCTCTGCTTTTCTTCAGAGAGGGGCATTTTATTTTGATGGCTAGTCAATCAGGACTTCTTAACGAGAGATTTTTCCGTTCCCCAAAAGCCTCCTTTCGACTAGTAATCCCTCCTCCCAGCTTTTCACCTCCCGCCAGCCTATCTGTTAGGCTGCTAGAGAAGATTAACCCTCCCCCTCCATGCTTTCCCGACTGCTCCTCATCGCGACCTCGTTTTTCGCTTTGGCAGCGCTTTGCGCCCATTTTTCTGGGAAATATTACCAAAGCGCCATCGAACAAGATCTCTCGAGCAAAGTAGAGGCCGTCTTGGAATCGCATGACCTTGCAGTCACTGCCATTCAGTTTACCGGACACCAACTCAACACCGAAAATCTGAGCCCGTCCATCGCCACCGAACTAGACAACATCATCGGTGCCTACATCCCGCCCATTAAACCAATCCCCCACGAGACGGCATCGTGGATTTCGATCAGCGAGGGAAAAGATGACCTCATCACCGTCGCCGGGATACTTCCCAGTCAAGATGACCGTGTCGCCATCCTTAATGCCGCTCGGCAAGCATCTTCCACTCAAGACCCCTCTCGAAAAATCTCAGATAACATTGAGATCAACAGCCGAGCCATCCCACTGGGGCACCAATATCGACTCATCTCGCTCATCCCGCGCCTCCTCAACCAAGCCGACGGCGCCTCCCTCAGCACCCGTAACGGAGTCATTACCCTTCGCGGAATGCTCGACGACTCGTCACAAATCCCCCCTCTTCTTCGAGGCCTTCCTGCTGAATCTGCCTTCAAGATTCAGCCGCGACAACACATTGATTTTAAGATCATTCGAAGTGCTGAAAAAATCACCCTGAGTGGCACCCTACCCAACGGGGCCGTGCGCGCCTCACTCCACCAACTCATAGAATCAGCCAGCGACCAACCCACTATCCAGGACGAAACCACGGTCGCCTTACGGCCTGGTGGATCGTGGTGGAGCGACTACCCTGAGCAATTCCTCCCCGCCTTCCTTAATCACAGCTCTGGCCCTGCCGAACTCCACTTCCTTCCCCGGCAGATTCACGCCAGAGCCTCATTTCAGAAAAAAGAAGATCGCTCCACCATGATTCAGCTGATCAACAAGCTCCCTCTCCAGATTGTGCGGCAGATCAACCTCGAACTCCTCCCCCCACCTCCCACCGAGCCCGAACCAACCCCCATGCTCGCCGCGCTTGGCTCTGGGAACCAACTCTCCGGCAACCCTGAACCTTCAATACACCTCTCTTCCCCTGTCAGCAACAAGCCCACCCTCCCTGAGGGCAGCCCCTCAAATTTGCCCATCTTTTTTAATAAAAAGAGCACATACTTAAAACCCTCTGAATGGACCAAAGTTGAGCTGCTTGCACAACTCATCCTCAGCAACGAAGAACCAGCGGTCCTCATCAGCGGCTCCAGCAGCTTTCAGGCGGACCCTCAAACAAATCAATCTCTCGCTCTTCTCCGAGCCAAAGAGGTTCGCAAGCGCCTCATCAAGCTCGGCGTCCCGGCTAAAATCATGGAAACACGCGCCCTCCCATTTGATGAAAACATCACGGACCCCGCGAAAGGTCGCCGAGTAGAAATCTCGATTCTCACCTCCTAGCCCAAATATTCATGCACCCGCATCACACCCTTGCTACCGGAAAATGGTTCTTCACTCATGGTTTCGAGACAATGATCATTCTGGGATTCTTCGTCTCCATCATTGCCTTCCTCATCGGACAAGTGCTCTGGCGCTCTAGCGGCCGACAATTACGCGACCTCAAACGGCTCAATAACTCGCT
The DNA here is from genome assembly GCA_023299815.1 of Akkermansiaceae bacterium. Classification (GTDB taxonomy): domain Bacteria; phylum Verrucomicrobiota; class Verrucomicrobiia; order Verrucomicrobiales; family Akkermansiaceae; genus SW10. Next base: position 24,395 of record JALZWA010000302.1, read on the forward strand.
TCGCGCACAACAAACCAAACTCCAGAAGGCAAACCGCAAGCTTACTGAACACCTCAGCCACCTCAGCTAAAGAACTGCAATGACACCCTTCTTCGCCATCATGGAGCACTCTGAAAAAGTGCCCTATCTTCTCTCGCTCTTCTTCCCAGTGGTCGCCTTCTTCTTTTTCGGCCTTGGCCTCTCCTATTGGCGAAACCAAAGTGACATGAAGGATCTCAAAGAGGCCCGCACCCTCCACGAGGAGTTAGTCAAGGAACTCAGCCCCCTTGCCGCAGACCTAGAAAAGGTAAGCTCTCAGATCACATCACCTCAGCCCAAAGCCCTTAGACTTCTTGCACAAGAGCCCAAGGGCACCCAGCAGCAGACCGAGAATTTCTCCCTGGAGGCAGTAGAGGACTCCCAGTTAGACCTCTAACCATAGAAGTTTTATTAACTTTCTCTTTATTTTTTAAAAAAGGCATTGATTATTAACTTTTGTTAGCTATTGTGCGTTCGTCTATGAACGTTCACATTTCTACCTTCGCCCTCCTCGCTGCGACCTCCTTCAGCGCATCTGCATTTTCAGTCGATTTTACAGACCTCCTCGGCCAGACCATTCAAAATCCAACGACCGCGAATGGAAACCCTGATCGCTTTGATCTAAACGTTCCCGGATATGGCTCCGTGACCATCTTAGCAAATCTTGGAGAAACTCTGACCGTAGGACAATCGTTCTCAAACGACACCACATCGATCACCGCTCTCGAATTCAATGACGCCGATGCCGTCACCGTGCGGTTCAACGGCTTTCAAGCGATCAATGTCGATTTTGACTTCGTCGGAGTAAGCTTTGGAGACGACTTTGATCTCAGTTTGGTCGGCGGCACTGACGATTTCCTCGTCGAGTTCGAAACCACCATCTCCGCTGGTTCTGCAGGCCTTCGCGAGATTAGCTTTGATGCCGTGCCTGAGCCATCTACCGCTCTTCTTGGTGGACTAAGCCTGCTCAGCCTACTTCGCCGCCGCCGCTAAGAATCTCACACCAGAATATATCGCCCTCGCTCCTCCGGGAAGCGGGGGCTTTTTTGTCTCTCCTATCAATACCGCCGGCGGGAATCGAACCCGCACGACCTAGGGTCAATGGATTTTAAATCCACAGCGTCTACCAATTCCGCCACGGCGGCATTTAATAAAGAGAGAAGTAAGCGCACCTCACTTCGAGGTGATGACTTATAAGACGAACCTCACAGTGTCAACTCGTGGAAAGAAAATGACGAAGGTTAGACACCTAGCGAGAGCCTGCAGCCTCAATCGCCACATTGAGCAGGATCTTCAATTCCTCATCACCTGAGCCCTTTGCTGCTCTGAGTGCAGGGACACTCTGCGAGGTGCCAATTCTACGTAGGAGAACCGCCGCCGCTTTCTTCACTGAGAGAGGAGAGGATGTGATGTGATAAGCCAGTCGGCTTTCAGCCTGAGCTCCCATTGCCTGATACTGCTCGGACCAACTCGTCGGGTCTTTAACCCACATACGATCGATCAGCGCGATTACGCTCGGAGAGCCACTGGCGATGAGATACTCCACGATGGATTTGGGGATTTCTTGATCATTATCACCCCTAACACCCATGATAGCTGCCACTTCAGTAGCGACCTCTTTATCCTGGGGAGCCCAAGTAGAAAGAGCACGCCCGATCGCAGAATCGATCTCTTTACCACTCTCCTTCTGACGAAGAAGTTCGAGAAACTTGGCAACAATATCAGGCTTATGACGGAGCGTGGAACCTGGAGGCATATCGGCGAGGCGCTTCACCGCATTCTCGATTCTCTCGATACTGATGTGATTCATCTCATTGAGATTTGCCTCCGAAAAACGTTCATTTAAGGGATCTGTCAGCTGCTGGAAAGAGTCGCCACCTGGTTCAGCAAAGAGACTCGTATCGATCTTAATATCGATCACTCGTTTCGAGGGGAGTGTCTTTACCCTTCCTAGCTCTGAGGACATCTCAGCGACTCGATCAAATGACTCGGCAATGCCTGAGAGCACAATGAGACGAGCATTGCCGTTCTCTCGCTCGTAAGTCAGGACCGTGTTCGTCTTAGGAATAGAGAGCCTGCGCTCGAAGAACTTCTCAAGATCGTAGACAACACTTGCTTTCACGGGGTGAAGATAAACCGCGACAACTCGCTGGCGCCCATCGATTCCTGCGTCCACGTTTGTCTCTTTTTGAATAGCTCGCTCCACAGTCCCGTAGCCCAGTCTGTTGAGGTAGCGATCCTGCTCTGTATCCAAAAGGTTGACCTCAGTCTCGATGGATTCTGCTGCTTTCTCACTCGCCGCAAACTCTCCATCAGATTTAGGTGTCATATGGACCGGTCTGAGAAGAATCATACCGATGACTCCAATGAAGAGGACGGTCGAAAGCAGAATGGCCCGATTCCGCCATGTCTTGGCTCCCGCCACAATGAGTCCACTTCCGATCAAGGAGACAAAGCCACCCAGTAGAAGCCGCTTGTTCATATCCACATCTTGAAAGACTTGGCCTTTACTCGATCCCAAAAAGAAGATCAACGCGAAGAGGGAGATCAAGATCACCCCAGCAGCCACGGCAAAACTTTGCGCTGGAGTGCTTGGCATGGTGTCACTTGCACTTACTTGGGGAGAATACTGAGCGCGCTGAAAGCTGACGGGAGCACCATCAACAGCCGGAGAGTGCCCGAGACGATCAAGCAGAGCATCTTGATGCTCTCCAGGATAGAAGCGCTCTTTCTCGTGAACAATGGTGTGAATGTTGACCTCGAAGCGATGATCACAAGCACCACATTCCACGGTCTTTCCGGTAAGGTCGTCATTGGAGCGAAAGCTACGCTCACAGGCAGGGCACTGGATCTGAAGATTCATTCGTTAAGGGTTAGGGGTATTCTTCCTGTTGTAGTCCTCCTTAACAACCTTTCCGTTCAAAAAAATAATAAAACCCTAAGTGTTTTCCGCTCCGGGAAGGTCGATTTTTGAAATCTCAGCCATGATTCGGTCTGAAATCACTTGGTAGCCGTCTCGCCCCTTCACTGCGAGTTCCTCAGAGGTGAACTTAATCGGGTCACCCACCACGATGGTGATCGGGTGCAGGCGCAAGCGAGCGCTCCCTCGTGGGAGACATTCACGCGCACCAAAAAGACGCATCGGCTGCACAGTCGCTTTGCTCTTCGCAACAATGAGGCCGACTCCAGCTCCCGCAGGCCCGAGTTCGCCATCCAGCGTCCGCGCTCCTTCTGGAAAAACAACGACCCGTTCACCGCTGCGCAGAATTTTAATGATGCGCTTCAGGCTACTCATATCGGGCCGATCCTGATCCACGGGCACGGCATTCCACTTTGTGTAAAGCCATTTGAAGAAGCCTTTAAAGAGAGTCTTGCGAGCGAGGTAGTGGACCTCATCATCGTAGGCGATCCCGATAAGTGGCGGATCAAGAAAGCTCTCGTGATTCGAAGCAATCAGAACTCCGCCATCTTGAATGAGCTTCTCGCGGCCGATCACGCGATAGCCAAAAAAAGCGGTTGTCGCAGCGCGAAAAAAGGTGACGCCAATCCAGTAAATCGTCTTCATGAGAATCTATGAGGGGTTTTGCCAACCAAGCTTCACCAGAGCCTGCCTCGCCGCATCCACAACTTCGTCGATCTGCAGTTCGGAGGAATCAATCACGATCGCTCCATCAGAAATCTTCAGTGGGGCGGTCTTCCGCTGACTGTCCTGCGCATCGCGCGCGGCCACCGCATCTGCTTCTCCATCTGCAGCACGGCGGGCACGGCGCACCTCCTCGGAGGCATCGATATAGAGTTTGTAGGGAGTTTCGGGAAAGACCACGGACCCAATGTCCCGGCCTTCCATCACCACATCACTCGTCGTAAGATAATCGCGCTGGAGCTGGACGAGGCGATCGCGCACTTCAGGAACGGCGGCGACATGGGAGACCGCATTATTGACCGCTTCCGAGCGAAGCTCTTCATTTAAAAATTGACCATTGATCGCGATCGTCGAGCGGCCCTCTTCCATTCCGCACGTGATCTCCATTCCCCCGAGCGAGCTGATGACAGCATCCGCATCCTGCGGGGAAATTTCATCTTTTAAAATCTGCCATGTGACAGCGCGATACATCGCCCCTGAGTTCACCATGACCATGCCGAGAGAATCGGCGAGGCGCTTGGCGACGGTGCTTTTTCCGGAAGCGGCGGGGCCGTCAATAGCGACAGCGCGGTGGGTGGTGCTCATCGTTTACGAATGTCTTTAAGGTGATCGGCAAAGCCGGGGTAGGAAGTGTTAACACAGCCTGTGTCCTCGATCGTAGTAGTGCCGCTCTCGGCAAGAAGACCCGCCATTGCGAAGGCCATTGCGATGCGGTGGTCGCCGAAACTTTTCAACGCCGCTCCCTTAAGCGAGGCACCTCCTTGAATGATCATTCCGTCTTCGAATTCTTCCACCTCGACGCCCATTTCCCGAAGATTAGTAACGGTCGTCTCAATGCGATCCGTCTCTTTCACTCGCAGCTCCTCGGCATTGCGAATGGTCATCTTCCCTTTCGCAAGAGCGCCGGCTACAGCCAAAATAGGGACCTCATCGATGAGATTTGGAATTTCTTCAGGCAGAATTTCGACCCCGTGGAGTTCTTGCCCCACAACTTCAATATTTCCGCGCGGCTCGCCCCCATCATCGTGAAGAACGACGTCTTTAATATGCGCACCCATCCGGATGAGAACATTAATAAGGCCAGTCCGAGTCGGGTTAAGGCCGACATTGGTGATGAGAAGCTTCGAGCCTGGGCGACAAGCGGCAGCGACAATCCAGAAAGCCGCACTGGAAATGTCTCCAGGGACCACGACATCGCAGGAGCGAATCCGCTGCTGACCGTAGAGAGAAATGGTATTGCCCTCAGTCATAACGGTGACGCCAAAGGCATTAAGAAGCCGCTCGCTGTGATCGCGCGTCGTCGCAGGCTGGATCACCGTCGTTTTATCTGGCGCAAAAAGCCCCGCCAGCAGCACCGCACTCTTCACCTGCGCACTCGCCATCGGCATTTCATAAATGATTGATTCCAGCTCGCCGCCCGTGATGTGAAGTGGTGCGCAGCCTGGCTTCGCGCCACGCGCATCGAGCTTTGCTCCCATCTCCTCCAGCGGCTTCATAATCCGACCCATTGGGCGGGACGAGAGAGAGTCATCACCCGTGAGCACGCTATCGAACTTCTGCGCCGCAAGCACTCCCGCAAGCAGACGCATGCCCGTGCCTGAGTTTCCACAATCAAGCTCGACTGTTGGAGCACGAAGGGCGCCCTTACACCCGTGAATGATGAGATCCAGCGGAGCATCCTCAGTCCCGCGCTCCACCTCATATCGCACTCCTAACTGACCCATCGCACGAAGAGTGTTCACGCAGTCCTCACTAGGGAGAAAATTCTCAACCCGGCAAGGCCCATCGGACAATCCCGCAAGGATCGCCACGCGGTGGGAAATACTCTTATCACCCGGCACCGCCAGCTCCCCTTTGATCGCCTCAATTGGGCTTACCTTAATCGTGTCACTCATGGTCAAAAAAAAATCAGCTCACCTCGTCTCTCGCGGCCTTCACCTGCACGAGATATTGCTTCAGCCCTTCATTGTCGGATTCCTCCAAAATAACAAGCATATCACGCAAGGACTGCTCCGCCTCGCGAAGGACATTTACCAAAGCCTCACGGTTCTCGATCATGATCTCGGCCCACATCGCCGGATCGCCCGAAGCCACCCGACTCGTATCCCGGAACCCTCCTCCGGCAAGCTGCAGCGGATCTCCCAGCGCGAGCCCAACCTCTGCTGTCAGCACCGCCATCGCGTGCGGGTAATGACTGATCCGCGCCACCGCCCGATCATGCTCCTCCGCACCCAGACGACAAACTCGGCAGCCGAGACTTTTCCAAAATTCCTCCAGCGCGGCGAGCTCCTCCGCACCACCCTCATCATCATTCGTCAGGACACAGGCCGCTTCGCGGAAAAGATCCCCGCGGGCTGCCTCGATCCCTGTCTGCTCAGACCCCGCCATCGGGTGACTCCCGATAAAACTTGCGCCGGACTCTTTTAAAAGTGACCCCACCTCCGCGTGCGGATGAACCTTCACGCTCCCCACATCCGTCACCAAGCAGCCCTTTTTTAAATGCGGTAGCATCTTTTCCACCAAGCCCGCCATCGCACCTACCGGCACCGCGAGAATGATGAGATCCGCTTCTGACACCGCCGTCTCGAGAGACGTCGTCGCCCGCAGGCCCAGCACACACGTCGCAGCTACCCGCTCCTCACTTCGTCCCCAGAGAATCGCCTCCAGTCCGGCTTCCTGCGCCGCAAGCGCGACCGACCCTCCGAGCAAGCCCGGCCCAAGGATGGTCACTTTTTCAAATCTCATCATAAAAAAACCACGCCCTCTCTCGAAGGCGTGGCTGGAAGTTAAATGAATCAGGTCGCTTAGGGAACCCGGAACTTGTGCGTCGACTTATTCGGGTCTTCTGGGTCTACCACGAGACGTCCGCCGGGAATGCCACGCACATCCACCTCATTACCGGTGTAGGGATTCTTCACGAAACCCTTACGAGTTGCAGAAGCCGTAGGGTATTTTGATTTTTTCTTCACTACCACAGGAGGCTTGGGCTTGGGCTTCGAAGAGGAGGAGGAGGAAGAAGAAGAGGAAGAGGAAGAGGAAGAAGAAGAAGAAGACTTCTTCTTAGCTGCCTGCTTCTTGCGCCATGCCTCAACATCACGCTTCTTTCTATCAGCATCGCGCTTTTTCTGAGCAGCACTCTTTTTGCTCGAAGAACTCTTCTTCTTAGAAGACGTTGCTTTCTTCTTCGTAGAGGAAGAGGAAGAGGAAGAAGTTTTCTTCTTCGTAGGTGCAGCTTGCACTTTCTCAGCTACCTTCGGAGGACCCTCAGGAGTTAAAGGCGCACAACTCACGAAGAAAACTCCACTCAGGAGCATCAAGAAAAAATTGCGGAAGGAAATCATGGCTTTCATGTCAGTAGTAATTTTAATTTAGGGGGGTGTCGGGGTGAACTGACGCCGAACTCATCGTAGGTATTACAAAAAATGTCAAGCAAGCACAACCACAGCAACCGCTCGATTGCCCAATCCGTGCAACAATTCATCAAAGCCGAGGAGCATGAGCACTCTGATTTTGAAACCCTTGCTCAGCAACTCTTTAAAACTCACTTCCAGCAAAACCTCCCCTACCAGCGCTTTTGTCGACACCTCCGCATCACCCCTGACTCGCTCTCCCACTCGCGCGACATCCCCGCCGTTCCCACCAGCGCCTTTAAGCTCCCAGACTTCCCCCTTTCCTCCGGAAAAGTCACCTTCCTCACCTCCGGAACCACCACCGAAACCCGCGGTGCACACCACTTCCCCGACACCGAACTCTACGACCTCGCCGCACTCACCCACTGGCAGCAGCACCTTCCCGACCTCCCCCTTTATTTTCTCTCTCCCCCTCCCTGCCAGACACCCCAATCCTCCCTCACGCACATGTTTGGGCACCTCGATCGCTCACTCAATTCAGACGACTCAAAAAATGAGACCCCATTTTTACTCAGAGAATCTCACTTTGATCTCACCCCTTTAGTCGATCTCCACCACCCCGTTATCCTCTCTGGCACCGCCCTCGCCTTCCTTCACCTCATCGAGTCTCACCACCCCATCCCCCTTCCAAAAGGCTCCCAACTCCTAGAAACCGGCGGGTATAAGGGAACCACCCGCACCCTCGCCAAGCCCCACTTCTACCGCCAGCTCAGCGACTTCTTCCAACTCCCCGATGCCGTCATTCATAATGAATACGGCATGACCGAGCTCTCCTCCCAAGCCTACGCCAGCGGCTCAGAAGGCACCCACCGCTTCCCCCACTGGTGCCGCCACCAAATCATCTGTCCCCAGACCGGAAAAGAACTCCCCATCGGAGAAATGGGCTACCTTCAGCTCCACGACCTTGCCAACGTCCACAGCGTCGCCGCCATCCGCACCCAAGACTTCGCCATCTCTCACCCAAATGGCTCCTTCACCCTCATCGGCCGTGACCCCGGAGCCCTTCCACGAGGCTGCTCCCGCTCCAGTGACGACTCACTCAGCAGGTAGCGGTTTTTAAAAAGGCAACCCTAGCGACCACCTCTACCGCCTCCTCCACGGCGATCACCACCGCCGCGCTGAGGACTCGTGATTTCCGTCACCGTCGCTTCTGGTAAACCACTCGCTTCAATCCACTCCTTCGCCGCCGCCTGATCAACACGATACCAATCCTGAGCCACCTCTTTCACCGTCTCCTGACGGATCGACTCATCTTGAATCGTCTGAGCCCAATCCATCGCCGTCACCGGATCCTCACGAGACACACTCTCCGCATAAGCCCCTGCCGCCGCATCCCGCTCGAGCGACGCCGCTAAACCACCTAAAAACTCTCCTGCCGCCGTCGGATCCTCACGCGCCCAAGACTGCATTGCCTCCTCATAAGCCGCCGCCTTCGTCGCTCCGCTCAACTGATCTGCCCACTCAAGCACCGCCTGAGGATCTTCGCGCGACCACGAATCCGCCAAACGATCCACTGCACCCGTCGCTGCATCATCATCGCCATACTTCACGAGCCACTCCGCAGCAGCCTCACGATCGTCCTGCATCAACTCCATCGTCAAGCGAGTCAGCGCCCCTGATTTCAAACTATCATCCGTCAGCGAATCCACCCAACTCTTCGCCGCATCCTCACCCTGCTCCAGCACCTCCCCCGCGATCATCCCCATATACATCTCCTGCGCACGACCGCCCTCCGTCGACATACTCTGCACAAAACTCATCGCCTCGCCCACCCCATTCACCAGCAAACCCTGGATCACCCCAAACCCCGCCATCCCCTTCTCCCGATCACCCTCGATCGTATCCAGATAAGCCGTCGCAGCTGCCCCATCCACCGTCGCCCAGCCAGCCAGCGCACCCATGATCTCTCCAAAAAGCTCACCCCCGCCACCACGACCACCCCGCCACCCGCCATTCTCTCCAGCTTCCTCTGCCATCTCTCTCAAAGTCGCCACCGCTCCCGCGCCATCGATCCGCCCCCAAGCATTCGCAAGAAGCCGAAGCTCCGAGTCACCACCGCGACCAAATCCCCTTCCTCTCCGATTCTCACGCAGCGCCGAAAAAGCCGCCTCCGCATTATCGACCGTCAAATTCTCAATAAGAGCCGCCAGCATCTTCTGCCTCAACAAAGGATCATTCACCTCAGACAGCGCCTTCATCGCCGCCTTCATATCTTCAGCAGAAATCGTGCCCCCAGACATGTAGCGTGCCACAAAATCCTTCTCCGGACTCGATACAGAACCCCCGCCACCAGAACTCCGCGTCCTTGGCCGCTCGCCCACCTTAGTCGTCATATCCTTCTCACTACTGGCAGTCGAATCCCCACCTGGGTTCGTCATCCAGCCAAGTCCAAATGCAGCTCCAGCCGTCACAGCCAGAAGAGGAAAAAGTGTCGCGTTCTTCATAAAATTAGAAATTTAAAAGCGCAGATCGAACTCACAGAACTCGCCCTGCCTAGCATCAAACCTCTACCTCCTCAAAAAGTTGCACTCTTTTAAAAAATGATCGAGCAAAGGACCAAAGCACCCTCACCCAATTCCCCACCGGCATCATGCGCAGCCGCTTCCATCCCACCGACGGCTAACTCTACGGCTACAGCATGTTCGCCTGGGCCGCCACCCAACAAAAACCCGGCGGCTTCTACCGCATCCGAAAAACCGAGCACCCAGCCCACCTCCCCACCAAAATCCAAGCCACCAAAACCGGAGTAAAAATCACCCTCTCCGACCAAATCAAAGAGGTCACCCCAGACAACTTCACCGTCAAAACTTGGGACCTAAAACGAACCAAAAATTACGGCTCAAAACACCACAACGAGCGCCAACTAAAAGTCACCCACGCCCTTCTAACAGAAAACCAAATCCACCTCACCATCCCCCACCTAAAACCCACCTGGGGCATGTCCATCGAAATGACCCTCACCGATCAGTCAGGAAAAGAATTCACCCGCCTCATCCACAACTCCATTTTCCACCTTCCAAAATAAGCCACCCCCCCAAAAAAAACCTCTGCGTGAGCCCCTCCTCAACCAAGCCAATCGCCTCCTCAAGAATTCTTCACATAGATTCATGAAAATTACTGAGAATTCTTAAAG
>JALZWA010000303.1 GCA_023299815.1 Akkermansiaceae bacterium
CAGAAAGGCGAGGCCAATCACCCCAATAAACTCGGCATTCTGAGCCAGCATGAGGCTTTCAGAAAATGGAACGCCGAGGCCATTCCAGCCGAATCCGGTGAGCATCCAGCCGCGAATCCATTCGAGCCCGCACCAGAAGCCACCAAGCAAGGCGGCAAAGCCTAGGCTTCGGCCCATCTCGCGAAAGCGTTGCGTGACGCTGCGTGCAAGCGGGGTTTCCTTTCTCCAAGGATTCCCCGCAACCGACGCGAAGGCTCCGAAGATTCCAAAATAAACTGCGAGATAAACAGCAATCATCAGCGCACCCAGACCCGTCACAGTCCAGATCCACTTCATGTTCACGAGCCAGAAAGCGAGGCCCGCTAGGAAACCGAGACCAAAGCCCTTTAAGCGTGGCCTCTTCCCTTTGACGGTCCAGAGCAGTGGGAGAAGAATCCAGAGCCAGCCCCAGACAAGCCAGGTCTGATCAAAGGGCGCGTAGCAAAGGGCGAGAGCCAATCCGCTCGCTATCGCTCCTCCTGCTCTCGCTAGTCTGATCATTTAGCCCATGCGCTCGTAAGCGTCTTTTTCTACTGCGGCCCAGAGTGAATCGAGGGCAGCGGTGACTGATGCACGGCCCGCGGCGACGTCGCCAGGAGCGGATTCACCAAAGAGGTAATATTTAATCTTAGGCTCGGTGCCAGAGGGGCGCACGGCGAATCGACGCCCGTCATCAAGCTCTACGAAGAGCATGTCGGCTGCGGGAATCTCGTCGCCTTCTTCGTCGTAGAACCCACCTTTTGCGTAGTCTTTGACGCTGATGCATTTACCGCCATCGATCTCGGTGGGAGGATTGCTGCTGTATGATTCTACGAGCGCGGCGATCTTTTGCGCACCAGCGCTCCCTTCCATCACGATCGATTTCCCAAGCTCAAGGTGGACGCCATATTCCTCCCAGACCTGATCGCGCAGCCCAGCGATCGTAGTGCCTTGGCTCGTGGCATAGGCAGCAAGCTCGGCGAACATGACAGCGGAAGCATTTCCATCCTTATCGCGGACGAAGTCGGAGCCCAGGTAACCGTAGCTTTCCTCACCGCCGAAGACGAAGAACTTGGAGTATTCGAGGCGGATTTTCCGGCTCTCTTCTTCAGAAAGGCTGCGGTAGTCCCCCTTCTTGTCGGCCGGAATGGCAGCCTCATATTTCGCGAGTTTTTCGCCGATGAATTTAAATCCAGTCAGGGTGTTCACCACGCTGATGCCATATTTCGCGGCGATCTTTGCTTGGAGCTCAGTGGTGACGAGGGTCTTCACGAGGACTGCGCGACTACGGTTGCTCTCGGTAAGCCAGCCAAGATCAAACATCGTCTTCACGCGATACCACCCGATCAGAGAGCCGATCTGATTACCGGTGAGAAGTTCCATTTCACCGGCTTCATTTTTGATTGCCACGCCCATGCGGTCGCAGTCTGGATCGGTTCCGATGACGGCATCTGCATCTTCCTTTTCCGCAAGGGCAACTCCCATCGCAAGTGCGGGTGCATTTTCGGGATTGGGAGACTCTACGGTGGGGAAACGGCCGTCAGGAGCGTCTTGCTCGGGCACGGTGAGAACCTCGAAGCCAAGCTCGCGAAGCATCGGGACGATAATGACGCCGCCGGTTCCGTGAAGATTTGTGTAAACGATTTTCGCCTTTTCATCACTCTCAAGAAGCGAGGGCTGGAGGAGGACGCTGCGGAGTCGATCCATATAAGTGCGATCCATCTCCTCTGCGAGAACGATGAGCTTACCCTGCTCGGCTTCTGGCTTTGCGTCGTAGCTTTCATTTGAGAGCGCATTCACCTCGCCGATGATTCCGCTCGCGGCGGGCTCAACGATCTGAGAACCGAGTGAAAAGTAGGCCTTAAAACCATTATCGTGCGCGGGGTTGTGACTCGCGGTGAGACAGACTCCAGCATCCGCACGGAGTTCACGGATCGCAAAAGAGATCTCAGGCGTGGCCCGTGGCCCCTCAAAAAGATAAGCATCGACTCCAAGATCGGTGCAGACCTTGGCGCAGGTCTCGGCGAAGTCGCGTGAGAAGTGGCGGGTGTCATGACCGATCACAATCGAAGGTCTCCCTTCACCGCTCCATGTCTTCAAAAGGTAAGTCACCATACCAAGCATCGCGCGCTTGAGGTTAAAGAAGTTCATCGTCGCCGTGCCAGCACAGGGATGCTCAGGGCGTTCAAGCGGTCCACCTTCACCTTGCTCGGCTTTTGTAATGATACGACCGACGGTGCGACCACGAAGTCCTCCTGTTCCGAAGGCGAGAGTTTTAAAGAATCGGTCATCGATTTCCTGCCACGCTTTTTGCTCGACGAGCTCTTGGACAGCGGCCCCTCCCACTGGCGAGCTAGTGCCGGAGAGGTAAAGGTCGATGTTTTTTCGGGAATCGGCTGAGAGGTCACCATCGGTGACGGCCTGATCAAGTAAGGATTTCCATTCGCTCATTGCTGCGGGGATGCTAAGAGGTGCGTGCCAGATGTCCACCCCTCGCCACCTCAAATTACTCGATTCTGCCCTCGCAAAGCGGAAACCACTCCAAACTCCTGAAACCAACCTACTCCGCCTGATCGATGGCGAAGGCGATGACCTCCCCGGCGTCTATCTGGAGTCCCTCGGCGATCACTGGCTCGTCTCAACCCAGGGGCCAAGCCTCTCTCCGGATCTCAAATCAGCCATCCTAGAGCGAGCCCCTCATTCACTCTACTGGAAAAGACTCGATCAACACCAGAAGAAGTCCCCCCTTCACCTCGGCGGCGAAGAGGCTCCGGAGTTTTTCACAGGGCTGGAAAATGGCCTCAAAGCACGGCTCTCCTTTCAATCAGGCTACTCGCAGGGAATTTTCCTCGATCAGCGTGATAACCGGCAAGCCCTGCGAGAAATGATGGCGCCGGGAAAGACCCTGCTAAACACCTTTGCCTACACCGGATTCTTCTCCGTGGCGGCTGCCGCAGCGGGAGCGATCACCAGCACCCTCGACCTTTCGCAAGTCTATCTCGACTGGGCCCGCGAGAACTTT
>JALZWA010000304.1 GCA_023299815.1 Akkermansiaceae bacterium
CGATCCATCCAAAGAGTCCCACGTCTCCCATTTTGCTTATTATACCAACGCGAAAACCGCTCCTTCAGCTCCTTCACAAAGAGGCTCACATCACAAAAGCGCTTCTTAAACCGAGCCAGCAGCACCTGCACCGCCTCCTCATCCTTCATTGCCCGCAGCTCCTCAATCTCCCTCCGTAGCTGCGCAAGAAAGACCTTTGAATAAACCGTCGCAAGGTGCGCCATCAGCTTACCCTCCCCCTCCGGCCCTTCAAACTTCCGCAACCACTTCTCGCGATCCGGCACCTTCACAAGAATGTGAAAATGATTATCCATCAGCGCATAAGTCAAAATCTCCACTCCAGAGAACTGCGACATCCGCCACATCATTCGCCGAAAAGCCTCCTTCTCCAATGAACCAAGAAGAAACTCCCCATTCACCGTCCGCGACATCACATGGTAGCAAGCAGCGCCATCCAGCTTCATCCGCTTCCGCCCCGAGAACCCTTCTGGCCTTCGGATCTGCCCAATTCTGCGCCCCGTTTTCATCTCCGCAAGCTCCAGCGGAGACCACTCCCTTTCAGGCGACGAATCATTGGAAGAACGAGGACTAGCGGTCATTTCGAGAGAACAATAGCGAACAGAGGAACGGGGTCAACAACTATTGTATGCCTGGCATATTTTTATAAGAAACCCGCTTAACTTCGTGCCATTCAGGTCTGTCCCCAGACATTGATTAAAATCTGTTCGCAAAGATAATCACTGATTTTTCTGTCCTCACCCCTTCCAGCCACAATCCGCTATACAAGCCCTCAAAAACATAAGCTTCAATAACGCTAGTTCCTAAAATGTCGTATTTCTTTCGAGCGTTTCCAGTAATCCGGCTTTTCTTCTTTTGATCGGTGATTTCTTGCATGCCCATCTTTTGAAAAGAGTCAGGCGTGAACGACTCAGAAAAGTAAACTGAAAAAGTAAACGTTGACCCTTCTCCCTTGCTGAGCCTACGGATATCAGACGCTCGATTCTCTAAAACACTGCCTTTGAGAAACGAATTTAATACATCTTCCTCTGTTCGCAACTCTCGCTCGCATCCAGAAAAAAGGACAGCTAAGACAAACGCTAAAAAAACAATTTTCATCCGGCTATTTTTTGTCACAACAGACATATCCTCCTACCGGAACATATGCAATTTTCACACTCGGGCCATCAACGATACCTCCGAGCACACCGTTCATGAAACCAGCCGCAAAATCACCATCTTCACTCGATGTCACACCGGGCGTATCATAAACAGCAAATTCACCATCCCAACTTATCCCACATTTGCAATCTGTATCCTCCAGCCACCCTCTATACTTGACGTTAGCCGAAGCGACTACGAATTGACCAAGGGTATATGAAGCCTCCATCCTACCCTGAGGGATGTCGTCGGGATGCTCAGTGGGATCAGGCTGGGTGTAGTCGGGGTCGTGCCCGAATTCTTCTTGTCGGAGATCATAGCTTTTTTGCGATTTAAAGAGCTTGCTGAATGCGCCATCTGGAAGAGTTCCTTCACCCGGCATTTCAGCACATTTCTTTTTTAGTTCTTCTCTTATTTTATCAAACATTTCGGACTGAGCCTGCCGAATGAAATTAGTATATCTTAGTTTGAAATATGGCCAAAAATTTTGATCTTCTGGGTAGCCGTGCGTTTGTTCCGAAATACTCGGTTCGTCATAGTAATCATCCGATGGCGGAGGTGGGATAAGCCCAAGAATATCCCAAGTGTTCACAATTCGATTCCCGACCATGCCATAGAGATTGATTCCACCCCTTTCCCCGATGGGATCTCTGCTTGGCCACCTCCCCGTCACTGGATCGTAATACCTGTAGCCGTAGTAGCTAAACCCTGTTTCTTCGTCGTGGTATTTCGTGCTGAACTGCCAAGGGTTTAGGGTGGTAAGATAGCCTACGGCGCTGCGGACGTTGCCGAAGGCATCGTAGCGGTAGGTGCCATTGCTGTTTCCTCCATTGGTGATGCGGGCGGGGTTGCCGTTGGCATCGTAGTGGTAGTAGAGGGCTTGGCCTCCGGTGATCTGGCGCATGAGGAGGCCGCCGACTCCTCCGGCTCCTTGCTGGCTGCCGCTAACATCATCTCCCCAGACGAGGTAGGCTTTGTCTTGGGTGGCGGAGGACCATTCTTGGATGACGTTCCAGCCGTTGTAGATGAAGAGGACGGTTTCGGCTCCTTGGACGGCGGCAGCGGTGGTTTCTTTGCTGATCCGGCGGCCCCGTGCATCGTAGTGGTAGGTGGCGATGAGGAGGCCTGAGGCTTTTTCTTTGACCTCGCGGAGGCGGTTCCACGCATCCCAGGTGTAGAGGCGGTTGTCATCATCGGTGAGGTTGCCATCGAGGTCATAATCTGGGGTGCCTTCTGGTGGCACTCCGGCGGCTCCGATGGTGGTGTATTGGTTCTTGTCATTGGCGGTGCCGTAGCTGGTGTAGCGCGCGGGGACGGTGGCGCTGGCTCCGGCGGCGGTGACATTGAAGCTCTCGCGGTTGCCCATGTCATCGTAGACATATTCGTGGTCCTTGGTGATGGGGCCGGTGGCGCTTGCGGGGGCGCTGACGCTGTGGTCTACGCCGGTGATTTGTCCGGCGGGGTCGTAGGCGTAGCGGTCTCCGACATTGCCATTCCAAGTCTGAGAGGTGCGGCGGGAGCGGTTATCATAGGTGTAGGAGTTCCGGTCGAGGAAGCCGTTGCCATTGCCGGGCTTGTAGTGGAAGCGTCCGGTGGTGCGCTTTCCGGCATCATAGAAGGTGCGGGTGTTTGCGCCGCCCTCAAAATTCATCCGCCAGGTGAGGCCGTCTTTGCGACGGAGGTAGGTGGCGAGGGCGCTGTTGGTGCTGGGGTTAAAGACTTGAGAAAGTTCACCGCGGTCATTGTAGTCGTAAGTCACTTCTTCGAGATGACCTGCGGCATTGATGGGGTAGGTGAGATCGGTGAG
>JALZWA010000305.1 GCA_023299815.1 Akkermansiaceae bacterium
ATCGAAGATATCGAGGGCGACTTTTCCGTAGGTCCATGATTGGTCGCGGGAGCGCCAGTCTTCGCAGACGAGGTCGTTTTGCGGGAGTTTGTAGCCGAAGTAGTATTCGACGCCCCAGCCACCGGCCATGAGGGTTCCCCAGAGGGCGAGCTTGCGGGTGTCGTCTACGGTGGGGCCTTTGTAGCCATCTTTTACTGAGGGCATTCCGGGGTAGCCGGGGTCAGCGGGCATTCCGTGTCCGGCGTCACCGGGTTCATCGAAGGCGACGGCCCAGGGGTGGCCTTCTGCGGCGGCGGATTTGGTCCACTTGACGACTTGCCAGTGGCAGTCCTTGAGGTGGGAGTTCTGGAGGGATGCTCCGGTGAAGGGGGTGCCTTCTCCTTGGAGGGGTTTGTAGACCTTGTCTTGCTGATTGGGGTAGGTGTGGACGATGAGGTGGTGATCGTAGGGGTCGACGGCGCGGAGATAGTGAGCCATGTCCATCTGCTGCTGGGTGGATTGGGTGTTTTCTTCGCCAATGTTCCAGTTGAGCGCGAGGTGGTGGCCAAAGCGGGCGACTATTTCACGGCAGTAGAGTTTGCGCTCGGGGCCGAGGTCTCCGCCATCGAGGGAGGTGGGGACGGTCTTGT
Organism: Akkermansiaceae bacterium; assembly: GCA_023299815.1. Classification (GTDB taxonomy): domain Bacteria; phylum Verrucomicrobiota; class Verrucomicrobiia; order Verrucomicrobiales; family Akkermansiaceae; genus SW10. The sequence goes on from JALZWA010000305.1 coordinate 630, forward strand.
TTTTTTTGTCCCGGTTGTCGTCCATTTCGGTTTCTTGGAGTTTGAAGTGGAGGAAGAGGCCTTTGGTCTGAGCGTGGGTGAAGACGATGTTCCACTGGTCGAGTTTGGAGGTGTCGTAGTGGAATTTGTTATCGCGTGAGACGAAGGGCCAGACGTTGTCTCCATCACCACCGGCATTGTAGGGGAGGAAGGAGAAGGCGTTCATGCCTTTTCCTGAGAGGTAGTTGAGGGCTCCGATGAGGCCTTTTCCTTTGCCGTTCTGCCAGGTGGGATCTCCTTTTTTCCAGTCTTGGAGGTGGGGCTTGTAGTGCTTGAGGGGGACCTTTTTGGTGTCGGTGGTGGTGTCATCGAAGTCCGCATAGCCGAGGAGGGTTTCGGGGGCGTCGGCGCCTACTTTGAGGAAGGGTTTTTTGGAGCCGGCGAATTGGAGGTAGTTCGAGTTGACGTAGGTGAGGCGGCCGTGGGTGTAGAAGCCGGGGGCGTTCTTGGGGGTCTTTTTGATGTTGAAGTGGCCACTGACGTTATACTTTTCGAGAGAGTTGAGCTCTTGCTTGGGGAACTCTCCGGCGGGTAAAAGGGCGACATCTTTTCCGGTGTGGAAGTGGGTGATGTAGGTCCATTTTCCTGGCTTGTCGGGGGAGAGGTGGGCGCGCCATTTGGTGCCGGACTTGGCGGAGGTTTCGGCGGCGGAGCCATCGGCTGCGAAGTAGCCGGGGACGTGATACTCGGGTGAGCCGGACTCGTGGGTGAAGGTGACGGTGAGGGCGTAGTCGCGGAAGGGATTTGGCTCGTTGTCGAGCTCGTGCGCGAAGGGTCCATCGAGGGTGAGGGTGAGGGGTTGCCACTGGGTGTTGCCGGTGATTACGATGGCGGCGTCGCCATCTGGGTGGCGGGGTTGTTGGAGGGGTTTGAGTTCTTCGGCGGAGAGCTTTGGTTTATAGGCGGATTTTTTAGGAGCGGGCTTCTTTTCGGTAGCAGCTTTGGGCTCGGAGGGTTTGGGGAGGTGCTTGTCTGAAATATTTAATTTCGTTCCCTTCATATTCTCGAGATTTTGTGCAGTTTTCTTATAGAGAGCTTCCTCTGCGGCATCCCTTTGAAGGTTTTTCATCATCCACTTGGCGAGGGTGCTTGAGCCTTTTCCGTAGCCGTAGGGGAGGGTGCGGATGTCGCGGGTCTGTCGTTTTGGAGGCGCACCCCAGTGCTTGGGAAAGGTGGGTTTGGGAGCACGGCCCGCGATGAGTTTTTCTTCAGGGCCGCTGCCTTTTGGGGGATTTTTTTGATCAGGCTTCTCGGTGGTGAGGATGAACTTATCGAATTCGAATCCGTCTTCCCGCATCGAGAAATGGATTTTGTGAAGGCCGGGGGCGGGGACATCGATCCAGATCTGGCCGAAGACGCCGCTGTGTTTTTTCTCGGTGCGCTGCTTGGTGTCCCAGTGCCAGGTATTCTTAGCGGTCCACTGCATGCGGGCGCCAGATTCGGGCCAGGTGCCATTGATGCCGAGGTGGATGCCGTTGTCCTCGGTGTTGGTGGAGTGGGTGCGGACCCAGCAGTAGTAGCGGCCCGCGGTGGAGAATTTCACGTGGTAGGTGAGGATGGCCATTTCACCGGGGGTGTTGGTGAAGTTTTCCTTTTGGATGAGCTTGTCATGGTGAGATCGCCGGGTGTCGGGCAGGATCTCGAGGTAGGCTCCACCGGATGCGGTGGCGGCGTGGGAGGGGTCGCCATCGGGCTGGATGTCAGGGGTGGAGGCATTGGAAGTGATGTGCCATGAGCGGACGTCGTTTTTTGTCTGGGACTGGAAGTGCTCGGCTTCGACGGCGACGCTGCCGCTTTTTTCCTCAAAGATGACGTCGGCGAGGGCGGCCGAGGGTGTCAGAGGGAGGAGGGCGGTGAGAAGTCGAATCATCTTCATTTCTATAAGGCTATTTATTTTGCAGGCTTGAGCAAGGATGGAAGGGGGGGTAGGAAGCAGCCCATGAGAAAGCGCGCAGGGGAAGCACGGCAGAATCGTCACAGTGGAGGCCGTGAGGCGAAGCCTTTGGATGAGGGGGATTTAAATGAGCTCCTTGAGGGGAATGATTCACCTCTGCTCCTGATTCTTGATTGTATCCAAGATCCCAATAATCTGGGCGCGATTCTCCGCACGGCGGATGGCGCGGGGGTGGATGCGGTGATCGCGCCGAAGGATAAGGCGGTTGGTATTACTGATACTGTTCGTCGAGTTTCGGTGGGTGCTTCTGAGAGTGTTCCTTTTGTGAAGGTGACGAATCTGGTGCGCACGATGGGTCTTTTAAAAGAGCGCGGCATCTGGATGGTGGGGACCTCGGACCGGGCGAAGCAGTCGCTCTACGAGGTAGATCTCAAGGGCGGGATCGCGATCATCATGGGTCGCGAGAGCGAGGGGATGCGGCAGCTCACCGAAAAGGAGTGCGATTTTCTGGTGAAATTTCCGATGAAGGGATCTGTGGATTGTCTCAATGTCAGCGTCGCCACCGGAGTGTGTCTCTATGAAGCCGTGCGTCAGCGGGAGGCAGGGAAGTGATTCGCGTCCTTTCAGATCTTCATCTGGGGCATAGTGCGACCCGGATTAAGGAGGTTGCGCAGCTGGCTCCTCTTCTGGATGGCTGTGAGCAGATCGTTTTCGCCGGAGATGTCTGGCAGGAGCGGAAGACGGGGCACGCGCGTGCTTCTGAGATGTTTGCCGAGCTTCAGGAAGTTGTTGGAGAGCGAGGGGTTTTTCTGAGGGGGAATCACGATCCTCGCACAGAGCAGGGCCTCGCTTGGCTCGCTGAAAAAAGGGTTATCGTGACACATGGCGACGCCGTCTACCGCGATGCCACTCCGTGGTCGCGCGAGATGCCGGCGCACCGTGAGGAGGTCCGAGAAATTGTAGGTCGCTTTGATGAGTCAGACCCGCAAGCTTGCTCAGATCGAGCACAAGAGATCGCGCTCGCGCTGACGCCGATTCCTTTTTGGAAGTTGCCGGCCCCTTTTAACTTTTTCGCCTCCGCTCTTTGGCCTCCCTCGCGTCCCTTCGAGATGATCCGCGTCTGGCGCGGCATGGGGGATGAATGTCACCGCTTTCTCTCGAGGGTCGCTCCTGAAAGTGCGGTTCTCATTTGCGGGCATTTCCATCAAGCGGGAATCTGGGAGAAAGAAGGTCGTCTTGTCATCAATACCGGTTCTTTTATGAGGGGGAGCAAGCCGTGGTGCGTCGATCTTGAAGATGATTGGATGACGGCTCGGGAGGTCACCAAGGATGGTCACTTTTTCCGTGTCGGAAAGATTATTGGTCGCTGGAAATTAGGGGGTCTGTGAGAGCGCGATACGGAAAAATTGCGCCATTTCACCGATCGCTGGAGTGATGTCAACTTCTAGTAAGCTGCCGTCTCCAGTTTTGCTGGTGAGAGGGGTCCAGCTTGCTAGATCGTCTGATACTTGCACTTCGTAACTCCAGCCCACCAGAGTTTGGAAGCTCAGAAGAAAGTCGGGTGAGAGCGTGACGACGGGAAGTGGATTGGGGCTGGAAAGAGCGGTCACAGTGAGGGTGTCGAGTGCGATTCCTTGTCCGAGAGTCGAGACGCCGAAGTCCTGTCCCGTATTCGTCGCGCCTTTGGTGAAGGGATCGGTGAAGCGCTCCCACACGAAATCACCTGGGTTGCTGCCGGTTCCGCTGAGGCCAAGGCTGCCTTCTCCCGGAGCGGGAGCTGGATCTTGGCTCACTCCGATATCGATCGATGTCATGCCGCTGGCCGGTCCACTCATGGCCGTCATCACTCCCTCGTAACTCAGGAACTCCTGCACGACGCCGCTGACGACGACGGCAATTCCATCGGGATTTCCGTTCTGAATACCAGAGACGTTTTTTGACAAAATGCGATGTCCGGTGGCCGCGGTCTCGCTAAGGGTGAAGCTATCGCCACTGTGACTTCCGTAGCTGGCACCTGAGCTGCCGTTGTAGAGGATGACTTCGATATCTTCCAAGCTCCCTACATAATCTGGACCTACTACGATCTCCACGAACTCACCCTCGTCACTTCCAGAGTTGCTGTAGTGGAACTCATTCAGAAAGACTGCATCTCCACCGGCTGCGCTCGGCGCTCCGGGAGTGGCGGTGAAGGTGATCTCAAAACTCTCGCCCGCCGCGATGCTTAAGTCTCCCAGAATCGCCCCGAGAGCAGTGCTGTTTTCCTCGCTTACCATTCCTGAGGGAAGGTCATTCGCAGCGATAAAAGTGAGCGTCGGAATTTGAGTCGTGCCATTTGCGGTGACCAGATCGACTGTCCAGCTGTCCTGCGCACCTTCAAGTGCGGCGCGCCATTGCTCTGCCTCATAGCTGATAGCGAGGGTAGAAATGGGGCCTCCCGTGAGATTATCGAAGCTCGCCGTAAAACTCGTCTGCCCGTTTGAAAATACTCCCAGAGAGCCGTCAGTTCCATAAGTGCGAAGACCACCGCTGGGCAAACTCCCGTCATCCACTCCCAGCCAAGATCCGGCGCTCAGGGCCCAGCCAGCGGGATTCGTCATTCCAGCAAATCCTTCAAAGTCCTCTGATACCACGCTATCGAGAGCCGTGATTGCATAGCTCGCCGTATCAGTATCGAGCACCGTGATGTTGAGCGATTCTCCCTGATAGCCCGCTGCCGAGGCCATGAGAGTAAATGTCTGGTCGCCGTCGAGGATGCGGTCTTCCTTTGGAAAAAGGGTCGTCGTTTGGCTCGTTGTCCCAGGTGGAAAGGTCAGCGTCATTTCCGCAGGCATCGCCTCGTCTGGTTCCGCAGAGCAGAGCAGGACTGTCACCGCTTCGGCTTGAGGGGAGGGGAGGGTGACCGTCAGTGGAGTGTCCCCTCCGCCTTCGTTGAGAGTCGTGGTGCCGAGCGAGAGATCGAGAAGCAGCCCGGCATCGAGATTGAAATCACCAAAGATTGCGAAGTGATCCGATGCCTCTGCGGAGGTCTCCTCGGCCAGCGGCATTCCTGATTTCGGAAGCCCGGGGAAATCTGCCTCTAGCGCGCTATTATAAATCTCCAGCACTGGGCCGCGGTCCAGCAGCGTCTGAGAAATGATGACGTAGTCCAGAATTCCTCCGCTTCTGAAAGTGCGGTCTTCCATGCCATCCTGCTGCAGCGGCAGGGGATTTAGGAGAGGGAAGCCGGTGAAGTAAGAGACCGGATTCATGAAATACTCCACCGGGAAGCTGATGTCGGATCCCAGCGAATAAGTTAATGGGAGGCCGGAGGGGAGTGCTGTGTAAGTCTGGGGCGAGCCCAAGAGATTGTAGTCACCTAGCACAATGACATTGTCCGAGCCATCTAGCCCCTCGTCGCTGAGGTAGAGCTTCACTCGCTCCATCTCCACTGCGCGGCGAAAAAAGTCATCTGCCTCAAAACAACACTTCAAGTGCAGCGTGATGATGGTGGGGTCTTCGCTCGTCCCAGGGACATCCACTTTTGCCACGGCGTGAATGCGCGTGAGATCCTTCGATCCCGCAGGCGAGGTGATGCTTGCGGTGTTTAAAAAAGGAAGCCTTGAGATCAGGATCACTCTCGAAGTGGTATCGAAGGCCGTCCCGCTTGGCACAAAGACATATGGGTAGCCTAAGTCGCTGGTCAACTCATCGAGATTGCTGGGGCTCCCCGAGCGGTCCTGATTGCGGACCTCCTGCAGCGCTACGACATCTGCATCGATTCTCCCCAGCACTGCGGCGAGCGCCTCGTAGCTCGTCGTTCCCGGCTCCTCGATTCCATCTAGGACATTTAGCGTCGCCACTCGAACCTCTGCTGCAGGGAGCCAGAATGAAAAGAGGATAAGAAAAAGGAAGTATTTCACGATTAAATAACCTTCTCCTTATTATCATCGATCAGCAAGTGGGAATATGTTGGAGATGGGCGAATTCATTTGATAGCTCTTGTGAACGTGAAAAGTGACTACCGGATCGAAGAACTCATTTCGCAATCTGCGAATGTGGTGGTCTATCGTGCCTCAGGTAAAGACGGACAGGTCTATGCCCTCACGCGCCTTGTTTTGAGTGATGACGTTGCGGACGGTTTGACCGATGAGCAATTCGCCTCCGCGCTGGCTCAACTCAAGGAGCTTGAACATCCTTGTCTTCGCCGAGTGTTCGATGGCGGACTCGATGAAGTCGACCGCCAACCCTGGTTCGCGAACCAGTGGTGGGAGGGAGAAACTCTCGAAGACCGCCTACTCGAAGAAACCTTCAGCGAGGCAGACCTGCATCGCCTCCAAGGCCTTTCAGAGATCCTCTTTAAAAAGATGGCCTCATATGCGGGTGCGATTTCTTTTCAGACGAATGAGATTGTCAGCACCACTTCGGCCGATGGCAGCGCGATCGAAACCTTCACCGTCGATCTCTATCAGTGGATGGATGACTGGATCATGGGTTCTTCACCTGGCTCCACTATCAATCCCAAGAATCGTCTCACGCGCCTTCTCAACGTCATTCAAGGGCCTCCAATCGCCCGCCCCGTCTTTCCCGCCGTCATCGAACCTCCTGCGGTGGTCCCATTGGCCTCCGCTCAATCTGATGTTGGATCAGGGAAAGTGATCCTCATGATTGCGGGTCTTTCCGCCGTCTTGGTTGTCGCCTTTTTCGTGATGAAAAAAAAGACGCAGCCAGCCGAAGAAGTGGTCGAGATGGAAGACCGTCCCCCTGCCATCGAGCAAGCAGCCCCATCTCCCACGCCCGCTTCTTCTGTGAGACCGATCGAGAAATCGGTAAGCGCATCGGGCCGTCCTCCGAAGCCGCCTTTTGAATCGCTCCAAGAAAACAACCTCGCCTTCGCAGACCAAGAGGAGCGTCTGAGTGAGTTCATCGGTCAGTGGGTCAATGTCCTAGGACGAGTGCAAACCGTCAGTGATGAGGGCGAGTGGGTCTTCGAGATGGCCGTAGATGGCGAACAGCCGCTCAAAGCGAGACTCGAGAGACCCTCAGATCTCAAGGTGACTGGTAAGGGGGTCAGTGTCGTAGGCTTTCTCGAAAAAAGTCACCTCCTTAAGATTCCCCAAATCCATCACGACACCGTCATTACAGATCCCGAGCTCCTCGGAGCGCGCCCCGCCTTTGGAGTGCAGGACGAGCAGGAGATTATGAGGCTTTCGGGTCGCATCATCCGGATCGAGGCCACGGTGAAGCAGGTTAACGTGATTGCCTCGGGGGCCTATCTCCACTTTAAAGAACCGATCACCGAGAATGCCTTAGCCGGAAAGATTTGGACCTCGAATTTCAGCAAAACTCACGATCTTGCTTTCTTCCAAAGCCTGAAAGGGAAAAAAGTTTCCATCATCGGAAAAGTTACCCGGTCCACGGAAAGGCGCGGTTGGTATGTCGTCTTCGAGCGGAACATGGACATCAAGATCGTGGGCTCAGAGGGACTCGCTGACAACACCTCCTTGACTCCCGACGAGCCCGAAAAAAAGGCCTCCCCCCGTCCTTCTGAACCCGATACAACAAGCTCGAAAGCAGAATACACCACTCGAGACATCGCCAAAATTAAGCTCAAGCACGGAAAAGAAATCACCGTCCGAGGGAAAGTCCTCGGCCTAACGCCCTCAGGAAATGGCGAGACCTTTTACCTCAACTTCACCGGAAGGCGACCGGTCCTTGATGCTCGCTTCGTCATCTCAGATGCCGAAGCGAGTTTGGATGAAACATTCCTCAAGAGCCTGATCGGTCGCGAGATCGCGGTCACAGGGACTGTGGTCTCAGACTTCGGAGGGAGTCGAATCGGAGTGAGCATCACGCGCAAGGATCAGATCAGCCAATGAAGCTGAGCGCCTTTCCGAAGACCATCTCTGCCCTCGCGAGTCAGCTCCGTGAAGCGGCGGTTGATCACGAGGCCTTCGAGATCCCCCTGCCACTCTGCCAACTCAGCGAATGCCGCGCGACCTGCTGTCACGATGGCGTCTTTCTCTCGCCGGAAGAAGCGGAGGTCATCGGCGAGGGCGTCGAGACTCTCCCTGATGGGCGCCAGAAGACCGTCACCGTGCCCGCCACCGAGGATCAGCGTGCCTCTGACTTTCCCGAGCACTTTTCCAAGACGCGCTGTGTCTTTCTCGATGATCAGCACCGCTGCAAGTGGCAGCTTCAGTCAGTGGCCGAGGGAAAACACCCTTGGTTTTACAAGCCGATCTCCTGCTGGATGCACCCCATTCTCGTAGAGAGCCGGGAAGGCCGTCCGGTCCTGACCCTCCGCCGTGCGGAAAATGACGCCGCCGGTTTTGCATCGCAAACTCCCTGCGGAAGCCTCACCCAAGATGCTGATCCTGCCCGCCTGACTCTCGCTGCTGAGCTAGAAATGCTCGGCAGCATCGCGAGGCGAGATTTCTCCGCCGAGCTTAATGCTCCAAGTATCTAGCAGTGCGCTCGCTTAGCTCGGATTGTTGGCGACCACACGGTAGAACCGCTTGGTAGGGCAGACTTTACTTAAACTTAGAGCTCTCGATAAATTCATACCAATCTTTTTCAAAATCGGCATCACTAGCATAGCCATAGGTTTCGAGAAGGAGCTCTTTGTCTGGGGTCGCGCCATCGCGCAGGGCAGCGACAAAGGCTTGGTATTTGACAACGCGCTCCTCATCGCTGGCCAAGAAGTGGGTGAGGGCGAAGATGTAGCCCGTCTGGATCGGCGAGAGGTTGATGATTTTTGCATTCATCACTCCCTCAAGGCTCACCCGCTTGTCCTTCTTAGAAAGCTTGCGAATGGCACTGGGCCATGGCGATTGGGCATCAAGGGTGCCGCCTGTGACGGTCTCGGCCTGCCCATCTTCAGACTCGTAATATTTTTCAAAATCGAGGTAGTGGACTCGGCAGCTCTTAAAGATGACGTGCTCAAGGTAGTAGCCCATTCCTGAACTCATCCAGAATGGCAGCTGGCTCTTTCGAGCTTGGCCGGAGAGGAATTGCGCTCCGGTAGCGTGGACGAAGAGGGCAGACTTATCCTTCTCATTACCACCGCCTGAACCCTGGGTGTCTGTCTTGCAGATCACGAGGTAGCGGTTCTGGGGGTCACGATAGTTCCCCACCTTGGTGACCAGATTAGTGCGATCTTTACTCCAGCCATTTCGCTGTTCATCCGTTTGGACGACTGAGCCAAAAGTCTCGTTATCAGCCATCAGGTAGACGGTGTATTTATATTGCTCCCCTTTAGATGCATCATCGCCGCCGGGAGTGCGGAACCCCTTTTTCTCAAAGTCCTCCACAATGACGGGAAGGATCTCGCTCATTTCCTTCCAGACCCGTTTGGCATACTTCCGTGCGGGATCGTGATTCGTGGAGTAGGACCGCAATATGAAGTGATCGGTCTCTTTTTCCTTCCACTTGATGTCAGGAAAGTGATCTGTCTGACCCAGAGCAGAAAGCGTGAGGGCCGAAGAAAGCAGCGGAAGAATGATTTTCATAGAATTAGGGTAAACAGAGCGAGAGGCGTGAAGCAATCAGGGATCCTAAAAATTCTTTACTATTTTTAGATTTTTGTATATTCTGTTAGACCTAACCCCAACCACTAATAAGAAATGCTTAAAGAATTCAAAGATTTTGCCTTCAAAGGAAACCTCATCGACATGGCTGTCGGAATTATCATCGGCGGCGCCTTTGCCACTGTCATGAAGTCACTTGTCGCTGATGTATTCATGCCGCCACTCGGCATGGTTCTCGGAAAAGTCGACTTTTCCCAGATGAAGATCGAGCTTCAGCCAGGCACTGCTGGTGTCGAGGAAGTGAAAAACGAAGCTGGTGAAATCACCACCGCTGCTGTCGCTGAAGTTCCTGAAGTTGCCATTAACTACGGTGCTTTCATTACCGAGTTTATCTCCTTCGTCCTGCTTGCGCTTGTCGTCTTCATCGTGATCAAGAAGGTCGTCGCTGGAATGCAGAAGGAAGAAGAAGCAGCTCCTGCAGAGCCACCTGTGCAGGAAGTCCTCCTCTCTGAGATTCGTGACCTTCTCAAGAAGTAATCACTCCCGTATCATTTAAATTTGAGAGAGGCCGGACGAAAGTCCGGCCTCTTCTTTTTGCGCATGTTTTTTGCTCGTCATCTTCCGGCGCGCATCTGAGTTTTCCTCATGGCCAAACCGCAGCTCACCACGCAGGAAGAAGTGATGTTTTTTGATACCGATTGCGGCGGCGTCGTTCATAACATCGCCTATCTCCGCATGATCGAGACCTGCCGGACTCGGCTCGCTGCCCTTATGGGTATGGATTTGGCGGAAATGGCGGAGACTCAGCTCTTTCCTGTCGTTGTTCGCACAGAGATCGATTACCGCTCACCCGCAAAGCTGGGCGATCATCTTGAGATTCATGGCGTTTTAGCAGAGGTCGAGCGTGCTCGTTTCTGGTGTGAATTTAAAATGGTTCGTAAAGGGGAGGAGCGCGCACTTGTGACTTGTCGCCAAGCGCTTGCGATGGTCCAGATGCCAGCAGGGCGTCCTCAGCGCATTCCGAAGGACTGGAAAGATCAGTGGCCCGATTGATTAGGTCTGATTAAGGCTTCACCTCGCGCTCCCCAGTGCTTAGGACCGAGTCGACATGGCGCATCAACCGACAGTTCTTATCATTCGCGACGGCTGGGGAGTAAATCCCGGTGGAAACAAGACCGCTAAAAAAGACGGGAACGCCGTCGAGCTGGCCAAGACTCCTTTTCACGAGATCATGGAGGAGAAGTATCCCAAGGGACTCGTCTCCGCTTCAGGTCTTGATGTCGGCCTGCCTGAAGGTCAGATGGGGAACTCAGAAGTAGGTCACTTGAATCTCGGTGCCGGACGTATCGTTTACCAAGATCTTACCCGCATCAATAAATCGATCGAGGATGGCGAACTAGCTAAAATTAAAACTCTCAAAAGTGCCTTTGCGAAGGCGAAAGGAAAGCGGCTCCACTTCATCGGCCTCGTGTCAGATGGGGGGGTGCACAGTCACCAGAAGCACCTCGTAGCCCTCGCCAAAGCGGCCCGTGAAAGCGGCTGCGAGGATATGATGGTCCATGCCATCACCGATGGTCGCGACACCTCGCCCACTGGCGGAGAGGGTTACCTCAGCGAGGTCGAAGATGAACTCGCCAAATATAACGCCCGCATCGCTACGGTGATCGGTCGCTACTACGCGATGGATCGCGATAAGCGCTGGGAGCGCACCCAGCTTGCTTGGGATGCCATCGTCTGGGGAAAAGGTGAGAAGCACGATGTCCTCGCGAGCGAGGCGGTTGCTCAGCAATATGCGAATGACAAGACGGATGAATTCATCCTCCCGATGATCTTCTTCAGCCACGAGCAAAAGCGCGTGCGTGATGGTGATGTGGTGGTCTTCTTTAACTTCCGTGCCGACCGTGCCCGCCAGCTTTGCGAAGCTTTCCTCACGCGTCCTACTTTCAAAGGATTCAAAACTGGACGCCGTCCGAAAGTCGATTTTCTCACCCTCACGGAATATGATGAGACTTACACCTGTCCTGTTGTTTTTCCTCCTGAGACACTCAAGCAAGTTCTCGGAGAAGTGGTTTCAAAGGCGGGTAAAAAGCAGCTTCGAATCGCGGAGACCGAAAAATATCCTCACGTCTCCTATTTCTTTAATGGGGGACTCGAGAAGAGTTATAAGGGCGAGGATCGCAAAGTGATTCCATCGCCCAAGGATGTCGCAACTTACGATCTCAAGCCCGAGATGAGCTCGCATGAGGTCGAGGAATTCGTCGTCAGCCATCTTAAGGATTACGATCTCGTCATCATCAACTTCGCGAACCCCGACATGGTCGGTCACACCGGAGTGGTGGACGCTGCCGTGAAAGCAGTCGAGCGGATCGATGATGCCGTAAAAGCCGTCACTGAAGAAACTCTCCGCCTCGGAGGCAAGCTCCTCATCACTGCGGACCACGGAAACTGCGAATTCATGATCAATGCCGATGGCTCCCCGCACACCGCGCACACCACGAATCTCGTGCACTGCTGGTATGTCTCTTCTGATGGCAAAAAGAAGAAGGTCAACGATGGCATCCTAGCGGACGTCGCCCCGACTCTCCTGGACATGATGGGCCTCGAAGCATCGAAGGAGATGACTGGTAAGAGCTTACTGAAGTAGGATAGCTGTCCCAGCTGTCTTCTCTGCCCGTAACTAAGAAAGGAGCCGTGGCGCCTCGCCACTGATCAACCGCGCTCCTCAACCCCAGTCTCCGCAGCATGTCGTCCGTGGGACAACCGATACGGATGATCCTACGATTGTGAAATCACATGCGCGCCCTTAGCGGGGCGGGTCGCGAAGATGACAGGTGTGATCCCGGTCTTAGCCTCGTAGCGGTCGTGGAGGATTTTTCCGACTTCCTCTGCGTGTTTTGTCTCACAGAGCGTCACCGTTGATCCTCCGAATCCTCCACCGGTCATGCGGGCTCCGAGGACGCCTTCTAGGCCGCTGGCGATCTCTACCATGAGGTCGAGCTCTTCGCAGGAGACCTCGAAGTCATCACGAAGCGAAGCGTGGGAATCAGCCATGAGTTGGCCGATGTTTGAAAAGTCACCTGTCTTAAATGCGGTGACGGCGTCCTTGGTGCGCTGGATTTCTCCGACGACGTGGCGGGAGCGGCGGAAGACGCGGTCGCCCATCTCGGCTTCTTTGGTCAAGACGTCTTCGAGCGTGGCATCTCTCCAGCTTTCTTTCCCGATGATCGCGATGCCGTCTTCGGTGGCCTTCCGGCGCTCGGCGTAGCCGCCATCTGAGAGGTCGTGCGAGACACAGGTATTCGCTACGATGATGGAGAGGTCAGGATTTGAGAAAGGGACCATTTCGGGTTCACTGGAGCGGCAATCGATGAGGACGAGCTGGTCTTGCTCACCGAAAGCAGAAGCAAACTGGTCCATGATCCCACAGGGGACTCCGGCGAAGTCGTGCTCGGCCTTTTGGGCGAGAAGGGCTTTCTCACGAATGCCAAGCTCGATACCGAGGAGACCTTCGAAAAGCGTGGCCATGGCGCACTCGAGCGCGGCGGAAGAGGAAAGGCCGCCACCAGAGGGGACGGAGGAGACGATGCAGGCATCGAAGCCGGGGATCTCGTGGCCGAGATCATTGAATCCCTTGATCACGCCGCGGATGTAGTTGGACCATTTAAGATCCGAGATGCTCTGTGGTGAGGAGAGGTCGATGACGGCCTCGGGCTGATCGCCACTGCGCAGCCGAGCTTCGGTAGAGTTGTTCAGCTTAGCTGAGACGACGATGTAGCGCTCGATCGCCAGCGGGAGGACGAAGCCATCGCAGTAGTCGATGTGCTCTCCGATGAGGTTCACTCGACCGGGTGCTGCGGCGATGACAGTTCCTGCAGCACCATAGTGGTGGAGCATATCAGCATTTGCGGCAGCGGTGAGGGTGGAGAGGGAATCGTTTTCCTGAAGCATCTGTGCAGAAGATTAGCGAGAGAGCGGACGAGGGAAAAGAAAAAGCCCCGCCAAGATTGGCGGGGCTTTTTGAGACTGAGTGGATGTAAGATCTTTACCAAAAGATCACATACAAGATGAGAGTCATGCAAATGACAGCAATGCCGCACTTCTTAGCTCCTTGAGAGGGTTCCAGAGGGATGGCATCGCTTACAGGGAGTATGACTGGTTCGGCGAGCGGTTTTGCAATTCTAAGAACAACCCCAATGACTGCGACGGTGATGAGACAGATCGACATCTGGTTAAGGAATGCCATGTCGGGGAAGGCGAAGATAAGAATACCGTAGAGGACGGCATTAGTGACAATTCCGATTACTCCGAAGTTCCGAGGTGTGCGCTGAGAGAGGAATCCGAACAAGAAGACACAGAGGATTCCTGGAGAGATGAAGCCTTGGAATTTTTGGATGATGTTGAAAACTCCGCCCAATTTTGGGTTCTCGAAGTTTGGAGCGACGATTGCCGCAATGAGAACGAAGAGGACAACGAAGCCCTTGCCGACCTTCACTAGCTTTTCAGGATCCTTCTCACCAGTGGCCTTTTGGTAAAGGTCCATGGTGGCGATGGTGGATGCTGAGTTGAGCATCGATGCAAGCGAGGAGATTACTGCTCCGAACAGCGCCGCGAGGACGAACCATGAAAGATACCAGTGTTCTTTGATGAGGTTTCGGACCAAGACGGGGAATGCTGAGTCGTAGTCGTATCCAACGAGCTTAGGACCACTTGAAGCAGACCCAGAGGCTATGGCCGCTTTACCGAGTTCATTGGCGGCTGCGGCAAATTCGTGATGATCAGCTGTCGCTGGAATTTCAGCTCCGGCAAGTTGCGCATTCTGCGTCATGGCCTTTTGAGCAAGCTCTGGCTGAAGCTGCACAAAGTGAGCATCGATGGTGTAGGCCTCTTTCGCGCCTACTCCTTGGATCGCTTCGATGTTGTTGGCAGCTGCCGTCGTGTGCAGATCATCAGAGAAGAGGTTGAAGGCGAGGATTCCCGGAATGACAACGATGAATGGGATGATGAGTTTCAGGAAAGCGGCAAAGACGATTCCCTTTTGGCCTTCAGCGAGAGATTTAGAACCAAGTGTGCGCTGCACAATGTATTGATTCAGACCCCAGTAATAGAAATTGGGAATCCAGAGACCGAGCATGAGAGCGCTCCATGGGATATCGGTATCGTCGTTAGGACGAACCATGTGCATTTTTCCTCCGGAGCCGTTGATCCCAGATTTGGCGACGGCTTCTCCGTCTTTTCCATCGTTTAGTAAATAAAGTCGTTCGAAAGCGTTGGCATTTTCGAGGTCGGCTACTGTGGCGGTGGAGTTTTCCACCTTTGTTTTGATGAGTTCCTCAGCTGGTGCATCAGCGAGAGCTCCGAAGGTGAACCACATGACGATGCCACCACCGATGATGAGTGAAGTTCCCCAGATGAGGTCTGTCCAAGCACAAGCTTTCAGGCCTCCAACAAAGACATAAACAGCCGCTAAAACTGCGATCATCCAACCCACTGCAGTGAGGTTACTAAGAATCGCAACGTCATTGTAGTAGTTTGAGACGAACTTAGCTCCAGAGAAGATGACGGCGGCAGTGGTGACGACAACGAGAACGGCAATCATTGAGATCGCCATGACCAGTCTGGCGGTGACTCCAAAGCGGAGCTCTAGAAACTCGGGAATGGTGTAAACTCCGGTTCGCAGAAAGCGGGGGAGGAATACGAATCCGACAACGACAAGGGTGACTGCGGCTAGCCACTCATAAGAGGCGATCGCCATCCCTAGCCAGTTTGCTGAGGAGCCGGACATGCCCACGAATTGCTCGGTAGAGATATTTGCAGCGATCAGAGAGAAACCAACAAGCCACCAAGTGAGGCCACGGCCAGCGAGGAAGTAGCCTGAAGTCGTTGTTTCCTTTTCTTCCCTGTCTTTACTTTTCCATATCCCGAGGGCGATGACGCCTACAACGGCGACAATAAAGAGTGTGATTTCAAGAGTCTGCATAATTCTAATTGTGTGCGTAACAGGACCTCTGTTGAAGCCGCTATGCTTCAGAAGGTGCAAAAAGCTATTGCATGAGGGGCCTGTTAGGAAAGGTCAAAAAGGAGAGCCATGGTTCCTGCCTTGTCTTCAGCTAATGAATGGCTTTGGAAGGTAGCCGAGATTTTTAATCTTGGTTCGTGCGCGGGAGTGGCTCGCGAGAGGTCATTCAGAGGACGCTAAGGTGTTCGGCGGGTGTGGGGAGAGTCGGGCGCGGTGTGGCCTGCGAACCAAGATTAGAAATCTCGGCTACTTTCTTTAAGCAGGCATCACCACGTCGCGGAGCATTTGTTCAATCTTGGGATTGATCTCGTGCTTGAGGGCCTCATTGGCCATGCGGAGGGCGTTCTTGATCGCGAGGGCGGAGGAGCCGCCGTGGGCGATGATGACGACGCCATTGACGCCCAAAAGGGGGCTGCCGCCGTAGGACTCGTAGTTTGTGCGGTCCTTCACTGCTTGGAAGGCTCCCTTGCCCATGAGGGCTCCGGCGATGCGGAGGGGGTTCTTTTTAAACTCCTGCTTCATCCACTTTGACATGGCCTTGGCGGTGGCTTCACAGCTCTTTAGGACGATGTTTCCGGTGAAGCCATCACAGAGGCAGACATCGAGCTTCGTTTGGAAAAGGTCGTGGCCTTCG
The DNA here is from genome assembly GCA_023299815.1 of Akkermansiaceae bacterium. GTDB lineage: Bacteria > Verrucomicrobiota > Verrucomicrobiia > Verrucomicrobiales > Akkermansiaceae > SW10. Next base: position 16,718 of record JALZWA010000305.1, read on the forward strand.
ACATTCCCTAGGAAGGTGAAGGGGGCGGTGCCGCGATCGACGAGGTGGTTCAGGAGAACCATGGTCTCTTTGGTAAAGGTGGTGCCTTTTTCATCTTCCTCGCCATTCGACATGATGCCGACGTGGGGATTTTCGACCTTCAGCACTTCCTTCGCGTAGACGCTGCCCATGATGGCGTAGGTGAGGAGGTGGGAGGGCTTGGCTTCTGGGTTAGCTCCTGAATCGAGGAGGTTACAGACGCCATGCTCATTCGGCATCGGGGAGGCGATGCCAGCACGGGCGACTCCTTTTAAAAGGCGGAGTTTTACGGTGGCAGCGGCCACGGCAGCTCCGGTGTTGCCAGCGGAGACCATCGCTCCGGCTTCACCACGCTTTACGAGATCAGCGGCGATGGCGATGGAGGAATTCTTTTTGCGCCGGAGTGCTTTGGCCCCGGATTCATCCATGCCGACGACTTCTGGTGCATCGACGTAGCGGATGCGTGGGTCGGTGAGGCCACAGGCAGCGGCTTCTTTTTTCAGAAGATCTTCAGGTCCGGTGAGGATAATTTCCTCAATCTCTTGATTCTCTTTGAGAAGATCACGTGCACCGATGAGATTGACGCCCGGAGCGTGGTCCCCACCCATGGCATCGAGAGCGATCTTCATACGTGATTATTTTAGGATACAAAAAGGCACGGAATTACTTCCGCGCCTTTTCAAAAAGGAAATTATACGAGGTCAACATCGATGACCTGACGATCGCGGTAGGTTCCGCAAGAAGGGCATGCAATGTGTCCCGGGATGCGGCTTTCGCATTCAGGGCAGGTTTTAAGTTGGGGCTTTTTCCAGCGGGTTGCTCCACGACGAAGCTTCTGCTTGTGCTTGGAGGTGCGTCTTTTTGGTACGGCCATGGTTCTAGGTGTTGACGTTAATCGTTAGATTTTAGCGCATCGAGTGCATCCCAAGGATTGGGTTCGTCCGGCGCAGGGGCGTTGTCTACTCCAGCTTCTGGGATCTTGTCCACTGCTAAATACCGTGGATCGATCTCACAGGTGCCGGGCACGTCGCCATCCTCGCAGCGAGGATTGTCAGGCAGAGCGATGAGAATTTCCTCCCGAAGGGCCTCGGAGGTGTCGATGACACCAGTATCGGTGATTTCGATACTGATGGTCATAGAGGGGATTTCGACGGTCTGGAGGAAGGAGTGGAGGCTCCTCATGCAAGTCAGTTCAAAGGTTGCAGAGAGGGCTCCGGTGACGAGGAGTTCATTATCAAAGCGCTGCACCATGAGGTCATAGCCGAGCGGGCCTGAGGCCTGAGTGTGTCCTTCTTTGAGTCCAAAGACCTCTGCTGGAATCTCTCCGGTGTAGGTCTTGCCTTCCTCGGGGAGGTTGACGAGTTCGATTTTCATGTGCGGATTGTAGTTTGAAAATGTCGATTTGTATCGTGAAATCCTGCCCGTGGAGAAAATTACCCCGCAAGTCTTACTCGGTGCTTACACCGAGGGAGTTTTTCCGATGGCGGAAAATGGGGAAATCTATTGGTTTTCGCCGACCGAAAGAGGGTTGATTCCTCTGGACGAGCGCTTTCATATTCCGAAAGGGCTGAAGCGGAGTTTGAAAAGGCGACCTTTTGAGGTCCGTTGGAACACCGCCTTTCGCGAGGTGATGGAGGGTTGTGCGAGCCGGGAGGAGACTTGGATCGATGAAATCATCACCGAGAGTTACTGCGATCTCCACGATCTGGGTTTCGCGCACTCGGTGGAGTGCTGGGATGAGGAGGGCCTTCAGGGAGGCCTCTACGGGATCAAGGTCGAGGGCGTCTTTTTCGGCGAGAGCATGTTCAGCCGGAAGACGGATGCCAGTAAGATTGCGCTCGTGAAGCTGGTGGAATGGCTTCGCGAGGAAGGGGTGATCCTTTTAGACACCCAGTGGATGACGGAGCACCTCCGGCAGTTCGGCGGCTATGAGGTGCCGCGTGAGGTTTATCAGCTGCTTTTAAAAGAAGCGCTGGGCTCGGCTGCTGACTAGGGAAGTGGCATGATCCGTCCCGGTCATGTTCTTGGTAGTGGGCGGGGAACATGACCGGGACGGATCATGCCACGATTCTACTTCTCCGAGGGAGGATCGATGACAACCGGAAGCTTCGCTTTCTGCCAGCCGAGATAACCACTCTTTAAATGGTAAACTTCCGTGAAGCCAAGTGACTTCCATGTGGCGATCGTGGCGGTGCTGCGTCCTCCGCTTTTACAGTGAAAGATGTAGCGCTTGGAGGGATCGAGTTTTGCGAGATTGTCCTCGAACTGGTCCCGGGAATTGATGTTCTTAGCTCCCTTGAGGTGACCTTTTTTGAATTCAGCGGGCGTGCGGACGTCGATGATCACGGGGGGCTTTTCCTCCTTCATCAGGGTCTGCGCTTCGGCAGGCGTGATGTCTTTGATTCCCTCAGCAAAGGAAGGGGCGACGGCAAGAAGGGCGCAGGCAAAGAGGGATCTGATCATGAGCCTAAAATGGCCCCTTTTGGGAATTATTCCAGCCCTGTCACTAGAAGCGGGGGGCTTTCGGTTTCCTCGCCCAGTTTCTTCCCCACTAGCTCTTGATAAAGACGGGAGTCAGGGGTGATGACGGTGAGCTCACAGCCGAGGTAGTTCATGGTGAGTCCGCCTCCGGTAGGGGCTAGGAAGAAGAAGCGGATCTCGCCGTCTTCATCGACTTCTACGAGCGCGCCAATCGCGATCTCGTCATCGAGCTCGAAGTCCTCGGCCTCGAAGCGGGAGAAGGTGGAGGCAGCTTTCTCTGTGAGGTCAAGCTGCGCGTCTTGGGCTTGCGCGAGGTAGGAGGCTTCTACTGCGCGGGTGTCGTATTTCCCCTCGGATTTGGTTTCATCACCGGAGGCGCTCTCGGCGGAATCGGCGAGGGCAGATTTCATCACTGCGATCTGTTCGTCGAGCTTGAGCTTGAGCTGGGAAATGACTTCGCTTTTTGTCACGAGCGCAATTTTGCGAGACAAGGCCAAGGACGCAAGACTAGTCTGCGCCGCGATGAGCTATCTTGAACTGACACGCGACCTTCTCATGGATGCCGGAGGCTGGCAGGAGATGAAGAAAGCACGCGGAATTCACCGTGAGGGCGGGGTGAAATCGGCCGAATATAAAGACGGGGTTCTCTCGGGTGAGATTCGGATCGGCGGGAAGATGAAGCGAATCTCGATGGAGATTATTTCGAAAACCAACATGGAGAACAAGTGCACCTGCCTCATGGTGCGCCGTGATGGTCGGGTCTGTGCGCATGTCATCGCGCTCGGTTTGGAGTTCATCGACCCACAAAAGAAGCCGGAGCCAGTGGTCTCTTCCGCACCGGTGGAAGACAAGTGGCCCACTCTTTCTGAAGAGGGAAGGGAGGCTATTCTTCAGGTGATGCTTCCTTTAAAAATCGAACCCGCTTGGGAGCGTGGCCAGCTCATGGTCGGTTTCGGCGCGGTCGTGAATAGTGAGGAAACCCTTCTCTCTGCGCTCTCCGGTTCCTATCGGCTTGATGCGCATGATGAAGAACTCTGGCGCGTGCTGCGTGAGATTTTTCCCGGTGAAGCGCCCGGCGTGGTGAATTTTGATCGACTGCAATTCACCGAGCTTCTCGAAGGTCTTATTGGTCATCCCCGCGTGCAGTTTGGTAAAAAAAATGATGTCACCATTTTATCGAAGGGGCCTCGACTCCCTATCCGCATGGTGGGCGAGCGCGTGGCGGTTCGTTGGCCTGCTGATGTCAATCCGCTCGGTTCTTGGCTGCTCGAGAAAAATGAATTCTCGCCGATCGCGCTCGGCCTTCCTTCGAAGCACGCTGCGGTTTTAGAAAAAGGTCTCCGCCTCAGCGCGGGCGATGCGCAATTCACTCTCGGTCAACTCGAGCGCTTTTTTGAAATCCCCGAGCGGATTTGGGAAGCGCTTCCACAAGAAGGAGTGCCTGAGATTGTCATCCATCTTGAAGGGTCCCTGCGCCACCTCGAAGCGCGATTGGAGTTCCTCTATGACGGCGTCAAAGCTTCCTGCCAAGACGGCGAGCCGCAACTGGTCGGCGACACCGGGATTCTTACTTCACTCTCGAAAGAAAATGCCGTGATCGAGTTCTTCCGCGCGTGGGCTTTCGAGGGCCCCGCCACCGGGAATCGTATGGCCCTTCGCGAGCGTGAAGAGATTCTGAAGTTCCACGCCTTTGCCGAACTGCCTGCCACTTGGCGGGTTGAAAAAGGCGAGCGCTTCCAGACGGCGGCGGCCCAGATCGTGCCGGTGCGCCCTGATTGGGAGATGAAGCAGGGGAGTGGGCAAGATTGGTTCACGGTGGAAACTCGCTTCCAAGTGGGTGATGACGAACTCGGTCGCGACCAGATCCAGCGCATGCTCCGCATGGGCAGTGCCGAGCAGGCTTACGGGCGTGGAAAAATAGCAGTCATCGACTCCGGGTTTATCGATGAGGTGAGTGACACCTTGAGCGACTGCGACCCCACACAAAATGCGGCGGGAGTTTTCGAAATCAGCACCCAGCAAGCGGCTTATCTTCGAAACAGCGCGCGTGACTTCGGCATGTCACTTGAGCCGGAACCTGAGGCTCCGATGCCATCGCTTCCCGATGTCCTGCGTCCTTATCAGGCCGAGGGTGTTCGCTGGATGTGGAAGCTCAGCGAGCTTGGAATGGGTGGTATCCTAGCCGATGATATGGGTCTCGGTAAGACAATCCAGACCCTCACTTTTATCCAAGCACGGGGCGGCAAAGCGCTCGTCGTTTGTCCTTCTTCGCTTGTCTTCAACTGGGCGGCGGAGTGTGAAAAATGGGTTCCTGATTTGAAGGTCGCGATTCATGTCGGCGCGAAGCGCGGCGCAATCCCTGACACTGATCTTGTCATCACGAGCTACGCCATTTTACGAATCGATGCCGAGAAATTCCACGCTACGGAGTTCGAGATCGCGGTGCTGGATGAAGCGCAGCAGATTAAGAACCCTGAGGCACAGGTCAGCAAGGCGGTTCACGCGCTCAAGGCGCGCCACCGCTTTGCGCTCTCTGGAACGCCGGTGGAGAACTCGCTGCTCGATCTCTGGTCCATCATGCACTTCGCCCTGCCGGGTTATCTTGGGCCGCGTAAGGCCTTCGTGGAGCGCTTTGAGAAACCACTGCGCAAAGGGGGGGGGCCAGCGCTCGGGCGTCGTCTTGCGCGCCGACTTAAGCCGGTGGTGCTGCGTCGTTTGAAAACGGAAGTCGCGAAAGATCTTCCCGCTCGCATCGAGCAGGTGCGCTACTGTGATCTCACCCCGAAGCAGTCGAGCATCTACCGTCAGCTCCTCGTCGAAAGCCGCAGCCAAGTGGACGCCGCGGATGATGGTAAGAAGCGCATGGTCGCGCTCACCGCGCTGCTGCGTCTCCGCCAAGCTTGCTGCGACCTCCGTCTTTTGCCCGGGATCAAGGTCGAAGATAAAGACGCGGGAATCAAACTCGATGAGCTTGAGGACCTCCTCGAAGAAGCCGTCGCCGGTGGGCATCGCGTTCTCGTCTTCAGTCAGTTCGTCCAGCTGCTCCAAGGCGTCGTGCCGATGCTACTCGGGCGCGGGTGGGATTATTGCTATCTCGATGGCCAGACGAAGAAGCGCGGCGAAGTCGTCGACCGCTTCCAAGAGGGCAGTGCACCTGTCTTCCTCATCTCTCTTAAAGCAGGTGGTGTGGGTCTCAATCTCACCGCAGCCGATACCGTCATCCACCTCGACCCCTGGTGGAACCCGGCTGTCGAAGCGCAAGCGACGGACCGAGCCCACCGGATCGGCCAGACGCGCGTGGTGAACAGCTACAAGTTTATTACGAAGGGAACCGTCGAAGAAAAAATCCTAGCCCTTCAGGAAGAGAAAAAGGCGATGATGGCATCTGTCCTCGATGGCGGCAGTGCGCTTGTGCCGGGATTAGAGGAAGACGAACTCATGAGTCTTTTTTCTTAATTGCGAAAGGTGAGTGGCTAAGAAATGGATCAACCACGAAACTTACGAAATCGACGAAACCTTTCCTTCGCAGGTTTTCTCTTTCTCTTAATTTTCGTTCATTTTGTAAGTTTCGTGGTTGGTTAAATTCCCAGCATGTCGTCCGCAGCGGCGAGGGCGCCACGACTCCTTTGCGTGCTCCGCTGCGAGCGTAGGATCATCCGTCTCGGTTGTCCTCCCCGCCCGCAAGCGAGCCCATCATCCGCGGAGAGGACAACCGGGACGGATGATCCTACGTTCAGAAAAGTTGGCCTTACTTTTGAATAAATTTATGTGCTTCAGGGTCTCATTGTTACCATGAAGAACTCTTTATCCAAACTTGCCGCCGTCTCTCTCGCCGCAACCATGGGCGTGAGCTGCACCACTTCTTACGATCGTCAGGGACGCACCGTGAAATCAGTTTCTCCTGAGGGCGCAATCATCGGCGCAGTTGCGGTAGGCCTGATTGGTTATAGCATCTCTAAAAATCGCCATAAGGATGATGACCGCCGTGTCTATTATCACGATCGTGGTCGTGGTTATGATGATGGTTATCGTGGCCGTAGAGATCAGCGCGGGCGCTACTAATCCCAGCTCTCGTCTGATCTTCCCTCGATGAAGTTTTTCAGAAGAGGGTCGGATGATTTTTTTAACTCGGCCGCAGTCCCTTCCCAGTGGACGCGGCCTTCTTTCATGAAGACGATCCTGCTGGCGATGCGGAAGACGCTCCGCATCTCGTGGGTGACGACGATATTTGTGATGCCGTGATCGAGCTCGAGATCCTTGATGAGGTGGTCGATGGAGTCCGCGGTCACGGGATCGAGTCCGGCGTGCGGTTCATCATAAAGAACACAGCAGGGTTTCTCTACCACGGCGCGGGCAAGGGCGACGCGCTTGCGCATTCCTCCCGAGAGCTCGGAAGGCATCTTGTCCTCCTGTCCGGGGAGTTTGACGATGGTGAGCGCTTCGGCGACGCGCTCGCTGATCTCGGCCTTATCCTTGATTCCTGATTCCCGGAGAGGGAAGGCGATATTTTCCTTCACGGTGAGGGAGTCAAAAAGTGCGCCGCTTTGAAACATCATGCTGATGCGGTGGCGCGCGAAGGTGAGTTCGCGTTCCTTCAGACCGGCGAGATCTTTTCCCTCGAAAATGACGGAGCCTGCGTCCGGTTTGAGCAGGCCGATCATGTGCTTCATAAGGACGGACTTACCACCGCCGGAGCCACCGAGGAGGATGAGGGTTTCGCCTCGGTAGACATCGAGATCGACCCCCTTCAGCACGCGCTGCTCGCCGAAGCTTTTTTCAAGCCCGCGGATTTTCAGGAAGACCTCTTTTTTCACCACTTCACTGTAGTGCCGCTCTGTGAGCGTCGCAATTCTAAGTATTGGGAGACGGGATAATTGTGAAAATTTCATTCACAAATCGGCTACTGCGGGTCTGTTGGGATCCAGTGAGTTTTGGGACTGGTGAATTGAAAAAATCCACCTGCAGCTTCTAGTTGCAGGGTGATTTTACGAGTGCTTTCGGGAATCGCAGCGGCCGGAATTCGATAGGTCGCCTGCTGCCAAACTGGAGTGGATTGAGCCCAGCTGATGACGTTTTGGAGAGCGGTTTCTCCATTCTTGAGGGTCGTTTCTCCCAATTTTACGCCATCCTCATCGGTGAAGAGAAATTTCCAAATCGTTCTGGAGTTGCCTTGGTTGAGCCAGAATGTGAATAAAAAATCGTGATCTGGACGGGTCGGCCATGCAAGGAGAGGCGCAGAGTATTCTATATTTGCGGCGCGCTGTGCGAGGTGAGAGGCATTCCAAGTTGATTGATGACGGAAGGGGCCTGATGTTGGGCTTTTCTTAAAACCGTATGTTTTAATTTCGTGGGTGTGGAGAAGGACAGGCTCAAAGATTTGAGTGTGACTCAGGAGTGTCTCCTTCTGTGATGCCTTATTGATCTTCAGTCTCACTTTCGAGCCGGCTGGGAGTTTTGCGGAGGGAATAGTGGTGTGACCTGGAATCGTTACCTTTGGGAGGGTGAGGTTTGTGATGTTTCCTTGGGGAGTGATCGCTGAAATATGAAGATCGAAGAGCCCGTCGAAAGCTGAGGTCTTCACATCGAGGACTCCGTTGACCGGTTTTTCGTTGATCTCATCAATACCGAAGAGAGACCAGCAAAGGATGACTGATTCGTCTTTCTGGAGTGTAAGTGAAGCATTGAGCTTGAGGTGCTCAGGTTCCCCGCGACGCAGTGAGTTGGTGAGTTGATTGACGAGGGGATTTTTGTAGTGAAGTCCGTTCTCAGGTGTGCTGATTTTTTTGTAGTCTGAGAGGAGTTGTTTGGTGAGCAGCTCGTGCTGGGAATAAAAGGCAGAGGAAGTAATGAGAGAGAGGTTGTTCCACCAACTGTAACTGTTCTTATCCATGGCCTTCATCCGAGGGATGCGATCATCGATAGGGAGAAGATTGAGGACTTCGCGGACGCGCTTGGGATCCGCATATCGGTAGTTTTGGAGGAGATCTCCCCAGAAATGAGGGCTGTCGATCTGAATGGGGTTGTTTGCGAGCCGAGTCACAATTTCAGGAAAGATCTGATCTGAAGCTTCTGTGAGAGCGAGAGGGATGATCTCGTATTGGTGTCGGTAGAGCTTGTCCGCTTCGAGGGCAGAGGGGTCTCGCGAGTGCCAGAGTTGGTCGAATATTTCAGATCGAGACATCCCTTGTTCGGAGGAGAAGAGATAATGAATGTCTGCCAGGAAGCGGGTGCGCTTGTCATTGAAAATGAGACGGTGAATATGAGCAAGGCGCTTGGCTCCATCAGGGAGGTGTTGGAGGTTGGCGTTCAGAAATGAGAGCTGTCGGCTAGACTGCAGTTGTTGAGCTGTCGATACCAGATGGTTTGGGATTTCGCGGTGCTTGTTGGGGTCGGTGGAGGCGGCGAGGAGGAGGAGCTTGAGATGAGGGGGGGTATCAGCTCTGAGTTCTGGAAGAAGCGAATCGGCGAAGTAGGTGAGGTGGTTGAGTTTTGCGGGTTCGCTCCAGAGTTTTGTGCCGGAGCTAGACATACTCGAAGTGGAGGCAAAGCTCAGCGGGGAGAGGGGAAGACCACTGGTGTCTTTTGCGCAAAGAGCTTCGCGAATCCAGCGAAGGGAGATGTCAGGATCAGGGTTGTCAGCAAGAGACACGGGAAGAGATCCCCAGCGGCGAACGTAGGAGAGGCCTGCGCGGCGCGCCCATAGGAAGTAGCGTTCAGCAAAGTCTGGATCACCGGCAAGAATGCTGGAGAGAGGGAGAGATGAGCCGTTGGAGATCTCGGTGAGGAGGAGGGGGTCGAGAGATTCGAGATAGGTCATGGCTTCCTCTTTCCAATTTCGATCGGGATCTGACTTGGAAAGCTTGTGTCCGTAGTCGGAGATGAGTCGGCCAAGTTGCTCGAGGCCAAAGCCGTCTTTGTAGATGGCCAAAGCGTCGGAAAGTTCAAGGAAGGTGGTTCCATTCAAGATTGAGGAATCGAGAAATTCTGCGATATCTTCTCGCTCTATGGCTTCCTCAGCCGCTTCTCTTGCAAGGTCTTCTTTGAATGGTTGCTGTGGCGAAAATTTAAAGAGTTTTACCTTTTGATCGAGTTGCTCATCGAAGGGAGCTCCCTCTCTTTTATTATAGCTGAAATAGTAGTTTTTAGCTTTGAGGCGGGACTTGAGGTAAGAGGGCGGGTAGGTCTCTAGGAGTTGATTGAGTTGGGCTAAATCACTGAGGTTCCAATTTTTTCGAGCTGCTTTTACAAAAGTGAACTCTGGTGTGTCGGGTCCTTTCCAAGATTGAAAAAAGAGACCGACTGGATTGTCTTTTGATTTGTAAATTGGGTGGTGGATGCAGAGGTGGTAGGCGAGGTTGCGAGGGCTGATTTGGATGTTTTCGCTGAGGTGGCGAGAGAGTTCTTTCAGTTGTTCCGAGTCCGTACAGAGGTCGAATCTAGAGTTGCGGTTGGTGGAGTATCCGTTCCGGTTAATGCTGTAGCTGTTGGCACTCAGGAAAAGGAACTGTGAAGGAAAGAGTTGGTTTAGAAATTTGTCTTTTTCAGCGGCGTTGCCCCATCGGCGATTACTTCGAGTTGGATTGGCTCGCAGTATATCGGGGGTCGAGGCTGCGGTGAAGAGAAGGCAGCCTAGAAGGCGGTCGTGGAAAAAGTCTTCAGCCTCCTCTTTTTCCGAGCGTGGATTTGGGAGTAGAGTCTCCCCGAGAAGTTGGAGCGCGGCTTGGCGAATGGGTTGGCAGCCTCGGATCGAGAGGAAGTATTTGCGGAGGATTTCCTCTTGAGTCAGAGAGGAGTCTTGTGCAAGCCGGACAGTCGCTCGCTGGAGAATTTCTCTGAGGTGTTCGTTCGTGAATTCGAGATCGGCGAGGGAGCGAGCCCAGTTCTGACTGTGGTAGATGTTGTCCTTCAGAAGAGCGCTCGAAAGGTATTTTTTGCGCCATTGATCGTTCAGTTCTATAATTATTTGTGGCTGTTTGTATGTCCGAATACTCGTCAGGCCGAAGCGGGCGAGGGTGGAATGGTTTCCGGAGGACCAGTCAATGCTGATGAGAGTCTCTAGGAGCTGTTTGTGGAGGTTCGCGAAGAGGTAGTATTTTGCTTTTCCCGCGAGAGTGAGGGATTGGAAGTGGGGGTTATCTTTCAGCGCTGAGAGGATGGCCTCGGGTGGGAAATTCTTGCGTTCGTTGACGAGAACCCAAAGAAGGGGATCATTGTGAAGAGTGAGGGCGTGTTGGTCAGGGAAGAAAGAGATCGATGCTTCATACTCGAGGAGATCATTAGCGGATTTGCCAGCGAGGTCTGGAAACGAGTCTCGCAGTGGTGCAGATTTCAGGAAATCCAAGAGGGCTTCTGAGTTATCTAGTCTGGCGATGAGGTTCATGCGGGCCCAGTAGTCAGGGCGTGTTGGATCCAGTGCCGTCTTTTCGAGGTGATCTATGATCGGGTTGGTCCACTTCCCCGATCTTGGACGGAGGGCATTCGTTTTGAGAGCGAGCTCGAGAGCCCAATCGGTCGCCTCCTGAGGATATGCGTGAATCCAGCGAGTGAGCCATCGGTTTCCAGCATTTCCGGTGTTCAATAGGGCTAGGGCCGCGCGGAGGCGGGTGTCAGGGTCGCCTTTTCCCCCGAGGAGTTGATCCGCGATTTTCTCTCCGACCCAGAGGGACGGGTAGAGGAGGAGTTCGTTGAGCGAGAGGTTTTCGAGCGAACGAAGCTTGTCTTGGAAGTATGGGAGATCACCGTAGTGGAAAAGTGCGAAGAGGTGCCACTGCTCGCCAAGGCTCTCCGATTGGGTGAGGGCTTCTTTCCACGTGCCTAGATGGAATGCCAAGTCCAGTTCGAGAGGGTAAATGTAACGACGAAAGGTGGTGGCTGGGACTTCTTCTCTCAGAAGATCGATCAGGCTTTGGAGGCCCTCGAGATCATCGGCGATATTGAAAAGGTGAGCTTCCAGAGGGAAATCCTGCCAGTCGCTTACGGATCGAAATTCAGCGAGGGCTTCTTCAGTCTTCTGTGAGCGGAAGAGGAGTCGGCCATATGCGATTTGTTCGCGGGGTGATCGAGATGTGGCGGCTGAGTAGAGCTCGAGAGCCTTCTCTTCTTGTCCCCGGAGTTCGTAGAAGCGGGCCTCAAGCCAGCGCTGCTGTTGAGGTAAGACAAATGCTTGATGTCGGGTGTGACGATATCCAGTAGCTACGCGGATGAAGTGAACAATTTCATCCTCTTGAGAGGCGGTGAGCTTGAGTCGTGCGGTCGCATCAAGCCAACTGCGGTGAGGACGCGCGAGAGGTTTAAAACGATGACCGGGAGCCGCTTCAAAATAAGTAGTGGCAGCGGTGATTCCACCACGGAGGTGGTCCGTTGAGATGGTGTCACCGAACTTGATTTTGGGATTTGCTGCTAAAGCAAGAGGGAAGCAAGCTAACAGAGAAATGAGTAGAGAGCGCATAAAAATGATGATCGAAACTGTAGCGACCCTGTTGAGGGTTTGAGTCTAAATGAAGAGGGCTTGCAGGCGAGCCGAGGCTCTCCTCAAGGCCACGGATTTTCAGGAAGACCTCATCGCTCACTGGGGCACTGTAGGGTCGCGGGAGGAGCGTCGCAATTCTTAGTCTTGGGGGATTGAGGAGTCTCGCTTCTTGAGTTCTCAGGGTGTTTCTGTAGCTTGTGAATGTCTTTTTGGTGACGGAGGTTCTTGGTGATTCGAGTTAGCCGCCGGAGAGTTTGAACGTTTGGCCGAGAATTATGTTAGTGGAGATACGAGATCTATTTTTTCCCGTTGGAATTGCGTTCGTTTGTCTTTACTTCGGAGGGGTAAATAAATGGCCAGCGCTTACTAAACTGGGAGTATTTTTCCTAGTAATGGGAGTGATTAATGTCCTCAGAGCTTCTGCCAGCTAGTGAAATTCAGTTTCGATCGAGTTGATAAGAGAGTTATGGGGCTTTGATTACTCAGTTATAATCATTCCAAATTCCTAGCCATTTGACGGAGAGCATTGCTAGAATATGGGGGACGTAGGATAGTCGTCTCGGCTGTCTTCTCTGTGCGCGCGTGGACGCAACACCTTTGGTGTTAGGGTTGAGGGGGGATGGATCGCGGATTGTTTCTCTTGAGTTCTTTTGTTAAGAGGCGAGAGCGGCAGCTTTGTCAGTTCATCATCACATGTGGGATTTTTACAAGCTGATGGGACAGCGCGGTTTGGTGATTTTGAATTCGATAAGGCTCATTCGGCCTACTTTGGTATCATGGGTTTTCTTTGGCTTGTCTTTGCCATCCCAGGAGTCTCTCTTCTTGGGAAACGAGGGCGGAACGCTTTTGCTCAAAAATGAGATCGAAAATGAAAGGAATGCCGAGTTCGGTGACGGCTTGGACTGCCACTCTTGTAGCGGTGCTGGATCTTATCGCGTTGGTTTTTATGGCTGCCTCCAATCCTAAGACCTCCTTGCTTTTAGGGTTTTCTTTGGCGGAAGCTTGTCTGATCCTTCTCGCGGTGGGGGCTTGGAAGAAATACTTCGAAGACTACGTGAAGTGCGCCATTCAGTCTCAAGACGATGATCATTTTTTGCCGAGCAGCGATCAGGAGATAGGGTGAGAAGAGCTCAAAAAGCTGGCTGCGGGTGGGTGGTAATCGTTGAGGTGTCAGTGGCTTGCTCCGGATTTTCTCGTGATGAGATTACTAGGCCTGCGCTCGCTCCAGCCTAGGCTGAGGAGTGGCCGCCCCGGTGGGACTTTTTGAGAAGACAGAGCTATTTGAGAAGAGTGATCAGCCAGAGGAGGAAAGTTGGAATCAGGATGAAAAGTGCGCCAATGATGGAGAAGCGCTTCCAGCTCCGCTCAGTCGATTTATTAAACTCGGTCTGGCCCAGCGTCGAACTCTCATTGTGATCTCTCCACCAAGTGAAGGGCCAGATGATGATGGAAAGGAGGATGCCAAGGAGGTCGTCCATCTCAATTTAGATGAGTCCCACTGCTTTGCGCACGCGCTCAAGCACGATGGCGGCTTCGGCTTGCGCCTTTTCTGCGCCAGCGGCTAGGATGGCGTCGACTTGGGCGGGGTCGGCGGCGAGCTCGGCTCGCTTTTCGCGCATGGGTGCGAAGTAGTCCCAGTAGGCGTCTGCGAGGCGCTTCTTGAAGTCGCCGTAGCCGCAGCCGCCGTTTTGGTGGTCTGAGACCATTTGGGCGTAGTCGGACTCGCTGGCGAAGAGTTTGTAGAGGGAGAGGATGATGGAGTTCTCGGTGGGCTTGGGTTCTTCGACTTGGGCGGAGTCGGTCTGGATCTTCATGATGAGCTTCCGGAGGGGCTTTTCCTCGCCGAAGATGGGGAGGGTGTTGTTGTAGCTCTTGCTCATTTTTTCGCCATCGAGTCCGGGGACCTTGGCGGTGGCGGTGCGGATGCGGGCTTCAGGCATGACGAGGGTGCCATCGCCGTAGCGCTCGTTGATTTTTCCAACAAGGTCGCGGGTGACCTCGAGGTGTTGTTTTTGATCTTCACCGACGGGGACGACATTTGAATCGTAGAGAAGGATGTCAGCCGCCATGAGGGCGGGGTAGGCGAAGAGGGCGTGGTTCGCGGAGAAGCCCTTCGCTATTTTATCCTTATAGGAGTGGCACCTTTCTAAGAGTCCCATGGGGCAGACGGTGGAGAGGATCCAGGCGAGCTCGTTGACGGCGGGGACGGCGCTTTGTTTGAAGAAGACGCCGCGTGAGGGGTCGAATCCGCAGGCGAGGAAGTCGATGGCGACGCCTCGGACATTTTCGCGAAGGACGGAGGCCTCGCCGGTGGTGGTCATGGCGTGGTAGTCGGCGATGAAGTAGTAGCCATCCCCCTCATCCTGAGCGTCAATGGCGGGTTTCATGGCGCCGAAGTAATTGCCCACATGGAGGCGGCCGCTGGGCTGAAGTCCGGTCAAGATTCTCACGGAGGACGCTTTAGCGGTGTGGGGAGAGTGCGGCAAGGGGATTTCGTGGGTGACTTGCATGCTTGTGTGATGGGTTGAGGGGTGCAAAACTCCTTTTATGCGACTGCTTGCGATCTTGCTCTCAACCACGCTGGGTCTCTCAGCAGGGGAACCCACGGAGGTGGTGCTGCGGCTTTTAGGGAAAGCGAAAGAGAGCAAGGGGGAGCTTGAGAGCTACGAGGAGCTGTCGATGTCGCCTTTTGTGGGACCGAACCAGAAGAAGGCGATCGGCAAGCGCTGGGAGGAAATCGGGGGTTGGGTGGAGTTTGAAGAGGTGAGCTTTTCGGCAGGCAGTGAGAAGGTGGATGGCGATCTGGCGGCGGTGATCGCTTGCGGGATCGGAAGAAAAGGGCCGGATGATGTGCGCTTGTTCGGCTTTGGTCTGCGGAAGGGTGAGACGGGCTGGAAGGTGGCGCCTTGGGATGGAGTTTTTGATAATTCGGGGATCGGCTTTGAGGAGGCTCGCGTGGCGCGGGCCAAGGAGCTGGAGAAGTGGATTGGCCTGGAGCGAGTGAGTCAGGGGAATGAATTCCGGGAAGCGGCGCTTGAGGAATATCGAAAGTCTTTACGAGGTCTGGTGGATGCCAAGACGCTGAAAAAAGCGAAGCCGGAGGAGGCGCTGCGGCACTTCATGAAGGCGGTGTCTGAGAAGAAGGAGTTAGAGATGCTGATCTGGCAGGGGGTGCTGGAGCGCAGCGTGGCGGATGACTACGACTGGGAACGGGTGATGGAGGTGGCAAAGGAAGGCCTCGAGGGGAAGGATGAGCGCAAGGTCTGGCGGCTTCTGACGGACTCTAATGTGATTCGCTTGGAGGTGGCGACAGACGATGATGATGCTGAGACCTCGGTGCTGATGGGCTTTATCGCGCCTTATGAGACGAGCTTGCGGAGGCAGCGCAATCAGGTGATTCGCTTCTATCTCGAGAATCACGGTGCAGGTTGGCGGGTGAAGATGCCGACTTTCTTTTCTCATGCGAACGAGAATTCGAGCGCACATTTTAATGCGCACCAGCAGGAGATGAATTGGCGGGATGAGGAATTTAGTTCTCAGTTGACGACACTTTTTGAAAAGGAAAATAAGCCGCGTCGCGTCGAGTCACCGGATGAACTGATGAAGCTGGTGGCGAAGGATCTGGGAGACCGGTCTTATCCGCAGCTCGTGCGCTTGCTTTATCGGGATCCTGCTCCGAAGGAGGGAGATGATGCGGAGGTTGCTGAGGCTGCTGGAAGCCCAGATGCGCGCTATCAAAGCACGGCGAAGTGGTGGAATGACATTTTCAAGAAGAAGAATGAGGCGGAGTTCACGGTGGCGAAGGTGAAGATCGAGGGCGATCTCGCGCTGGGGATTCTGAAGGTGAATCTTCCAGGCGAGTGGCAGTCTGAATTGAGCCCTGTGTGGATGCGGAAGGTGAAAGAGGGTTGGTCATTTATGCCGAATGAAATCGATGTGCAGGATTCGATGGCGAGGGAGGCAGAAGCGCTCAATGAGTTCTACGCTGCGGAGGAGAAGGAGATGAAAGAGAATTCAGGGAAGGATCTTCTCCTGGAGGTGGGCACCTTTGTTTCTGGTAAGGAGGCTCCAGAGAAAGGGGCTGCTCTGGCAGGGGTGAAGGAATGGCGTGAGACGCTGAAGGGTGCGAAGATGCAGCTTCTCCTCGCGAAGTCAGGGATGGTGGAGATTCCTGAAAAGGGCTCGAAGACTTTCCGTGATCTGTCGTCGGGCATGAAGGGCGCGCGGGCTGGGGTGGTAGAAGATGAGATCATCGATTCAAAAAGCGAGGGACCTTTTCGAGCGGTGAGCATGATGGTGGATGGTGGGCGTGGGCTGGAGATGCACTGCCCGCTGATGATTTTTGCGGAGACCGATAAGGGGCCGCGGGTGCTGATCGATGTCGAGCTGTGGCTCGCGACAAACCGGGGTAAGCGCATGCGGAATGCGACGGCTTTGTTGAAGCTGAAGAAGGAACTGAGTGAGGCTGATCATGCTTCGCTAAAGGCGCTCTTTGACTGGCATGAAGAGGTGGCGCGTCCTGTCTGGGATGCTTGGGATGAAAAGCGGGAGGAAAAATAATCAATGATCAGTGGTGCGATGGAAATAGCCTCTCGTTTGGAGGCCTCGATTCAAAAGGTGATGCTCGGTCAAGCCGAGACGGTGCGGCGGGTTCTGGCGACGATGATGGCCGGCGGCCATGTCTTGCTGGAGGATTCGCCAGGGACAGGGAAGACGACGCTGGCGAAAGCGATCGCCGCTTCGATCGGGGAGACTGAGTTTCAGAGGATTCAATTTACCCCCGATCTTTTGCCCTCGGATATCTTGGGGGTGAGCGTCTTGGACACTCGGACTTCGAGTTTTGAATTTCACAAAGGGGCCATTTTTACCGACATTCTGCTGGCGGATGAAATCAACCGCGCTTCGCCGCGGACTCAGAGTGCGCTGCTGGAGGCGATGGCGGAGGGGCAGGCTACGATCGAGGGGAAGCAGCACAATTTGGGCGACCTTTTCTTCGTGATCGCGACGCAGAATCCGGTGGAGCTTCGGGGGACTTATCCGCTGCCGGAGGCGCAGATGGATCGTTTCGCGATGAAGCGCTCGCTGGGTTATGTCTCGATTAGCGATGAGCTTGCGATTCTGGAGGCTCAGAGCCAGCAGCATCCGCTGGAGTCGCTGACTCCGGTGGCTACGCGGGATGAGGTCTTGGCGCTGCGTGAGGCGGTGAAGCAGGTGCGCATCACGCGAGATTTGCAGGAATACATCGTGAGACTGGTGGCGGCGACCCGTGAGCGAGCGGAGGTGAAGCTGGCTGCGAGTCCCCGGGCTTCGCTGAGCTTGCTGCGGATTTCACAGGCGGTGACGCTTTTCAATGGCGGCGATTTTGTGGTGCCGGAGACGATTCAAGCGCTGGCGGCAGATGTGGTGGCGCATCGTCTCGTGTTGGAAGCGGATGCGGCTTATGCGGGCCAGAGTGGTCGGGACGTGGTGGCGGAGGTGATTGCGTCGGTCGATGTTCCGGTGTGATCTTGCACTCTTCTGAGGTCTATGGTTTCTTAGTGTGATGGAGGAAAATCTGGCGAATCGAACTTTCTACCGCTGGGTGTTTAGGAACTACCGGCACGGGAGTGCGGTGGGCTTCTTTGTGAAAAGGCGGATCACTCCGCTGGGATGGCTGGTGATGGGGCTGCTCGTGCTGAGTTCGATGGTGGGAGCGAATCTGAAGGAGAGCAACACGGTGCTCCTCTCTGCGCTGCTTTTTGGGACGCTGTGCATGGCCTTGCTCTGGGCCTTTCTGCGGCGCGCGCGGGTCGCTATTTCCCGTGAGATAGCGCTGACCGGATTGGTGGGTGAGGAGCTGCGGTATTCGGTGACGGCGACCAATGCGGGCCGGGGCTTCTTGCGGGGCTTTCATTTAAAAGATTCCGGCGATGACCCGCGCCCGACGGAGTGGGAGTTTCTTAATCTAAGAGAGCCGGACGAGGATCGGCGGAATCCTTTTGACCGATTTTTCGCCTTCTATCGCTGGAAGTGGCTCACGGATCGGGGTGGAAAGTGGAAGTCGTTGGGTCGCTCGGAAGCGCTTGATCTCGCCCCGGGAGATTCGGTCAGCACGCGCATGGCGCTGGTGCCGAATCGGCGTGGAGTTCTTGAGCTGGATGATCTGCGGGTTGTTCTACCTGACCCTTTGGGTTTTTTTCAGCGCTTCCGAAAGGCGTGGGGTGAAAAGGATGAGATCTTGGTGCTGCCGAAGCGCTATCGGCTACCGGAGTTTCATCTTGATGGTCAGTCGGAGCTGAAGGTAGGGGGCGAGACCGCTTCTGATATTCGCGGCGAGGGTGGAGAGTTCTTGGGCCTGCGCGAGTATCACCCGGGTGATTCGCTGCGGCGGATCGACTGGAAGGCTTGGGCACGGACGGGTGAGCCGATTGTGAGGGAGTTCGAGGAGGCGCGCTTCCCGCGCTACGGGCTGGTGCTGGACAGCTCGCTGGATGACAGCGGGCCGGAGCTTTTTGAAGAAGCGGTCTCGGTGGCAGCGAGCTTTGTCTCCACGATGGACCGTCAGTCTTGTTTGCTGGATCTCATGTTTGTTAGGGATTCGCCAGTGGCTTTCACTGCAGGGCGAGGTGTCGCGCGAGCAGAGGAATTGATGGAGGTGCTGGCTCGTGTCGAGGGAAGCGAGGGGGGGGGCTACGAGCCGCTGAGCGAGCTGGTTCTTCGCTACGCGGTGGAAATGACGGCCTGTGTCGTGGTTCTCAGCGGCTGGAGTGAGGCGCGACGTGACTTTGTCAAAGCGCTCCGTCGCAGTGGGCTGAAGGTGCACCTTTATGTCATCGGCGTGGGTGAGGCACCGGATGATGCTGAGGGAGTTTTCTGGCTGCGCTGGGATCAGGTGGAGAAAGATTTACTGACGGCAATATGAGAGAGGAAGAAGTGATGCTCAAAGCGCCTCCCCGGCTCCTGCTGGGAGTGGCGTTCCTCTTTTGGGGGGCGATGGGGAATTATCCCTTCGTGGGCCTGCTGGGAGCGGTGGTCTTTGAAGCACGTCACTGGACTTCGCTGCGCTGGAACTTTGGGGAGAAGGGCTTCGTGCGTGCGTGGCAGCTCTGCATGGTCATTCTGGTGATCGTGGCGGTGAGGTTTTTATCCTCGGATGACGAGCGAACCGCGGCGGCCTCGCTGGAACTTCTTTCGTGGCTTCCTTTTATCTTCATGCCTCTGGGTTTGGCTCAGCAATATGCGGCGAATCGAGGCGTGCCACTGACCTCCTTTTCCTACTTTGCGCGGCGAAAAATTAAACTTGATCGTGAGGTAGGTCGACTTGTGCGACTCTATCCTGCGCAGATCGGATTTCCTTATCTTGGTATTATTTTAGTCTCAGCAGGTCTCGTTTCGCCGAGTCGACAGAGCTATGGGCTAGGGGTGATTTTCCTCTTCGGGATCGGGCTTTATTTCATGTCCGGGGAGAGGAAGAGGCCGCTCGCTTGGGCGCTGAGTTACGTCAGTGCGGTGCTTCTCGCGGGATTCTTTTCTTGGGTAGCCATCTATCTCTATGATCGCTTGGGGGCTGATCGCTCGATGCAGGATAACGAACTCGCTTCGGCGCGTGAGACCCGCACTCAGCTTGGTCAGGTGGGCAAGCTTCAGCTGAGCCCTACAATCGACTGGCGCTATTTTCAAAAAGAAGGGGCGGTGCCACGCAGGCTCTGTCTCGCGGTCTACGATGACCCCAAGAGCGAGCGCAGTAATTTCAGGGTTAAGAGCTATTGGCAGGCGAGGAACCGCCTCCGTAAGTGGGTCGAAAAAGGTGACTCCAAGCGCGATGTAGGAGGGGGATTTGAGTCGCTTTATCAAAAGGAGAAAAGCTTCATCTATGAGCCAGAATTCTTTGAAAAAGAGGCCTCTCATCAAAGCCGAGTGGTCGGGCTTGTCTCTGACGAAAGCTTGATCCCGCTTCCGCGAAATGTCCTGCGCTTTGATCGCGTCGCGACTCAAGGGATCGATGCAAACTGGCAGGGGAGCACCCGGCTGAGTGATCCTGATCATGGAGCCCTCAGCATTGATATTGAATCCGGTTCTCAGGATGAACTGTCCTCAATAGATCTCGATCCCTCCATTCGCGATCTCGAGATTCCGCTATGGGAGTTCGATGGTCTCAGCGCCTACTGGAAGACGCTGGGAGTGGAAGATCTGCCAAAGAGAGTTATGGGGTCACGGGGGTCCACCCATAAATTTGAGTGGTCAGCGCGTGAGAATGATCGGCGTGAGCAGGAAGTCCTGCTGCGCATGATGCAGGCAGATTTTGAGCAGAATTACAGCTACTCACTTGAGCTCGATCCGAATCCGAGGCTTCCTCCCGTCACCCATTTTCTCAAAGACATGAAAGGGGGGCATTGCGAATATTTCGCCAGTGCGTCGGCGCTCCTTCTGCGGAGGGCCGGAATTCCTACCCGCTATGCCATCGGTTACGTGGTGTATGAAAAAGGAAGCAGTCCAGGAGAGTTCCTCCTCCGAGGGAAGCATGCCCACGCTTGGACACAGGCTTATTTTGGCGGGACTTGGACCAATGAGGCCGGGGTGGGAAAGCCCGTCTGGCGGTGCCGGGGTGGCGAGTGGGTGGATGTTGATCTCACTCCCTCGAGCTGGCTCCCGAGCAGTGAAGGGGGCGGCTGGCTTCAGGATTTTTCGGATTGGTGGCAGACTTCGCTCGCAGACACGATCGTGTGGTTCTCTGGAAAAGTGGTCTCTTTTGTGGTGAAGCTGCTGCTGGTGGGAGCACTTCTTTTCATCCTCATTCGTGTCGTCTGGAGTCTCTGGAAGACCAAGGGAGGCCATACAGAAGAGGCGATCGGAAGCTGGCGTGCGCGCAGCCGGAGCGAGAACCCGCTGGCTGATTTTGAAACCTGGCTCGCGAAGCGGGTAGGGCCGAGGCCGTCATCGCTCCCGCTTGCGGAGTGGCTGCGCGAGAAAGCGCCTGAGCTCATTCCGCTTTATCAGGAGATCCGCTTTGATCCTGCTTATTCAGGCCAGCGAGATGCGCTGGAGAGGGGAGAGAAGGACGCGCGCGAGCGTCTCAAAAACGAGGTGACTAAGAATACTTAAGATCTTTCGAGGGATCGGTCTCGTAGTCTACGGTGTAGCCTTGGCTCGTGTTTGGATCCACGATGACCTTCAGAAACTTGAGGTAGTTCGGATCATCTTGGAAGATGCGCTTCTTATCGAGCGAGTCGAATTCCAAAAGAATGTAGAATGGCCAATCAGAAGCAGGATCGATGGTGCGTCCAGAGCGGACGGTCAGCACGACAGGAATTTTAAGAAGGAGACTCCGCGACATGCGGATCATGTCCTCAAGTGTGTTCTCATCCACCTCCGGCTTGAGCTTATAGAAAAGAAGGTGGTCGATCATGCGAGATAAAGTTTAGGACTTCCAGTCGAAGGCGCCTTTTTTAAGCGCGTAGACGTAGGCGATGGCGAGGATCCCAGCGAAGCTAGCAAAGCTCCAGAGAACCATGGCGCCTTCCTTGATTGAATCCTTGAAAGTAAGTGCCCAGGGGTAGGAGAAGACTACTTCGATATCGAAGATAACGAAGAGCATCGCCACCAAGTAGAACTTCACACTGAAGCGAGGAGCGCCCTCGCCGATGGGAAGCATACCGCACTCGTAGGGCGTGTTCTTCATCTTGGAATCACGACCCTTTTTACCGAGAAGGACACTGAGACCGAGAGCGATAGCGGCGAAGCCAATCGCGACGATAGTCTGGAAAATGACGGGGGTGTAATCGGAGAGCATGAGTCGAGTGATTCGGAACTGGTGAGAGACTGGTCTAAATCAGCCATTTGGAAAAGAAAATTGCCCACGTCTTGTGAACGTGGGCAATTAAAAGTTTGTCGTTGGTAAAACCAACACTTTTCTGGCGAATTCCGCCAGATCTGGAAATTAAGCTTCTTGCTTAGCGATGTTGTCGCTGTGCGCTTCCTCGATCCGATCAAGACCGCGGTATTCCTTGCCGTCTTTCTCTACGAGACCGCGAGTGACAAGGTTTTGAAGTTTTTCGTATGCGCGAAGGCGAAGCATCTCTTCTCCACCGCTCACTGCATTGCGAGTCTTAAGACGCTCATAGACGTCTTCGAAGAGCTCATTGAATCCAAAGAGTTTATCATTTCCGCCGAGCACGTTGACGATTTCATCGGTGACATGATCAGGGAGCCGACGAGAGAAACGTGTTCTTTTAGTAGTTGCCATAACGACATGAATATAGCTCAAAAATGCCGCAAAAGCGACCGAAAAGTCTCACATAACGACATTTTTTTAAAAGGCTCGCAAGCTTTAATTTAAGGAAATGTTAATGACTCAGGCTCATGTCCCTAACTTTAAAGGTAAAGAGTCTTGAGGGATCGCGCCGAACTTCTTAATTTTCATGGAATGATTACTCGTCTGAAAGGTGAAGTTTGGGAAGCCCTGCCCGGTCGGGTCGTGGTGGGATGCGGGGGAGTGGGCTACCAGACCCTGGTTCCGATGTCGACTTACGATAGATTGAACCCTGTCGAGGGATCACAAATCGATCTTCGGACCTATCAGCATGTTCGTGAGAACTCGCTCACATTATATGGTTTTGTCAGTGATGAAGAGCGGGATGTTTTTCTGCTGCTGATCGATCGCGTGAGCGGGATCGGTCCTTCCATCGCGATGGCGGTTCTGAGCGGCATGCCGGTGGAGCACTTTAAGCAAGTCGTTGTGAGTGGTGATGCCACTGCGATGGCGAAGATTAAGGGGATTGGGAAGAAGACGGCGGAGCGCATCATCCTAGAATTGAAGGATAAGGTCGGAGTGGCCCAGACTTGGGAGCAGAACACGGACCGGACGGACGCCGCCCGCGATGCCGAGATGGGGCTCATGGCGCTAGGCTTTAAGCAGGCCGATGCGAGGAAGTCTGTGGATAAGGCGATTAAGGAAAATCCAGCAGCCGACAGTGGGGAGATCATCCGCATGGGCTTGCGGGGGATGTAGAAAACCCTAAAAATATGGCAGAGGTTGATCATCATCTGAGAAGAGGGCTCGTGCTCTCTTCTTTGACTGGTTTCGGTCTTGGCTTGGCCATCCCACATGCGGGCTACGGGGCAGGAGGGGTTCTCATGCTCTCGATCATCATTGGCACGCTATGGTTTCTCATCAACGGGCGGCCGGAGAAAACTCTGAGAACTCTCACTTTCTGCTCTAGCATTTTTGGAGGGCTCTACGTTAGTGAACCGGAAGTCTTCTCTTATCTAACGAAGTCGGAAATCGTTTACACGATAGGCGGCTCCATCTTTGTCCCCACTTTCATTGCTGCGGTCGTAGAGTTTCTTATCACTAGATTAAGAGGGGAGTCCCCTTGATTCTGAAAGGAAAAGTGAGTGGGTTTCGAAGTTCAGTGGGCCTAACGGGCGGAAACTCCTTAGCCTAGGTCGGAGCGCAGCGCAGGCCTAGGAATAAGGACCGCGTAGAGATACGGGCCGAGTCAGTGTAGGTCGATTGTGAGGTCTGGCACCCGATGGCTGTGCGTCGGTGACGCAGCTGGAACAAGAGGCTGCGGGCTGATGATACTCGCAGCGGGCTCAATGGCTTGCCCATGAATTTGCCAGAGGTCCAACCTAGGCTGAGGAGTTTTAGCCCGTTGGGCCTCCGATCACCACCGTCTTCCGTCCCCAAACAAAAAAACGGCCACCCTTTTTCAAGGATGGCCGTTTTGAAAGTTTGCTAAAACTCAGCTTTACTCACCCAGTCCGTAGCGGACGAAGCGGCGGATCGTGAGGGTGTCACCAAGGTCCTTAGACTTTGCTTCAAGGAGGGCCTTGATGGAGCTGTCGGGATCTTTGATGAAGCCTTGCTCAAGAAGGCAGCGCTCGGAGTAGAACTTGCCAATCTTGCCGTCGATGATCTTTTCGATAATGTTGGCTGGCTTGTTTTCGTTCTCCATCTGCTTACGGAAGATGTCCTTTTCTGCTTCGATAAGCTCAGCAGGGATGTCGTCACGGCCAAGTCCCGCAGGAGCGGAAGCAGCGATGTGGAGAGTGAGGTCTTTCACGAGATCGCGGAAGCCTTCACTAGCGACGGACTCAGCTTTCTCAGCACCAACCTCGATGAGGACGCCCACTTTTCCACCCATGTGGATATAGGAGGCGATAGCACCTTCACCAGCGACCTCGAAACGAGTGACGCGGCGGAGCTGGAGGTTTTCCCCCATTTCGAGAACCTTGGTTTTGACGAACTCGTCGAGCGTGCCTTCTCCCTTTGGAAGGGCGGCAGCTGCTTCTGGGCTATCAGCTCCAGCTGCGGAGACCGTGTCGAGAACCTCGGCTACGAAAGCCTGAAAGTTGTCGTTCTTAGCGACGAAGTCAGTCTCGCAGTTGAGTTCAAGAAGTGTTCCGATCTTTCCAGCTTCATCAAGCTTGGCGGCAATGACACCTTCATTGGCGTCACGTCCAGCCTTCTTGACGGCCTTAGCCTGTCCGCGCTCGCGGAGAAGCTTGGAGGCTGCCTCGAGGTCACCTTCGGTTTCCTTCAGTGCGTTCTTACACTCCATCATGCCCACGCCAGTGGACTCACGAAGTTCTTTTACAAGAGCTGCAGTAATCATAATCTGTGTCTTTGTGAGAAAATTTACTTCTTAGCGCCACCGACGATGCCGTCGACAAGGTGCTGGAGGACGATGCGGATGGAGCGCATTGCGTCGTCGTTACCTGGGATCGGGAAAGCAATCTTGGAAGGGTCTCCATTGGTGTCGACGATGCCGACAACAGGGATGTTGAGGCGCTTGGCCTCAGCGACTGCGATGGACTCCTTAGCAACGTCGACAACGACGAGAGCGTCAGGCTGCTTCTCCATGTTCCGCACTCCGTGGAGGTTACGGCGAAGCTTCTCCTTCTCACGGTTGAGCGCGGAGAGTTCCTTCTTAGACATGAGCTTGTATTCTGGAGCACGCTCGATTTCCTCAAGATACTTCATGCGAGCCACCGACTTACGGATAGTCTCAAGGTTTGTCATGGTGCCACCGAGCCAGCGGTGGTTGACGTAGAGTTGACCAGTCGCTTCAGCAGCTTCTTTGACCGCTTCTTGAGCCTGGCGCTTACAACCGACGAAGAGGATTTTTTTGCCCTTGGAGGAAAGTCCTGCAAGGAAGTCAGTAGCCTTATCGAGGCACTGGACGGTTTTTTCGAGGTCGATGATGTAGATACCACCCTTATTCTTCATAAGGTAAGGCTTCATCTTCGGATTCCATTTCTTGGTCTGGTGACCGTAGTGGACACCAGCCTCGACCATTTCTTTAACGAGTTCGTTAATCATTTTGTATTTGGTCTTACGTTAAAGCACGTAAGCGCTGTGGTTGAAAAACTGCCGCTGTGGTCCCTCTGCGATCTCTCGTTGTTTATAAAGCGGCTAAGCGGAGGGGCGCGCGTGTTACGAGTAATTGTCCGCTTTTGCAAGGAATTTAGTGGCTCAATATCGCAAAGACTGGAGAGATAGACGTGCAAATTCTTGCCAAAATCGCTGGGAAAGAGGAAAAACTCTCCTTCGCTGAGAAGATTGCCGTCTTTCAGCTCCGATCCCCCTTATATTTATTGTGTCTAAGTCACTCAACGTCATCATCGCCTGTGGAGGAACCGGCGGTCATCTCTTCCCTGGAATCGCTGTCGCTCAAGAACTCAAATCTCGTGGTCACAAGGTTCTCCTTCTGATTTCCGAGAAGAAGGTGGATGCGCAAGCGTCGAAAAAATACACCGAATTACGCTTCGAGACGGTCAATGCGATCGCCAAACCACCCACGCTTTCGCCCAAGATGGTTCCTTTCCTCTGGCGTCTCTTGAAAACGATCTCGCACTGCGGCACGATCGTGACGCGGGAAAAGGCGGACGTCGTTCTCGGAATGGGGGGGTTCACTTCGCTTCCTCCCGTTTATGCCGGAGCGAAAAAAGGTCTGCGGACTTACGTCCATGACTCGAATGCGATTCCGGGTCGCTCGAATCTGCTCACCTCGAAGAAGTGCACCAAGGTGCTGCTCGGGTTGAAGGAAGCAGCGTCACATTTTCCAAATGCGGAAGTGGCGATCACGGGCACGCCGGTGCGTGATGAGCTGGAAAATCTTCCGTCACGGGAGGAGGCTTGTGCGGTCTTCGGGCTCGATCCTACTAAGAAAACTCTTCTCGTGATGGGCGGGAGCCAGGGGGCGTCGAAGCTGAACGAGATCGTAGCGGCCGGATCTGAAGGGTCCGAGTGGCAGGTGATTCACCTTGCGGGGCAGGGCGACTTTGATCGCCTCACGGAGCAAGTGGGGAACCGAGTTGGCTACAAGGTGCTCGCTTTTTGTGATCAAATGGCGGCCGCCTATGCCGCTTCGGATTTCTGTGTCGCACGCTCGGGAGCGTCTTCACTCACGGAGCTGAGCCGAGCGGGGCTTCCTGCGCTGCTCGTGCCATTTCCATTTTCTGCCGATGACCACCAGACCGCGAATGCGGTCGTATATGAAGAAGCCGGTGCTGCGGTGCTGAAGCAGCAGAATGAACTCAGCGCTGAGACGGTGAGAGAAATGTTCGCGGGTCTCAATGATGAGACCATTTCTAAAATGTCAGTCTCCATGACCGCGCTCGCCGTGCCTGATGCCGCAGCTCAAATCGCCAATGTGATCGAAGGATGAAGATTGAAGAATTTAGCAAACGCCTGTTAGACCGCGAGAAGCCCATGAAGATCCACCTCATTGGGGTGGCTGGATCGGGGATGAGTGGACTGGCGCGGCTCTTATTAGAAATGGGCCACCAGGTCAGCGGGTCTGATAGGGTGACATCTGGCGAGACCGAGCGCCTGCGTGAGCGCGGGCTTCAGTTCTCCACCCCGCAGACTGCTGAGGCGGTGCGTGATTGCGAGGTCGTCGTTTACTCTTCCGCAATCAGGGACACGAACCCCGCGCTGGCGGCGGCTTACTGCAATAAGACGGCCACTTTTCGGCGTGCCGAATGCCTCGCAGCGATTCTCCAGACTAAGTCCGGTGTCGTGGTTTCAGGGACGCATGGGAAAACGACCACTTCCTCGATGGTAGCGCATATTTTACGAAAAGGCGACCTCACTCCCTGCCACTACGTGGGCGCGGAAATTCCGGTGCTCGGCAGCAATGCGGAGTGGAATGAAGAGGGCGAATATCTCGTGGCGGAGGGCGATGAATCCGATGGCACCCTGGCACTCTACAAGACGAAGCACACCATCGTGCTGAATGTCGAGGAAGAGCATCTCGATTTCTACACCCGTGGCATCGAGCAGATTCGCGAGGTCTTCACCACCCTCCTTGATCAGACTTCTGGTTCGGTGGTTTATTGCAGCGAGTGCGAGGAGGCGACGGGTCTTTGCCGCTCACGTGAAAATAGCATTTCCTACGGCTGGAGCGATGCAGATTGGACGGCCTCGGATATCTCCGAGCAGATCGGGACGACCAGCTTTACGGTTCATTTTAAAGGCAAAGAATTCGGGCGCGTTCAGCTCGGGATCGCGGGTCGGCACAATGTCTTGAATTCGCTCGGAGCGATCGCCATCGGGCATCTTTGTGGAGTGGATTTTCAAAAAATCGCGCGCGCTCTCGGCTCCTTCGCCGGGGCGAAACGTCGCTTTGAGACGAAATATCTCACCAAGCGCTGTCGCATCGTGGATGACTACGGTCATCACCCCACTGAAGTCGCGGCGACGCTGCAGACCGCGCGCACTTATGACCGTGGGCGCGTCGTAGTTCTCTTCCAGCCGCACCGCTACAGCCGGACACAGAAGCTGGCGGATGACTTCGGCAAGGCTCTTCAGGCAGCGGATCTCGTCTTTGTTACCTCGGTTTATGCCGCGAGTGAAGATCCGATCGAGGGCATCAGTGGCCAGACCATCGTCGATGCGATCCATGCGAATGGCGACACTAAGGCTGTCTACCTTCCTAATCTCTCCACCGTGCATCACGTGGTGGGGAATGCGCTGAAATATGACGACCTTTTCCTGACCCTCGGCGCTGGCAATGTCCACGAAGCTGGGAACAAACTCATCGCCGATCTTAAGACGCTCGATGAGATCGTCGCTGATTCCGGCGTCGAGACGATCCGTCTCTACGAGCCGATGGCGAAGCACACCACGATTCGCGTGGGCGGGCCGGCGCAGTTTTGGATCGAGCCCAGCACTTTCGAGAGTTTTGCCGATGCCGTCATTTATTGCAAAGCCCGCGGAATTCCCGTGCGAGTGGTGGGGCGTGGCTCGAACCTTCTTGTGCGCGATGGCGGCATCCGAGGCGCCGTCATTCATCCCAAAGGCGGCGTCTTTAGTGAAGTCACAGCAGAGGGTGACACGATCACCGCCGGTGCAGGTGCTCGTTTCAAAAAACTCTCCAGCGTCGCGCGTGAGCATGGCATTGGCGGCTTTGAGTGGATGGAAGGCATCCCCGGGAATGTTGGCGGCGGTCTCCGCATGAATGCCGGAGCGATGCGCGTGGAAACCTTTGATCAAGTGGTGAGTGTCACCTTCCTCGATGAAGATGGAAAGATCCGCACGCGCAACCGCGACGAGATCGAAGCCTCCTACCGCAGCGTCCCAGAACTCCGCCGTAACTACGCGCTGGCAGCGACCTTCAAAGGAAGTCCCGCGAGTGCTGAAAGCATCCAAGAACTTCTCGGCGAATCACGCCACCACCGGAACACGACCCAACCGAAGGCGGCCAGTGCCGGGTGCACCTTTAAAAATCCTGAGGTGATGGGCGCAGGCCAACTCATCGACGAGCTCGGCTTAAAAGAGACCGGCGTCGGAAAAGCAGAAGTCTCCGCTGAGCACGGTAACTTTATCGTGAATCGTGGCAAAGCGACCGCCTCCGATATGCTCCGCCTGATTGACCAGATCAAAGCAAAGGCGAAAGCCGAAAGGGGAGTCGAGCTCGACACTGAGGTGCAGATTCTAGGGGAAGACGACTGTCTTTTTTAATGAGTGGGGTCGGGGCTGAAATCTTGAGTAGGAGATTTCCCTAAACCTTACTTTGTGCTTTCTAAAATACAGGGAGTTTGAGCACTCTGCAAAATATGAAAAATGCGATTAGCTTATCTATTCTATGGATAGGTTCTCTCTGGGGTCAAAATACAGCTGGATTTACGAATTTAGATACTGGTCTCAAACAAACCTCGATCAATCGCGGGGCTCGATCAAATCATACAGCTACGTTCAGAGAGCTGTCTCAGGGGAATGCCGTAGCACCTTTGGCTGTGTTACACGGTCTCGAGAATAAGTCGGGTGATTCCATGCTCAAGCTCCTTGGTGAATATGGCTTCATGATGGGAGGAGGGCCGCGGGAAGAAGTGCCCAGTGGTTTTGTGATTAAAAAACAAGATTTTGGTTTTCTGGATATGTCATTGGGTGGGTTCTCCTGTGCCGCCTGTCATAGTGGGGAATTCACTTACCAGGGAAAGCGATATCGTGCCGAT
>JALZWA010000306.1 GCA_023299815.1 Akkermansiaceae bacterium
CACGCCGAGTTCGAGGTCACCAAGCGCACCACCACCATCGATCACGGATCAGAAGAGGACAACTTCCGCACCGATGGTAAAATACTCGTCACCCCCGGCTGGCTTGCCGTCTATGGACGCAAACCCGGCGTCGGCGCAGGCAAAGACGAACTCTGCGTCGTGCAAGAAGGTGAAGACGCCAAGGCGGTCACCATCGAGATGCTCGAGAAGGAAACCAATCCCCCCGCCCGCTACACGGAATCCACTCTCCTCTCCGCGATGGAGGGCGCAGGAAAACTCGTCGAAGACGAGGAACTCCGCGAGGCCATGTCCGAACGCGGACTCGGCACTCCCGCGACTCGTGCAGCGACCATTGAAGGTCTCATTCGCCAAAAATACATCACCCGTGACGGCCGTGAACTCATCGCCACTGGAAATGGCGTGCGCCTCATCGACCTTCTCGAAGACATGGACATCAAGTCCCTCACCTCTCCCTCCATGACCGGAGACTGGGAAGCGAAACTCCGCAGCATGGAGCAAGGCAAGCTCGATCGAGCAACCTTCATGTCCGAGATCGCGCAATTCACCGAGGACGCCGTCCAGAAAGCGCGAAAGCACTACGATACCGCCATTTCAAAACCCTTCCCAGACCTCAAGTGCGCTTGCCCGAACTGCGAAGCGAAGGATCTCAAGCAAACTGACGCGACCTACGAATGCCGCGAGCTTGAATGCACCTTCCGCATTTCAAAATACATCGCAGGTCGTCGCATCACCGAGGAAGAAGCAATCACCCTCTTCACCACCAAGCTTCTTGAAGAGCGCGGTGGCTTTGTCTCACGCTTCAATAGGCCATTCGACGCTGCGCTTGAACTGATGCAAGTCGTTTCCAAGACTGGCAAAAAAGGAAAGTGGAAGACCAATTTCGTCTTTGACTCCGATCTTGAGACCGCTGCGGACCTCACCGAAGACCAACTCCTGAAGGAAGTCACCCTCACCAACGGAAAGAAGGCGAAGCTCTACGAGACAGAAAAAGCCTTCCTCGTGCCAGATCTTGTTAGCAAAGAAAACCCCGATGGCTTCCGCCTAGGAAAAACCATTCTTCAGAAGGAACTCAGCGCAAGTGAGGTCGAGGAACTCTTCACCAAAGGCAAGACCCCTCTCCTCAATGGTTTTGTGAGTAAGCGCACCAAGCGCGCTTTCTCTGCCCATCTCACCCTTGATCCCGAGACTGCGAAAATTGGATTTGAGTTTGCAGCAAAGAAAGCTGCTAAAAAAGGGGCCAAGAAAGCAGCGAAGAAGGACTAAGCTAAAAGACCCCCATTTTCTCCAAGAAGCGCTCTTTTCACAAGAGCGCTTCTTTTGTCTCCAGACATCCGAAAAAGAACGCCCTTACAAGCGATTCAAGGGGAAGCGCTACCGAAATACTTCAGCCTTAAGTAATTTTTTGTAAACCTCGTTAACTTTACTTAATTATTAAAAAATTAAGAATATTAGAAATGTTTACTAAAAATTAAAACAAAGCTTACAGCTCAAAAACAATACAAAATATAGATCTCTATCTAACATTCAGCCTCTCCCCGCCCTTTCCCACAAAGTGACTTTTAAAAAATACAGCATCTTTTTTGACAATTCGGTGAACACAATCAAAAGTGCGCTGTCGCACGGGTTCTCACTGTGCGCATCACCTTAATCATTACCCCTTATGAAAAACACCCTCGGTGCTGCGGCACTTCTCATCACATCAGCCAACTTCGCTTTTGCGCAGGACTTGGATCTTGAATGCTTCGACTTGGAAAACCTCCAAGTGACAAGCTCTCCTGGAAACCCTCTCTTTGGAACCGGAAGCCTCCAGAACGGAACCATCGGCGGAAAATTCGGTAATTCCGGTCCCGACGGGCTGTCAGGTCAATTCTCAATTGGCGTCATCTGGGATGCTCCTGATGGTGAAAATATCCCATGGACCGCGAGTGGTAACTCTATTCAGTTCGCATCAGGTGGAAATACCCTCGCTTTCGGCAACCTTGATGTCCAAATCAATGATTTCGATAACGACCGTATTAAGAAGGTGGAGTTTACCGTAAGCGTCTGCTTGGATGACGAAAGTCTCGTTAGAGTCGAGAGCTTACTTAAAGCCAACAGAGGCGCACAGCTCTTCCTCGTCACTGCAGACGGTGCCATTAAGACTGAATTTGCTGACCGCGATACAGCAATCAACCTTTCCGATAACAATCTCCTCACCGAGTTCACTAGCTTAAGAGGCAGAGACGGCTTCCAAAGCGTTGATACAGCAAGCTTCTCCTATGAAGTCCGTGATGTAAATGGAGAAACTATCCGCACAGAAGACCCTCTCACCTTCGACACACACCTTGGCTTTGAGGTCTGTGCCTGCGTGCCAGAGCCATCATCAGCAATGCTGAGCGTTCTTGCTCTCGCTGGTTTTGTGACCCGCCGCAAGCGCTAGATTTAAAGAAACTTAAGTTCACCCTTAAGCGAAAAGGTCTGTCGGTTTTCCGACAGGCCTTTTCTTTTGCCTCCGAGCTAAGATCGACTACTCTGCCGCCGTGTTCGAATTCACCATTTTTCGTATTCCCGTCCGCGTCGAACCTCTTCACTGGCTGATCTTAGGATTCCTCGGCATGCAGACCTATGGTCTCTCCAATCGCGGCGAGATTCTCTTTGTTCTCGTCTTCATGGCTGCAGGATTCACCTCCATCCTCGTTCACGAGCTTGGACACGCTATTACTGGTAAGAAATTCGGCTCTCGAGACACTCAGGTCGTCCTCCATGGCATGGGAGGCGTCGCCATCTTTCCCCACGCGAGGTTCACCCGGCCACAAAGCTTCCTCGTCACTGCTGCGGGTCCGGGAATCCAGATCATCCTTGGCTTCGTTGCTCTCTTTTTAGTCAACAAGGCCCCATCTGGCACCTATGCCCAACAATATCTCTCCGACCTTTATCTCGTCAGCTTCTTTTGGGCGATCCTGAACTGCATTCCTGTTTGGCCACTTGATGGTGGCCAAATGATGGGAGCAGTCTTAGGACCCAAGCGGGAAATCTTAACTCATCAGATCAGCATCGGCGTAGCCGTGGTCGTTGGACTTGCTGGGCTCTTGATCACCAAGATGTTCCTCTTCCCGATCCTCTTGGGCTTCATGGCATCACAGAGCTGGAAAATCATTCAGCAACGCAATTTCCGCTAGCTTCCAAAGATCAAGCGCGCGCCTGCGAGAACAGCGAAGCCCACGATCATCCACTCAAAAGCACGCTGGGAAATGAGCCCCAACAGGTGCTTCCCGAAGAAGACGCCCGCGAGAATGACCGGAATAAGCTTTAGGTTTAGTAAAAGCGTCTCACTCGTCGTAAAATTAAGCCCCCCCATGAACGGCAGCTTAATCATATTGATGAGAAGAAAAAAGCGCGCTCCAATCCCGATCATCTCCATCTTGGGCGCTCGTTTCGAAAGAAAGTAGAGCTGAAAAACCGGTCCCGCGGCATTTGCAATCATCGTGGCTACCCCGGCGCAAATACCTGCAGCGAGTGCAAATTCCGAAGAATTCGCCATGCGATCAAAGCGCTCCTGATAGAACTTTCGCACCAGCTGGATGAGCACCATGAGGAGAATAATCCCCCCGATGACAGGCTTGGCCCAATCCTCGGGCAACCAATCCAGGAGAAAAAAGCCCATCACCAACCCCACCAGCGCGGGAGGCAAGAGGCGCCACACCGGCGCCCAAGACGCGTGCTTCCGGAACATCGGATAGACGCTCAAATCGGCCACAATAAGCATCGGAAGGAGGATCCCGACAGAGGCCTTTCCAAAAAGCTCGGCCATAATGAAAACCGCTACTAGCCCGATCCCAGAAAAGCCTGCCTTCCCAAGCCCTACACACAAAGCAGCCAACCCTACCAAGAGCCAGCCAGCGGAATCATCGATCACAAACAAGTTCTCAGCGGAAATTCCGAAAATAACAAGCCACCAGCATCAATCGTCCGGTAATTTCGTGCATTTCTCCGAAATCGTGATTCCCTATCGGCGTGAGCCAGCTCGACCCCTACGCCCTGCGGCCAGACTTCCCCATCCTCTCTCAAGAGATCCATGGGAAGCCGCTCGTCTACCTTGATAATGCCGCTACCTCTCAAAAGCCGATGGCAGTGCTCGATTCATCGAGGCGCTACTACGAGAGCTACAACGCAAACATCCACCGAGGCGTCCACCACCTCTCACAATGCGCCACCGCAGCCCACGAGGCCGCCCGAGAGACCGTCGCCAAGCATTTGAATGCCGCACGAGCTGAAGAAATCATCTTCACCTCCGGAACCACCGACTCGATCAATGTCGTCGCCTCCGCCCTGGGGAGATCAGACTTATTCACAGAGGGCGACGAGATCATCGTCTCCGGATTGGAGCACCATTCCAACACCGTGCCGTGGCAAATGCTCTGTGAACGACTGGGAATAACCCTCAAAGTCATCCCGGTCCTCGACGACGGCACCCTCGACCTCGAAGCTTATTCACAGTTATTAACATCGCGCACCAAACTGGTCGCAGTGAACCATGTCTCCAATGCCTTTGGCACTGTGAATAACGTTATTAACATCTGTTCACAAGCGAAGGCCGCAGGCGCTCTCACCCTCATCGACGGCGCCCAATCCATCCCGCACTTCAACATTGACCTACAGTCGATTGGCTGTGATTTCTACGCCTTTTCTGGACATAAAATCTACGGCCCCACAGGGATCGGCATTCTCTACGGAAGGCATGATTTACTCTGTGAATTACCTCCTTCCCGAGGAGGCGGCGAAATGATCAAAGAGGTCACTTTTGAGACGACGACTTACAACGATCCCCCTTTCAAATTCGAAGCCGGCACTCCGAATATCGAAGGAGGCATCGCCCTCGCAGCTGCTATCGACTATGTGAATAACTTGGGAATAGAAAAGATCGCCGCTCACGAAAACCAGCTCATCAAGAGAGCAGCAGAAATCGTGGGACAACTCCCAGGTGCCACCCTCTACGGTCCAGCTGATCGTGTCGGCGCGCTCTCGTTTGGCTTCGAGGGCATTCATCACTACGACCTGGGCACCCTGCTCGATCAAATGGGCTTCGCCCTCCGCACAGGTCACCACTGCTGCCAGCCTCTCATGGCACGCTTCGGCATCACTGGGACTCTCAGAGCGTCATTTGCGGCCTACAACACGATGGAGGAAATCGAGAGACTCGGCGAGGCGCTCGCGAAAGCACTGCCGATGTTACGTTGATTTCTTCCTCGTCCTAGCCTAAGTCTCCGCCGTGAACATTAGCGAGAAGCAACAAGAGCTCATCGAGGAACTGGAACTCTTCCAAGATTGGACCGAGCGCTATGAATACGTCATCAGCCTCGGTCGTAAGCTCGCGAAGTTGGATCAGGAACTTCAGACCGCTGACCGCTTGATCAAGGGCTGCCAATCCCAGGTTTGGCTTGAAGCGTCCTGCCAGGATGGAAAGATGAGCTATCTCGCTGATTCCGACTCCGTCATCACCAAGGGGATGATTGCCCTCTTCGTGCGAGTTCTCGATGGAGAGAGCCCTGAGGACGTCCTGCAGGCCGACATGAGCTTCATTGAGCAAACGGGCCTCAGAGAACACCTTGCTCCAACAAGAGCCAATGCCCTCACTCTCATGGCCGCAGAGATGAAGAAAAAGGCGATGATGGCAATCTCAGCTTAGCGCTGGCCGCACCTTCTCCAACGGACAGCATTTGACTGATTGAGCATCAGGGGGAAATACAAGGGGCCGGCCCCGAAGGCCCGACCCCTTGACTCTGCTGTTCCCCCAACAGAAATTTTTTCGTAAATAATGATCTGATCTGATTCTGGAAAAAAAATGATCTAATCTTATATTAAGCTACTCCTTCTTGCAGGATCCACAACATGAAGTCGTAGATTTAGAACAAGAAGAGCAACAATGGAAGCAAAGGTGATCAAAACTGATTCCATCAGATCCTTACTAGTCCCATTCTTCCGCGTCCTCGACAAGTGATAATATTCCATTCTCTTAGAGTCCTCTCACCAAAGAACGACTGCGAGCGCAATGACCATGAGAACGGCTCCGGCTGCTTGCTTTCTCCGGAATCTTACGTCTGCCTTGCGTCCAATCAGGAGAAGAAAAAGGACCGCGAGCACTCCCCGAGTCGAATACACGACGTTACTCAGAGTCGGTTGACGGAACTCGCTAAAGGCGAGATTCACCAGGAGCGCCTGAAGCCCCAGCGCGAGTCCTGCTCCGATCACGACCAGCCCCACTCGTGGCGTCTTGGTGAAAAAGCCTAATGATCGGCGACGCAAGAAGACAAACCCCAGCGAAATGAGCCCTGAAGTGCCAATCATGAGGCACAACCAGCGCGTCGCCCCTACTTCCTGAGCCTGCCAGCCGGTGAGAAAGTCATTCGTGCCGAAAAAGAGACAAGCTATCAGAGTCAGCCCCACCGTCTTCCGGTGCACCTTCCAACCCTCGGCACTTCCTCCGGCTGCGAGATAGACCGCAATCACGGCCAGGATAACTCCCCCGATCAATCCCAGGGAAGCCGCCTCGAGACCGACGAGCATCGAAAAGAATCCTACGATGACCACCTTGATTCCGAGCGCCGACGAGTGGACGGCGATGTCACCCGACTTCACCGACTGGATCGAGAACCACTGACCGAGGAAAAAAATGACGCCATTTCCGACCGCCCACCAGTCCTTCCCCACCAAGTTGAGATCGAGCGAAGGCCGGAGATAGATGAAAAAAATGAGAGCCGTGAGGAGGTTCGCGAATCCCACAATGACCCCCAGCCGAACCCCTGATCCCGAAGCCCGTTGGATACACCAACCGAGCAGAGGATGAAGCATAGCCCCTAAAAAAGGCAATATTATCGCGCCCGTGAGCATCTAAATACTCAATTAGAGGATTTTACGGGTTTCAACAGGCGATCCTTCAAGAAATCCAATCCAGCGCCAAGCACGGTGCGTTCCACCAAAAGCTCGTCTTCGATCTCGTCTTTAGACCAACTTTTTTCGACATAGCGGCTGCTTTTTATGCTCAAACTCGTCACCCCAAATCGAGGAATAATGACCTTCCCCTCAGTGTCTGTGCGGAGGTGCTCCTGCCCATCGCCTTTCTCCACAATGAGCGAAGCCAGCGGGGCAACGTAACCGTCAGTCACCACGATCGTAATCTCACGCTGTGAAATCTTAGGCCACGCGAAGATCAAAAAAAGACCCCCAAAAATAGCCAACAACCAGACCCACCCCAAAGAGCGCTGTGCGAAACTGCGTTCCTCCCTTTTTTTCCCGATGCGGGAAATGGTGAAACCATCGACAAAAATTCCGATCATGAACTCGGTCAGAGCGATCAGACCGTTGATCAAAAGAATGATGGGTGCCAGAGCGACTGCCGCCACTGGTGCAAGGAGAGCCGCAAAAAATACCAATAACTCGTCGAGAATCATTTATTTAGCGAGTTCGACAGGAGAAGTCTTATCAGCTGTCGGGAAGTTTTCCGGCCACTCGATGGTGACTTCTTTTCCAGCGACCCACTCAGCACCACGCTGAAGCGTGGTGTAGAACCCCTGACAGAGCATCGAGTAGTCATCGTGACCGAGAGTGGTGTGGAAGACACGGCCCTTGCCGTAATTGAGAGCCATGAGCATAGGCTCATCACGCTTGGTCTTCTGGCTAGGAGACGTTGCGAGAACGGTCATGTTCTTCGCAGGTCCACGCATCATGTCGTAGAGCTCGTCTTTTGTATGAAGCCACTGCTCAGGCATTCCCTCGGTGATGGGGTGTGCCTCCCGCTTGTTTACCACGAACTCGTGCTGAGGCCCGTGATTACCACCCTTACCCTTTGATTCGTCGCGAACGATTTTACCATCTTTCCAGTAGACATAAGGGCCTGACTTTTCGTTCCGCTTGCCCCAGCCACCGAGGCCGATCATCTCGTTATAATCCTCCCAAAGAGGAAAAGCATTGTCAGCAGCGTGGACCACGACGAATCCTCCGCCATTTTTCATGTAGTCGACAAAGGATTGTCTCACTTCACCGGGCCACATTTGGCCGTTGTAATTGGAAAGAACGAGGTCGTATTTTGAGAAATCAGGACGCCATTTGTCCCACTCCGCTTCCGACCCCTTTTTTCCGGGAGTCGTGGAGACCTCGACGCTGAAGCGTCCACTGGTATTTAGGGCATCGACCATGATCGGCGTCGTCTTTTCCCACTTGTGATTATTTTGGCCATCTAGGATGAGGACTTTGAGTTTTCCATCTGAGGGAATCTCAGTTTTCGCGAAGCCCAACCAAGCGAAGCTCACAAGGGCGATGACAGAAATGGCAAGTGTGATGCGCTTCTTCATAGGACTAATGTCTGCTTTCTAGTCGAGTGCTCCAAGACTAAAAGATTCCTAAGAACAGCGAATCGGCTATCTCTCTTTCATGAATTCAGTCGTAGAACTCCTCCAAGCGCTCGTGCAGATCCCCTCGGTCAATCCCGATGGCGACCCCGGAGTCTCACCAGGAGGTGAGGCTAAAATGGCGAAGTTTGTGGGAGATTTCCTCGAACCACTCGGATTTAGAGTGACTTACGAAGAAGCGGAGCCGGGCCGTCCTAATGTGATCGCGCGAGCACCAGGGAGCGATGATCGGCCGCGAATCCTACTCGGTCCCCATCTCGATACCGTCAGTATCTTAGGAATGACCGTGGATCCTTTTTCTGCAGAAATTCGTGACGGAAAAATGTGGGGCCGCGGCACTTCCGATACAAAAGGCCCGATGGCGGCAATGCTTTGGGGATTGAAGGAGAATGCGCATCTTCTCGCCGAGCTTCCGATAGCGGTCGACTTCGTCGGTTTCATGGGAGAAGAGTCGAGCCAACCAGGATCGCGCCATTTTGCGAAGCATCACGCTGAGGATTACGAATTCGCGATCGTAGGAGAGCCCACCTCCCTAGAAGCCGTCTACTGCACCAAGGGTTGCCTCTGGGCCACTCTGGAGGCGAAAGGAAAGGCAACCCACGCCTCTCAGCCCCATCTTGGCGAGAATGCGATCCTCAAGCTCACTGGAATGCTGCATCGGATTCAAAACGAACTCGCCCCTGCCCTTTCTCTCTACACGCATCCCATTCTCGGCGGAGGCACCGCCAATATCGGAACGATCAATGGCGGGAGCCGCACCAACATCGTGCCGGACTTTGCCACTGCGACCGTCGACCTCCGCACCGTTCCCACGATGCTTGAGGAAAAGGACACTTTTTCACGGGTGCAGGAGTTTATCGCTGACTCTGGTGTCACGATCGCCCCCTCTTTCGAATATCCGCCGATGGATATGTCCCCCGACCACCCGTGGTTGAATCGACTGAGTGAAATCCATCCCGGTTTAAAACTCACCGGAGCCCCATGGTTTTCCGATGCCGCGCATTTATCCGACGCTGGGCTCGCCTCCATCTGCCTCGGCCCAGGATCGATCGACCAAGCGCACACTGCTGATGAATTCATCAAGATTAGCGACCTCGAAGATGGCGCGGAGTGGTTCGCGAAGCTCATCAAAGGTCTCGCTTAAGCGCGATAAGCGCCCATTGCTGGAGCCTCGGGATTCACTTCGGGACCGAAGTAGCGGAGGAGGACGAGCGGTTCGGTCGTGCTCGTATTTTCAAAAATGACCCCATCTTGCGCGGCCTTCTCGGTTGCGAAAAATTCGTCCTCTGAGAGTTCATCGAAGCGGAGGAGCTTCGGGCAGCTGAGTCTGAGTTTATTCGCGCCCCCCTCACCTTGCACGACGATTGCAGAGTAGGCGCCGTTGTCTTTGATCGTCGCCTTTTCACCGGGCTCGATCGTGAGTTCCTTAGCGGTGAAATATTGGAAGTCATCGACCTTCCCGTAGACGATCCAGCGATCGTGAAAGCCCTCCCCTTTTTCAGAGGTCATGGGCTCTAAGAAATGGTTGTCTTTGAAATTGGGATCCAGATTCTTCTCCCAATCGATCTGATCGATAATGAAGTCGATGTCCTGATGCTTCTC
>JALZWA010000307.1 GCA_023299815.1 Akkermansiaceae bacterium
CCTCAGACGAACCCGCCTTCAGATAAACAAGCTCAACCTTCGCGCCCCGAGTCAGCCTCTTAAGATACTCCTCGATCCCCTTCTTCGCATAAGCGAGAGCCGGTTTCCCTGCCGCTAAAATCCTCCACGTCACCGCGAAAGAGTGCCACCGATTCCAAAAAGTCACAAATCTTCAATTCTGAGTAAAACTCCCATTGACGAACAAGCGCCAAGCTGCTCATATCCGCCCAGTTCGACGAACCAAAGGACCTTTGGCTGAGTGGTCGAAAGCGCTCCCCTGCTAAGGGAGTATACCCTTGCGGGTATCGAGGGTTCGAATCCCTCAGGGTCCGCCATCACCCCATTCCAGCTCGCTGGAATGGGGTGATCGCGTTTTCAGAGGAAATGAAAACCCAATCGAGCAATGGAGCAATGGAGCGTCTCCGCGCTCGGAGTTATCAAGCCTACAAACGAGACGTTCTTCTCAGATTCAAAAGAATCCCATCCATCCTATTCATCTGCGGTTTAAAAAACTCAGCGTGTCTTATCAGCAATCGCCTTACGCGTCACCCGCAGGAGATTCAGCATCCAGAAGCAAAGAAGCACTGCGAGCCCCTGCCAGAACCAAAAGGCCTTCGGGATGCCACGCACCACATCCGCTGGCATGTCATCGATCGGCATCACCACCTGCGAAGCATACACCGACCACGACGCCGGACTCATCCCAATGAGCCAGACCCCTGCAGGAAGAAGCTCATCTTTTGTCAACCCCGCGATCATCCCCAACATAAGCGGGAGAACCCCACCGAGGATGATCGTCAACGTAGTAAACTTACGACCCTTCGTCTCTAAGATCGTCTGCACGAGAATCCCCCCAGTAAAGAGCACCACCACAATTGCCAGCAGCGCTACCGGACTCAGCACAAACTCCGGAAACCAACGTGAATTTACAATCGCCTTTGCAAAGGTGAACCAACCCAGCGAACCGATCGCCACCATGAGCAAGACCCAAGGAGTCGCCGTCGCCGGATCGGAGAGAACCGACAGCCGACTACCTCCCTGTTTCCTCACGCGCCTCCACCCCCGCACTTGCCCATCCTCATCTGGAATAATCAAAAAACTCATCATCCAAATCATCGCAAGCGTCACCAAGCCAAAGACCCCGATCATCACGAAAATCTCCGTCTCCTCTGGCTGCCACTGCCCAGGATCCACTCCCGCGAACCGACCAAACCGGCGCCCCAATTCCCGCGATGGAAACAGCTCCCCCGTCTCAACCAAAGGCAGCGCATTACCAAGAATAACTAGCTGGACCCAAGCAAAGAGACCCACCGCCCCAACCTTCCCTAAAAGGTGCGACTCGTTCCGCCTCCAGCGCCGCCAGAGCATCGTCATCATCGTCAGAATAAGAACCCCTTGTGAGAACAGCGTGAAGACCGCCTGCGGAAAACTCAGCCCAAAAAATCGCGCTGTCGGCATCAGCTCCTGCACCGTCTGAATCGCCATCTCCACACTCTTCGGCACGAAGTAAGAAATGCTCTCCTCCACCACTGGCAGGATCGTAAAATACTTAAAATAGACCAAGCCGAACTTCGCCACCTGCGGCAGCACCGTGTAGAGCAGAAAGACCAAGCCCATCGACCCCAGGAAAGCCCATCGTCGATTCTTCATCACCGTTCCCGCCAGCAGTCCCGTCAGGTGATACAGCACCCCTGCCACCAGGAACACCGCATAAACCTCCACGCACACCCCAAGTGGCACCTTACCCTGCCACATCGAGTAAATCGAAAAAGGAAGCGTCGCCGCAAAGATCACCCACTCCCGAATCGGAAGGCCAAACAAATATCCCACCACTTTTGCCAGCGGCGTCATCGGCGCAAGCCGCTGATATTCCAGCACCCCTTCATCCGCCTCCGCCGTCATCGCCCCCGCCACCTGACCGGTTCCGAGCATAAAAAGAATCAACCCCTGGAGAATCAGAAGAGGAATAATCGTCAGTCGCGCCGCATACATCGGCTCCATGCCGCCCTGCCCCAGCGCACCCTGTCGAATACTGAAAAATAGAAAGGCTGCAACCAGCACAAACACCAGCAGGACTCCCCCCAAGCCCACCGGCCGCAGCCGACTCCGCGCATATCTCCGCACGATCGGGTTCGCCCAGATTTTCCAAAAAGGAACCACTTTCCCCCGTTTCGTTTCTTCAACTGATTCACTCATGATTCACGATTCCCTTCTGCCACTTCCACTAAAATATCTTCAAAAGACGAGCCGTCCTCCTCAAAGGACTTGAGGCCAAAACCTCCCGCTGCAAGCCCGCTCAGAAGTGCCACTTGGTCTTCCTCGTTCCCCACAAAATCAAACGACAGCTCCGGCCCGTCTTCCCGGATTTCTGAGACGCGAGGATCACACTCAAGCCAGCCTTTCACCTCACTGGTCACTTTCGTAAAAGTCGCCCGCACCGTGCGCTCCTTCCGCCCGAGCTGCTCGCGCACTTCCTCGGCAGTTCCTGACGCCAAAAGATTCCCTTCATTCATGACGCAGAGCGACGAGCACATCTCAGCAAGCTCGGTCAGGATATGAGAACTCACAAGGACCGTCGCACCGCCTTGGGCGAGCTTTTGCAAAGCATGCCTCATTTCCCGGCGTGAGAGCGGATCGAGCCCACTCGCCGGCTCATCCAGAATCATCACGCGCGGCCGATGCAGCAGCGTCTTCGCCAGCACAAGCCGCTGAGTTTGCCCACGTGAGAGCTCCTTGCACCACGAGTTTTCCTTCGCGGTAAGATTCACGATATCCAAGCATTCATCGACCCGCGCGCGACGCTGCTTTTTACCCCCCAGCCGATGCGTATCGGCATGGAAATCAAGAAACTCCCACAGCTTCAGATCCGATGGCACCGGCGCAAGATCCGGCATGTAGCCGATCAACTCCCGCGCCCGCTCAGTGTCCTCTAAAATATCAATCCCCGCCAGACTCACCTCCCCATAAGTCGGCTCCATCAGCGTAGCCAACACCCGAAAGGTGCTCGTCTTCCCCGCCCCATTCGGACCCACCAGCCCAAAGACCTCGCCATAAGGCACGCTCAGTGAAATATCCTTCACCGCGACAAAGTCGCCGTAATCCACTCGCAAGTCTTTGATTTCGATCGCTCCCTCAGACATCTAAAAACGATCCCCCTCTAGCAAGTCCCAATCCTCTGGCAGACTTAGGCCAATCTTCCCCATCTCGCGCTGAGCCTCTGCTTCACGTTCCGCACGGTGACTCTCTAACAACTCCCGCTGATCCGGACGCAGAATTGATTCAATCGCCTCATTCCGCGCATCACGATCCAACTGGGCCGTGCCTGAATCCATCCCATCAAAATCCATCCCCTCGCGGTAGTCGTCCGACCCACGAGTCATCACACCAAAGAGTTCAAAATGCTGATCTGAGTCCAGCTCCACGATACCATCTAACCGGGTCAAATTCCGGTGCGCCTCCCCCTCCACGCTCTCATGGCGCTCGGTAAGCCGCTCCAACTTAAATTTCTCCAACTCCTCCCCCTCCAGCATCCCCTCCATGAGCTTCTCCGCCCCGCTGGCATCTCGCCAGTCATACTCAGTCGCCTGCACGAAATCGACAAAGCCACTCTCATCACTCTCCACCACATCCACAAACTGCCCCGCCCGAATCTGACTATTCATCTTAAACCACTCCTTGAGTTCAGCCTTATCAGCATCACTGAGATTATATTCGCTCCCCCAGCGCCCCGCCATCGTGTCTGCCCACTCATCCTCATTCACCTGACGAATCCGCTCAAAAAGAGGCGACATGTCTCGCAGCAAGGGCTTCATCGTAACAAAGATATCGTCGAAACTAACCTCACCCCCATTCCGGATGCGCCACATGATATCGCGCATTCCATCGCCCACCCGCTTCTTCTCATTCCGGTGCCCACTCGCGACCAAAGCCCGGATCTCGCCCTCCGCCTTACGCAACTCCCGCTGCGAAACCTCCAGCCGCTCCTCAGCAGATCCCTCCTCCGGCGCGATACTCTTAGAAAACATCACCCCACCGATCACTCCGATCAGGAGCCCCGCAATTAATCCCAATGCTTGCTTCATCTCACCTAACAAAGCGTCACCCCGCCCTATTTGTCTCCTTTAAAATCATGGAGATTTTCCACTCGGCTCAAAGAAGCGCCACTCTCCCTCCACCAGATCTCCAAGTTCGAGTTCTCCGACCGCTTCCCGGTGAAGCGTCATCACCTTCACATCAAAGTGCGCAAACATGCGCTTCACCTGATGGTGCTTTCCTTCATAAATCGTAAGCAAGCAGGTCTGCGGATCGAGAAGCTCTACGATCGCGGGCGCGGTGGTGA
The DNA here is from genome assembly GCA_023299815.1 of Akkermansiaceae bacterium. Taxonomy (GTDB): domain Bacteria; phylum Verrucomicrobiota; class Verrucomicrobiia; order Verrucomicrobiales; family Akkermansiaceae; genus SW10. The sequence goes on from JALZWA010000307.1 coordinate 4,340, forward strand.
CTTCTTCTTTGGCAAACCACATCCCCTTTTTGAAAAGAGCGATCATTTCTCCCGTGATCGGGCCATCGGTGCCCACGCGGTAGCGCTTCCCTACCCTCCGCACCGGCTCAGTGATGGACTCGGAGACTCGGCTGTCGTTAGTCAAAATGAGAAGCCCGGTGGTGAAGCGATCAAGTCGACCGGCAAGATGAAGCTCCTCGGCCCAGGGCTCCTTGATGAGATCGATGACGGTGGAGTGCTCTGCATCGATGGTTGCACTCACCACTCCCGGCGGCTTATTGAGCATGAGGTAGCGCGCGGTGCGATTCTGCACGATCTCGGAGCCCATTTTCACAAGATCAAAGTTCCCGATCTCCATCGCGCCGCTCGTAGCGAGGGCGCCATTGACTCGAATCTCGCCTGCTTTAATCTTTGCGCGGATGCGCGGCTTTCCTAAACCTGCAAATTTCCAGATAAGCCGGTCTAGTCTCGTGAATCCTCTCACAACACTTGAGCGAGGGCCTCGCTGATGAGCGCGTCATCGGCCGGGAAAATGGTGCGCAAGTCAAGGAAGAGCGCGTCATCAGTCGTGTAGCCCACGAGTGCTGGCGAACCGACACGGAGTTGCTTCGCGAGCTTCGCCACCGATTGATTCTGCGGAACGAGCTTGATTGCGATAGAGGGAAACTCCGCGCGCGGCATCGTCCCTCCGCCAGGTCGTGCAAGGGAATCCTCCACTGAAAAAGTGACCTTATCTGAAGAAAGACTGGAGATGATTTCATCAGCACGATCTCGGAGATCCGTCGTACTTGTTCCAAGGAAGGTCAAGACCGGCACATCGCTAGAAGCCGGGTCTGCTTTGACCTCAAGATACTGATCAATCGACTCCTGCAAGGTCGTGAGGATCAACTTATCGCAACGAACCGCACGGAAGAAGGGCTCCTTTTTAATCTCAGCAATAAGATCGGCACGTCCACCGATGATTCCTGACTGAGGCCCACCGAGAAGCTTATCACCAGAGAAAATGACGAGATCAATCCCCCGGCGGAGACACTCCTGCGGGGTCGGCTCGTGATCGATGGGCGCGAGCTCGTCCGTGTTCATCATCGCTCCCGAACCAAGATCTTCCACAAGCGGGAAGCCGTGCTTCTTACTCAGTTCCGCGAGTTCCGTGATCTCAGGTTCACCCACGAAGCCATCGATGTAGAAGTTTGAACGATGGACTTTCAGAATGAGCGCGGTCTGAGGCGTGATCGCTTTTTCATAATCGTAAAGGTGGGTCTTATTCGTCGCACCGACCTCGACTAACTTCGCTCCGGAGGTTTCGAGAATCTCAGGAATGCGAAACCCGCCGCCGATTTCTACCAGCTCCGAGCGCGAGACGATGACTTCATTTTTTCCCTCCTCCACCAGCGTGCGCAGAGTCAGCACGAGACCCGCCGCGCAATTATTCACCGCCGTGGCCGCCTGCGTCTCTAAGAGACAAGCCAGCGCCGTCTCAAGGTAGCCTGCGCGCTTCCCACGCGCACCGGAGGGGAGATCAAACTCGAGGTTGGAGTAACCCGTGGCAATCTTCTGAAGCGCTCCTGCAGCACGAGGACCCAGCGGCGAGCGGCCAAGATTAGTATGAATCAGCACACCCGTCGCATTGATGACCGGCTGAAGGCGCGAGTTCGCGAAATCGCGGAGGCCTTTCTTAACAGAAGCCTCGATCTCCTCACGCGAGTGGGCCTCGTCTGCCAGTAATTTTTCCCGAAAGACCTGAATCTCACGACGGACGAAGAGATTCACCAAAGGGCGCGGCAGCGAAACATTAGTAGAGAGCGCAGCCGCAAGCTTTTCGACAGCGGGTAGAGAAGAAAGATCAGGCATCGTTTTGTGGACTAAGAAGTAGCCGCTATCAGGGTTGAGGTAAAGGGGAGGTCATTATTTCTCAAAAACTTCTAAAAACCTTCTTGCCAATTCCGACCCGCGATTATAACTCCCCCCCGTCCGAAACGACTGTGACCCGTTCGTCTAATGGTTAGGACTCCAGATTTTCATTCTGGCAATAGGGGTTCGACTCCCCTACGGGTTGCC
>JALZWA010000308.1 GCA_023299815.1 Akkermansiaceae bacterium
TTAACCCCCGCCCCCCACACCACCGGCCATACGGGTCCGTAGCACGGCGGTTCCAATTCACCACTTGCTAACCCTTGCTCCCTTTCGGGCCTTCGGGATAGCGGATGGAACACCCCTGTTTTTCTAGGCTGGGCAGCCCTCGCAGGAGCGTTCCTAACGTAGGATAACCATCTTGGTTGTCCTCCCCGCCCTCTAGCAAGCCGCTGTGCCGCGTCCGTGTGGCTTATGTGTTTCGTTCCTCAAATTGCTGCGCCTGCTTGTGGGCGGGGAGGACAACCAAGATGGTTATCCTACGTCCTTGAGGCTTGAACTGTGCAGCTCTCCGCTGACAAAAATCTCTCTCAATCCCATCCATCCCATTGATCTGCGGTTAGTCCCCCCTCTCAAGCCGCTGTGCCGCGTCCGTGTGACTTCGTGTTTTGCTTCTAAGCATCGGGTGGACAAGAGGGGAAGATCCCTTCAGCCTTTCCATCACCATGAGCACCGATGACCTCCATTGGATGACCCTCGCTCTCGAGGAGGCGAAGCAAGGCATCGGTCTCGTTTCGCCCAATCCGGCAGTGGGAGCCGTCATCGTCCGTGATGGCAAAGAACTCGCTCGTGGCTGGCATCAAAAATACGGCACTCACCATGCCGAGCGCGATGCCCTGTCTAAAGTGGAGAATGTCAAAGGTGCGACGATCTACGTGACTCTCGAACCCTGCAGTAGTCATGGAAACACGGGAGCTTGCACCGATGCACTCATCGCCGCTGGAATCAGCCGAGTGGTCTACGCGATTTCCGACCCTAACCCAGATCACGCAGGTCGTGCTGACGAGGTTCTCCGCGCTGCTGGAATAGAAGTCTCCTCCGGAATTCTCGAAGAAGAATGCCGCCACCTCATCCGCGGCTTTGCGATGGTCCAGACAGAAGATCGCCCCTGGGTCATTGCTAAAACGGCGATGTCTCTTGATGGCAAGATCACCCGTCCGCCTGGCGAAAGCCAATGGCTCACTGGGCCCGAAGCTCGCGAAGACGTCCAGCTCCTCCGCGCTGAGGTCGATGCCATCATCACCTCCGGCGCCACGGTCCGCCAAGATGACCCGGCTCTCACTCTCCGCAGCTCTGCCATTTCACCAAATAAGGAGCAACCTCTCCGCGTCGTGCTCACTCGTTCTGAGATCGATCAATCTGCTTACCAGATCTTCAACGACGGCCACCCCACTCGTCTTTTCCAAAACATTCCTATCTCGGAAGTTCTTCGTACTTTAGCAGCGGAAGGAATGAACACGGTTCTTCTAGAATCAGGAGGTGATCTCATGGGTGCCTTTCTCGACGAGGGTCTCATCGACGAGGTCGTCATCTACTACGCCCCCATCATCACCGGAGGCCTCACCCCCGCTATTGGTGGAAAAGGTGCCGCTTCTCTTGAAGAGAGATTCGCATTGAAAGACACGACTCTTGAGAAAGTCGGTCCTGATCTTCGGATGCGAGGAATCGTGGATCGTAAAGGTCCCAAAGCCTTGGAGCGCTAGAATTTTAGCTACCCAAACATCTGAGTCCAGTGGCGTTCGTATTGGCCGACACCGATGGTGCTATGACCTCCCTTGAACATGTTTTTGTGGTGGCCTGGTGAGTAGAACCAGCCTCGGTTAGCGGCTTCGGGTTTCTGAGAGCCCATGTAGATGTTTTCGCCTCTGGCTTTGGTGCCGGCCTTAGCAGCGCGGTCCCAAGGGGTTGTTTTTCCGGGGATGGGAGATTCGTGAGCAAAGAAGTTATTTTTGTTCATGTCCTCGGAGTGGTCGCGGCTGGCGTCACAAAGTTTGGGATCAATTGTGAGAGCATTGAGCCCAAGGAGGAGACGCCATTCATTGACCTCTCGAATCCCCTCGCGCTCGCCACTGGGGATTTCTCTTTTCGCTGCGATCTCATCGTTCTTCGCCATGATGCGGAGACCGGCTCGATCAATACCGCCAAGGGTCGCGGCGATTTCTTTTTCAGACTGAAGAACTTTGGCATTTGCCTTTTCTTGGTCAGGTAGGACCGCGGCTTCCACCAAGGCGTCCCGGAACTTTGCGAGAACCAGGACCATCTTACGCATTTTCTTTAGTGAAGGTTTTGAAGTGGCGAGGAGCTCAGCTGGAGTAGGCATGAGAATTTTGCGGAGGCCATCGATCGCAGGTTGTGAGACTTTTGGGATTTCCGTCTTCATCGGGCCCTCGGGCATGTCGCGGACGCGCATGAAATCGCTCCGGTAGCTACTAATCATCCGACTGTGATCCGCTTTGAGTGCGCCGGAGTATTGACTCTTCGCTTCTGCTTCGTAGTCGGAGAGATACTTGTCGCGGAGCTTTGGCCAGGTGTTATCGTATTCCTTGAGAATGGCCTCAACCTCTTTGCCTTCAAGGGTGTCGAGGCTCTCGATGAGAGTTTCGATACTCGTGTCTGTCTCGATGTGAGTCTGCAAGCGCGAGAGGATTTCATCGGTCGCCCGAGGTGCAGCAGCAGCCAACTGGAAGGATAAGCTGATGAATAGCAGTGTCCGAATCATGCTGAGTAATATAGACGACGACCATCGTTTGTCGTGACAAAAAAAGGACCCCTCTTCTGAGGAGTCCTTAATGTTTTAAGAGCTGATTAGCTTAGCGACCCCGCGGGGTGCGATAGGTTGTGCGTCTGTCGTTCGAGCGATAATTGCTCTGGTTCCTGTAGTTGACACGAGGAGAGCGAACGTTCGCTCGGTAGGGCTGGACTACTGGGATTTTGACATAGCGGTAGATGGGACGACGATACTTGTCATATCCAGCGAGAACGCGCTTTGTCTGAATGGTGTAGCCGGAAGTGTGATGTCCGGAGTGGTTACCTTTCACTTGGGCTTGGCGTAGGCCTGAGGCTTGAGCGGTGGCTGGGAGAGCGAGACCGCTGGCAGCAAGGCCGATGATGATAGTTAGTATTTTTTTCATATTCAGTATTTGGGTTTTGGTTTCCCGGTGCTGAACAATGCGACGAGGTTAAGACCTTTTTCATTCAAAGAAAATTTCTGATGACGCGTCGCTTTATGTGTGAGGGCCCATTCCAAACAGAGGCTCACATTATAATGAATGGGATCCGAAATCTGTGGTTTAATGAGGTAACGAAAAACCAATTATATGAACGAAGAGAACAACCAACCAGAGTCCGAGGCCACAAAACGGCAGTTTGAAAACATGAAAGACGCCTTTCGCTCCGGAAGCCAAGAAGGTGCTGCTAAGGCACGTGAGGCAGCGCCTACCGTGAAGTCTGCTTTTTCTGAAGCGCTGTATGATATCGCCTATGGGGTAGCTTTTGGATCAAACTTCATGGGTGCCTTTGCTGAGGAATTCGTGCCTAAGACTGTCAGAGACGGTTTTACGAAAGGTGCCGCTGCAGGGCGTGCCGCGAGTGATCGAGCCAGGGAGAAGGCGGCAGATGTCATCACTCCCACTCCTCCAGCTCCCGAGACAATCTGATAAGAAAATGAGAGGCGTCATCTTTTTTGAACAAAACCCTCAATACCGAACGTTTTTAACTTTGTAACAAGTGTTTGTTGCGTGTGTGCTCAGCAGCGGTTCCTCCTTCGGGAAGGACCGCTGTTGTTTTGTAGGGGTGCCGGTTTTTCCCCTGCGCTGTCCCAAGGAGAAATTGATTTTCGAGATGGGTGGTTTTTTTCTTGAACAAAGCGTTGGCTTACTGATGTCTTTGTCTTTGCAACATTTGTGTGTTGTTGTGTGTGCTCAACAGCGGTTCCTCCCCCCCAGGAAGAGCCGCTGTTGTTTTTTCTACTAAGCGCATTCATGAGTTGGAGCTCTACTTGTTTTCCGAGAGCTCAAATGAGGGATTTTTTCGTCTATTCCGTTTTTATCCAGACTGTCCACTGGGACAGAGCTTGGAAAATGGTGCGATTCTCAGAGCCTTAAAATGGGAGATTAAATCACATAAACTACTATTAATAAGTGGTTTAACAAAATTCAGGAAAGTGCTCTTTTTTTGGGTGTTTTTCGTCTAAACCCGAAAATTGCTGTTTTTTCGGCCCAAATTGTCATTTTTCGTCAGATGCTGCTTCCTGGGGAGCGCACCATTCTTGTCTTTTGCCGTCGATCGGCTAGGGTGCGATTCTTTCCATGTATCGCTATCCAAAAGAATACGATGTCCTCGTCATCGGAGCCGGACATGCCGGTGTTGAAGCTGCCCTCGCTGCCGCGAGACTCGGAGCTCAGGTCGCAGTGCTCACTCAGAATCTCGATACCATCGGGCAGATGAGTTGTAACCCCGCGATCGGTGGTTTGGCGAAGGGACACATGGTGCGCGAGATCGATGCGCTCGGTGGCATCATGGCGGAGAACACGGATGCGACCTCGATCCAGTGGCGCATGCTGAATGCGGCGAAGGGACCATCGGTCCGCGCACCCCGTGCGCAGTGCGATAAGAAAGCCTACCAGTTTCGGATCAAGCGCATTATGGAGGGAATGCCTGGGCTCGATCTTCACCAGGGAAACGTTGCCAAAATCCTTGTCGAAAATGATGAGGTGCGGGGAGTCCAAACTTCTCTTCAGATGGAGATCTCGGCGAAGACGGTCATTCTTTCTGCAGGCACCTTTATGAGGGGCCTCATGCATGTGGGGAAGAAGAATGAAAAAGGAGGCCGCATGGGCGATGCTATCTCAACTGTTTCTGACTCACTCAAAGAGCTCGGCTTCGAGGTTGAGCGGTTCAAGACTGGCACCCCTTGTCGCCTGAATGGACGGAGCATTGATTTTTCCAAGTGTGAAAAGCAGGAGGGAGATAGCACCCCTCCCCTCTTTTCCTACCATCCGCAGCTGATTACGAGAGAGACGAATGATCTCTTTACTCTGAATCACTGGGCAGATGACACGTTCCACGTGGAACAACTGCCCTGCTGGATGACCTACACGAATCCCAGCACGCACGATGTCATCCGCGAGAATATCCACAAGTCTCCCATGTATTCCGGCCAGATCGAAGGCGTCGGTCCACGCTACTGCCCCTCGATCGAGGACAAGGTGGTCCGTTTTGCAGAGAAGGAGCGCCATCAGGTTTTCCTTGAACCGGAGGGCCGGCATACCTTGGAATATTACGTCAATGGCGTTTCAACCTCCCTGCCCTATGATGTGCAGCTGGACTTTCTCCGCAGCATCGCGGGCTTAGAGAACTGCGAGATGATCCGCCCCGGTTATGCGGTGGAATACGATTACTGCCCGCCTACTCAGCTTCATCCTACTCTAGAGACGAAGAAGGTCTCGGGACTCTACTTCGCCGGTCAGATTAATGGCACCTCAGGTTACGAGGAAGCGGCAGGTCAAGGCCTCCTAGCGGGTGCGAATGCGGCACTCAAAGCAGCTGGAAAACCAGATCTCGTGCTCGGTCGGGAGCAGGCTTACCTGGGTGTGATGATCGATGATCTCGTGACAAAGGGCTGCACCGAGCCCTATCGCATGTTCACCAGTCGCGCAGAGTATCGTCTTCTGCTCCGCCAAGATAATGCCGATGAGCGCCTCTCCCCTGTCGCAGGTGAACTCGGTCTCCTCTCTCCTGAGAAGGTAGCTCTCTTCCGTGAAAAAGCAGCTTCGCTCAAAGAAGCTCGTAGCTTCATCCGCGCGACGAGTCACGAGGGTATCAAGCTCGACCACTGGTTCCGCCGGGGCGGAAACACTTGGAAGGATCTTCCTGAAGAAATGAGCACGAAGTTCCACGTGGAACTTTGGCCAATCCTTGAGTCTGACTTTAAATACGAAGGCCATATTGAGCGCCAACAAATGGAGGTAGAGCGGGTCAAGAAACAGGAGTCCGCCCTCATCCCCGAGGATCTGGATTACCACACAATCAAGGGCCTCAAGAATGAAGCCCGCCAGCGCTTCTCCACCATCCGCCCAAGGACCCTCGGTCAAGCCGGCCGGATCAGCGGGATTACTCCTGCCGATATCACTCTTCTGGTGATCTATCTTCGGAAGCTGGAGAAAGCGAAGTAGGGATAGGGCGTGGGTGGGAGCTGACCAATTCATCCCCTTCCCTCCTTTTGGGTATCGGGTGTCTGGCCTTTTGGGCCGTGAGAAAGGTGAGCGGAATACGATCTTTCCTCGTCTTGGACTCTAGCTTGGAGTCCTTCGAGTTAGTCCAAGCTCCCTGCCTGTCGGCAGGCTTCGTAGAGCACGATGCTGATGGCGGTTGAGAGATTCAGCGAGCGGGTGCTGCCGGGAAGCATGGGAATGCAGAGGGCATTAGCGCGCTGGGTCCATTCTTCTGGGAGGCCTTTCGATTCCCTGCCGAAGACCAGGAAATCCTCTTTCTGGAAGTTCGCCTCCCAGAGTCCGGTCTTTGCCTTGGTGCTGAGAAACCAGAGCCGAGCATCTGGGTTCTCTTCTAGGAGGTGATCGAAAGAATCCCAGACCTTGAGATCGACCTCATTCCAGTAATCGAGCCCGGCGCGTCGGACCGCTTTTTCATCGAGCGAGAAGCCGAGTGGCTTGACGAGGTGCAGAGTCGATCCAGTGGCGAGAGCGAGCCTTCCGGCGGCACCGGCATTATGGGGGATCTCAGGAGCGATGAGGACGATGTTCATGGAAGGGCTACGATGTTGTTTTTCGGCAAGGTCGATTCAAGAAACGAGACTGCGGAAAATCACTCAGGATACAAGTGGGATTTTGAGAGCGAAGTCATTGAGAAAATCTAAACCACAAGAGAGAGGGGTGATTTTGAAAAATGCCGCAATACCAAGGGTTCCTTAGATTAATGATCGAGTCTCGATAGAGCATTTTAAGTAAAAATAGGGAGCCCTTTAAGTGGAGATGAGATGGAGCCTTATTTGTTCTAAATCGTCATCAACATGAATTTTTAAGCGGTCGTTTTTAGAGAAAAGGTAGGTGAGATTAGATATTTAAGAGGACTTAGAGGGATGAAAGGCCGTTTTATGGTGAAGAATATGACAGCCACGTAGCTGGATTCTTTGTCTCGCTTCGTATTTCTGATGGCGACTCCCCTCCTCTTCTCTGATTAGCTCTGTTGGCGGAATTATAAATGCGATACGAGAACAGGTTATTGAACCTATTGCAGCTCATGTTACAGAGACGAAACGCTTTTGGCGTAATTTAAGACAAGATGACTAAATTTTTAAGACGGCCTATGAGCCTATTATGGTTTTGTTGCCTCAGCCTAAAAGCTGGGGCTGCTGTCCTTTATACCGATATTCCAGATCAAGGGCTTTTTGGTGTGATGGGTGACGTTTTCTTGGGGGTCGATTTTAATCGAGATAATACGACCGACGTTATCTTTCGTAGTAATTTTTCTCCAGGGAGTGGATTCGTTGTTCTCCCTCAAGATGATCATAAAGTTTTCAGCACACCCATTCCGAATCCTCCGGATATCAACACTTTTGCCATTGATTTCAATAACGGTGCAGAAATTGGATCGAGTGTTTTGGGTAATGAACTTATTTTGCTCGGTCAGCGCTTTGCAATAACGGGTAGAGAAATCGGGCAAGGTCTTCTCGGCTGTGTTGTCTTTTCGGAACTGGTTTGCTTAGGGCAATTCGACACCTTTGAGGCGCAATCAGGAGGAGATCCTACAGACTTTGTAGGTATTGAACTGGAGTTTGATGGGAACACTCATTTTGGTTATGTTGAAATTTTGTCCTCTGGGTTTAATGGAGGAACGGTTGTGAGCTTTGCTTACGAGACGGAGCCCAACACGCCAATTTTAGCGGGGGCTATTCCCGAGCCGTCTTCGCTGCTTCTTGCCTCATTAGGGCTACTCACTAGGCTTCGTCGGAAGCGCTGATTTTCCGTAAGGATCTTTATGCTCTGAGAGCTACGCACAAAAAAAGGCGAACCCGGAGGTTCGCCTTTTGGAAAGTATTCCTTACGGAGTTTAGTCCGCGAGTGCCACGTTGATACGGCGGCCCTTCTTATCGAAGAAGACGCTACCAGGCTTGAGAGCGAAGAGGGTGTGATCCTTGCCCATGCCGACGTTCGCACCTGGGTGCCACTTGGTGCCGCGCTGGCGGATGAGGATGTTTCCTGCGATGACGACTTCGCCACCGAACTTCTTCACGCCGAGGCGCTTGCTGTTTGAATCGCGTCCGTTTTTGACGGATCCCTGTCCTTTCTTATGAGCCATGAGTAAAGTGGTGTAAAAGTGTGTTGGTTAACCGTTGATCCCTGTGATCTCGAGCTTGGTAAGGTGGCTGCGGAAGCCGATGGTCTTGTGGTAACCCTGACGACGCTTGAACTTGAAGGCGATGCCCTTTTTGCCACGGTGCTGCTCGATCACCTTAGCGGTGACGCCTGCTCCTGCGACGGTAGGTGCGCCGACGGTGGTGTCAGTGCCATTGTTGATGAGGAGAACCTCACCGAACTTGATTTCCTCGTCAGCGGCCACGGGAAGCTTGTCGACACTGATGGTGTCACCTTCTGAAACGCGATACTGCTTACCGCCGGTTTTAAAAATTGCGTAGGCCATGTTAGGAATGGGTTGGCTGGGTTGTTTCCTGAACGGCGAGACCAACTCGTCGAATCAGGGGGCGGGAACTCACCACAGGGGATCGGGAAGATCAAGGTTTTTTTGAAAAAGAAGAGGAAGAAACTTGTGAAGAGATGGGCGGGCGAGTTTGGATGGGGGTGCGAATCAAATCTGATGCCTCTTTTACTCCCTCTTTCACTGCCAGACTTGGAATCTACCCATGCTGCTGGGGCTGTCCTTGCTAAGGAGCTTGGGCCGGGTTCGGTGCTCGCTCTGGTGGGGGATTTGGGAGCGGGGAAGACCTCTTTGGTGCAGGGTTTAGTAGGGGCGCTGGGCGGTGGAGTGGTGACGAGCCCGACTTTTTCTCTGGTGCAGGAGTATAAAGGAGGGGACCGGGAGGTCTTCCACTTCGACTTTTATCGGATCGAGAATGAGCACGAGCTCATCGAACTGGGCTGGGATGACTATCTCGAGCGCGGGGGAATTGTGGTGGTGGAGTGGCCGACTCTCTATCCCGATCTTCTCCCGGAAGGGACGCGCTGGCTCAAAATGTCCCACCACGAGGGCGGGAGAGTGTTGAGCGAAGGGCGTGATTTTTCCTAAAAAGGGAGGGATTCTATAAAAGATTCCTCAAATTATGCGCGGCGTGCTGGGAGCGAGCGCATTTTGGTCATCTGTGGGACGCGTGTCGCTTGTGGAGCAGTGGGCTGAGATCCGCTCGCTGAGCTAGTGTTGCAGCTGATTTTTTCACCACAGTGATTGCAGTGGTAGTATCCTCCGGCGAGGACTGAGAGGCTGCGGTAAATCCTGCGGCTTCCGCCAAAAGCCTTGGCGCGTGGGCTGGTGTTGCCACTTTGGCTTCTGGTCGCTTGGAAGATGGGGGTGGTGCAGACGGCACAGCGGCAGGCACCATTTTCTGCGAGTTGGATTCCCATGAGAATGGTCATGAGAACTAAGATACCGCCACTGATGCCTAGAAAGAGGGAATCAACCTTGTAGAAACTCCATCCCGCACACACTAAAAAGCTGACTCCGATAAGGCAGCGAGTGAGGAAAAGAAGGGACATCGCTTTGACGATTCCCGGATACCGCTGGGTAGGTGCGTCTCTCATAGAGGCCTAGTTTATCTCCTAAACTAAGCCAAGACAACAGATAATTAAGTATTATTAACTATCAGCGAGCCTTATTAAGAGGAGCTTCCTCTTTTTGTCCTTCGGTGATTTCAGTGACCTCGAGGCCTAACCCGACGGTGCGACCGACGCTCTGAAGGGTCCGCCCTGGGACTTGAATCAATGAGCGAGCGAGGGTGCACGAGCTTAGCGAGAGAGAGCCGAAGCCAAGTGCGAGAAGAGCGACACGGGAAATGAGAGTTGTCATGGGATAGAAATAGGCTGGGAAACAGGAGAGGTCAATGATGCTGGTTGAAAGAATATGAGTGCAAATACCGTTTATGAGGGGTTGCTTTATTGTTGTTCATCCCAAATAATTTACTCATATGCGCCTAGTTGTCCTTTTTTTCGTCTTTTCTCTCCTGAGTGCCGCCGCTGAATTTTCTCGTGCTCCCTATGTGCAATTCGCGACACATGATTCAATGCGTCTGATTTGGCGCACTGAGAGTGGGATGAATCCCATTGTGAAAGTGGGCCTCAAAGCTGATGAACTTACGGAAGTGGTTCCAGCATCTCAGATTTTAAATCGGCTTCACCCATCGAAAAAAGGAGATGCTCCTTTGTTTAAAGATGCGTCAAAAGACACGCAGCAATTTGAGGCGACGATCACAGGCCTGAAGCCGCAGACAACTTATTATTACGCGATCTTTGATGGAGAGGAGCGACTTACCGCTGAAGATGACTCTTATCACTTCGTGACACATCCAGTTCCAGGCAGCGATGCCACGACTTACTTCTGGGTCGTCGGAGACTCTGGGACCGGCGGTAAAGCACAGGCACAGGTCCATGATGCGATGATCTCGTATCTAGAGGGGAATGGCCGAAAGCTCGACCTCTACCTGCATGTCGGTGACATGGCTTATGGCTCTGGAACGAATAAGGAATTCTCCGACCGCTTCTTCGATATGTATGAGCCCACTCTGCGCAACACGGTGTGCTGGCCATCAATGGGAAATCACGAGGGACGCACATCTAAGGGGATCGATGGCACCGGACCTTATTACGATGCTTACATGTGTCCTACCGAAGGTGAGGCAGGTGGTCTTCCTTCAGGAACCGAGGCCTACTACTCCTTCGATCACGGAAAAGTCCACTTCATCTGTCTCGATTCGCACGATCTCGATCGTCGTCCCACCGGTGCGATGGCTCAGTGGTTGAAAGCGGACTTAGAGAAAACGAAGGCTGAATTCCTCGTCGCCTTTTTCCACCACCCTCCTTACACGAAGGGTTCTCACGACTCGGACAAAGAGACTCAGCTCATCGAGATGCGTCAGCACATCATGCCAATCCTCGAGTCAGGCGGAGTGGACATCGTCTTCACGGGCCACTCACACATTTATGAGCGCTCCATGCTGATCAATGGTGCTTACGATACCCCAACCACCGCCGAGGGAGTGGTGTTTGATGATGGCGATGGCAATCCTGCAGGCGATGGCGCTTATCGGAAGAGTGAAGGCCTTCAGCCGAATAATGGCGTCGTCCAGATTGTCACCGGTCATGGCGGCACTGGAGTTCGGCGCAAGGGCATCATCCCTTTCATGAAGCGCATCGTGGTGGAAAATGGCTCCTGCCTAATCTCGATCGCGGGCGACACTCTTTCTGCGGAAATGATCAGTCTTAATGGGGTTGTCCGTGACACCTTTGCCATTACGAAGAAGGGCACCGTCACTCACACCGCGATTCTTAATCCAAAGAAGCCGGATCTTCTTGAGTTTGGAAAGAAGAAGCCTGCCACGGCTCCCGCTCCTGAAAAGACGACACCGATCATCGCGAAGAATGCCAAGTGGTCCTACCTCGCCGGCACTCATCCTAAGGGAAGATGGACTTCACCTGGCTTCGATGCTTCTTCTTGGAAGGTTGGCACCGCAGGCTTCGGCTACGGAGATAAAGATGACGAGACAGAACTCGCTGACATGCGTGGAAATTACAGCGTCATCTACCTGCGCCACTCCTTCACCCTTCCCGAAGATGCGAAGCTTTCTAACTTCGGCATGAGCATCTCTTACGATGACGCCTTTATCGCCTATCTCAATGGACGAGAGATTCTCCGCGTCGGAGTTGATCAGAGGAGGGGGGCCGCCGCAAAGGGGTTCACGATGCATGAGGCGAATGGAAAATTTGACTACTTCCCTCTCGGCGAGATGGCGAAGTTCTTCAATCTTGATGGCGAAAACATTCTCAGCATTGAGGGATACAATGCGAATCTGGACAGCACGGATTTCACCCTTCACCCCGTTCTCTTGATCGCTGAATAGGCATGAGTCGTGCCCTCATTTTCCTCCTTCTGTGTCTGCCTCTTCGCGGGCACTACGATGTGAGCGCCGCTGTCGCCGCGCTTACGGAGGAGATTAAATCCGCACCCACCGCGGAGCTTTATTACCGTCGTGCCATCGAGTTCCGCGCCTTACGTGAGAAGGATCACGCCGTCTCTGATCTCCGTGCCGCGCTAAAGCTTGAAGCCCATCCCGCCTCGCTTGCCGTGTTGGCTGAGCTTCTTTCTGCTCGTGGTGAGCACCCTGAAGCGCTCCAGCTGAGCGCGCGCTTCTTGAAGCTTCAGCCCGGTCCCGGTAGTTCTTATCTCGCAGCAGAACTCGCGCTCGCAGCGGGTGATCCCGAGCAAGCGCTCGTCCATATTCAGAAGGGCCCTCCCGCAAAAGACGCGACCCATCTTCTCCATGCTTATCTTCTAGAGGAAAAGGGGGAGCACCAAAAAGCGGCGACCATTTTAAAGGCGGCTCATCAATCTACGAAAAGTATCGTACTTAAAAATTCCTGGATCGATGCCGCTATCAATGCAGGACAGTTCGATGAAGTGCTTCCCATCGTGAATGAGGAAATCAAGACCTCACGCTTCAAGGCCTCTCATCGGATTAGAAGGGCTTGTATTATTAGAGGTATTGGCAGGCAAGACTACCAAGAGGTGGCGCAGGCGGAGCTCGAGCTCGCTTTGGAAGAGGTCAATGCCCGCATTCATCCAGATCGTCCAGATCTTACCCTCATTCATGATCGCGCTTTCGTGCTCGCTCTTCTCGGAAAGAAGGAAGAAGCCCGCCGTGATCTCGCGCTGTTGAAAAAGGCGGCCTATCCTCCGATTAGCCTTGGGCAGCTTAATCGCCTGCTGCGCTGAGTTTCGTCCTACGTGATTGTCTCTTGAGAAGCATTTGCTAGCCTGTGGCTGTGCCACGCCTGACTGTTGATGGAAAACACTTCCTCTTGGATGGGAAGCGGCACTTCCTTCGCTGTGTCACTTATGGGCCTTTCCCTACAGACGCGGGGATGGATGATGCGCGTGAGTTCGCCCGCATTGCCGAGGCGGGCTTTGATGCGATCCGGACTTACGGTCTTCCGTCTCTGGAGTTACTGAGCGCTGCTGCGGGTGCGGGTCTTCTGGTGATCCCGACTCACGCGTGGGCTCATGGCTGTGACTTTTTTGCCCAACCAGAGATTTACGCGACTGCTAAGAAGGACCTCGTTTCTTGGCTCGCGAGCTATGGAGATCATCTCGGACTGGGCGCAGTCTTGGTGGGAAATGAGATCCCATCAGACATGGCCCGCTGGATGGGGCCCGCGCGCGTCCGTGAAAAAATCGACGAGCTGATTCTCGCTGCTAAGGCAGTCACTCCAGACATCCCAGTAGCTTATGCCAGTTTTCCTACCACGGAATATTTGGAGCCCCTGCATGCTGATTTCACCGCCTTTAATATTTATCTAGAGGACCCGCAGGCGCTCAAAGACTACCTCGCACGGCTTCACCACATCGCAGGAGATCGTCCGGTCTTCTTAGCGGAGTTCGGACTCGATACTCAGCGGAATCCTGAGGAACAGCAGCAGGAGCTTCTCGCGAGTGCGCTACGCATCTCCCATGAGGAAGCGCTCTGTGGCTGTGCCCTTTATGCGTGGTCGGATCATTGGTGGAATAATGATCGCAGTATGGATGAGTGGTCCTTCGGGCTCACGCGTCGCGATGGCTCGGCCAAGCCGGTTCTTGAGAACTTGCCGGAGACGAGTGATTCATTCTCGGGGGAGCTTCCTAAAATTTCGGTCATCATTTGCACGCGCAATGGCGCGGATCGTCTCCCTCTGTGTCTCAAAGCGGCCAAGGCTCTCGCCTATCCCGATTTTGAGGTGATTGTGGTGAATGATGGATCAAGCGATAGTACGAAAGATCTCCTAGATAGGATGGACGGTATTCGAGTTCTCCATCTCGAAGCGAGTGGGCTTTCTCTGGCTCGGAACCGTGGGGCTGCGGAGGCTTCGGGAGAGATTTTCGCCTTTACGGATGATGATTGTGAAGTGGATCAGCATTGGCTCACGGAGCTGGCTCGCATTTTTACGACGACCTCTCATGCTGCGGTGGGTGGGCCCAATCTTTCTCCCGACCCCGATGGCTTGGCGCTCGCTCTGACCACCGCAGCGCCGGGCGCGCCGACTCACGTGATGTTGAGCGATCGCGAGGCGGAGCATCTCCCGGGGTGTAATATTGCGGTTCGCCGTGAGGCATTTGAGAGGGTGGAGGGCTTTGATGAAATTTTCCACACGGCGGGGGATGACGTTGATTTCTGCTGGAAGTTGCGTGATGAGGAAATGACTCTCGGTTTCAGTCCCGGAGCTTTCGTTTGGCATCATCGGCGTGCGACGCCGTGGCGCTATTTGAAACAGCAGATGGGCTATGGCCATGCGGAGGCGCTTCTTTTTAAGAAACATCCGCATCGCTTTGGTGAGGGCGGGATCCGCTGGGCGGGGGCTGTTTATCAGGGAAGCGCGCTCGGAGTGCAGACGGGTGATTTTATCTACACCGGTCCCGCAGGCGATGCGCCTTATCAATCGCTCTCGCTCACGCGTCAGCCGGTGCGTGGACTTGCGGCGTGTTACGACCGTCCTTTTACTCGTGTTCTTCTCAGGGTTATAGGCTGGTTGTCCTTCATCCTTCGTTGCTGGACTCGCAAACGTCGAGGTGGCCCCGGGAGGCCTGAGCGGACTCCGCTCTTTTTTCCAAAAAGCGCCCCGGTCAATCGTCTCCTCACCCTCGCTCATCCGCGTGGTCATGGTCGCCACGAACTCTATGCCATGCTTCAGCTTGGCGGGTGGATGGATTGCTCAGAGAACGATTGGGACCTTCAGCGGGATCACACCCGTCTCTTCGCTGCCACGGAGCAGGTCCCGAACGAGTCGCGCCGCACCTTCATCCGTCTTCATGCGAGCGATGCTGCCTTTGCTCAGCTTAAAGAGCGCTGCCTCCGTGCCGGATTCCGAGTTGTCAAAGGGGACTGTGATCAGCTCTACATTTCCAAGCTCACCTAGGGCATGAGTGAGAGGGGGGCGACGAATTCCAGATCATGCGCGCGCGCGACGGGCTCACAGGTGACCTTTCCTGCGAGGCAGTTGATCCCGCCGAGCAAAGACTCCCGGGATTGGCAGGCCGCTGGCACTCCTTGATCTGCGATCATTGCGGTCCAAGGGTGGGTGACATTATTCAGCGCTTGAGTGGCGGTGCGGGAATAAGCACCCGGCATATTGGCCGCGCAGTAGTGTAAGACCCCTTCCTCGGTGTAAGTGGGATCATCATGAGTGGTGGGGCGGGTGGTTTCTGCACAGCCGCTTCGGGAACGAGAACCGCACCGATGACGAGGTTCGTGCGGGGTAGGAATTCGGCAAGGTTGGCCTCATTTGAAAACACGGTGTGTGAGCCCTCCATTGTGATTCGCGAGATGATAGGAGCCCTACGATGGCAGACATGCGTCCGGCGATCTCGCTCATGGGCTCCAGAAGCGGGAGGTGGCGATTGACGCTGATGGTCTCGTAAGCAATCGCGGTGCAACCAGTGGCGGCGAGATCTACGGTGAGTTCTTTATTTGCCGCAAGGTGAAGGTAGGTGAAGAGGATGTGCTTGTCCGTGAGCATGGCCACCTCTGAAGGCTGGGGCTCTTTCACTTTCACAATCATGTCGGCTTCGGCGAAGACGGCAGCCGCCTCCGGAACAATCTCTGCACCTGCAGCAAGGCATTGGTCATCGGTATATGTGGAACCCACTCCGGCATTTTCTCGAACCACGACGCGATGCCCTCGCTTTACAAGATCGGCGACGTAGCCAGGAATCATGGAAACACGATTTTCCTGCGCCTTAATTTCTTTGGGAACTCCGATTGTCATACCGATGGAAGCGAGGTGGAATGAATGCTAGCACCAGCTGATTTCCTCGGAGAAAAAGTGACTCATGATACATCTTTGAAAGGTGAGGCATGAGCAGAGGGGAGAGTTTTGTGTTTTTGCGATGTTAAATTTGAGAGACGAGGAATCTAGCTGGCTCACCCGCCTCTGATTATCATAGCCTCAGAGCATGATTTCAGTGCGTGACCTGACGGTAAATTACGAGACTCCGGGGGAGACGATTACGGTTCTCGATGGGCTCGACCTCGAGATCGGTGATGGCAGCGCGGTGGCGGTGGTGGGTCCTTCAGGAAGTGGTAAGACGACTTTGCTGAATGTTCTCGGTGCGATGCTTCCACCCACTTCAGGGGAAGTCACGGTAGGTGGTCAGAACATCAGCGGCCTTAGCGAAAAAGAAGCCGCCAAGTTTCGTAATCGCGAGCTTGGTTTCGTCTTCCAGCAGCACCATCTCCTTCCGCAGCTCACCGTCCTGGAGAACGTCCTCATCCCTCGGCTTGCTGGCGGTTGGGATGAAAAGGAGAGAGAAACCCGTGCCCGTGCCGAAGCCCTCCTCGAGCGCGTCGGCCTCGGCCACCGGCTCACCCACCTGCCCTCCGCCCTTTCGGGAGGGGAGAAGCAGCGCGTCGCCGTCGCCCGTGCTCTCATCAATGAGCCGAGCCTGATCCTAGCCGATGAACCTACCGGTGCGCTTGATCACGAGACCGGTCAGAAAGTCACCGACCTCCTCTTAGAAGTGCAGCAGGAAAAAGGCGTCACCCTTATCGTCGTCACCCACGATCTTGATCTCGCCGCCCGCGTCAGTGGAGAAAACGGCCCAATTCGCCTCACCTAGGGATAGAAAGCGGGGGAATTGTCCCGCTCGTTCACGCTCTTCTTTAAGGGATCCGGGTAAAAATACAGCTTCACCCGAGACCTCCAATGACACAGGAAAGGTAAGAAAGTTTAAAATTTTATGTATTTTTTTAAAAAAAACAGGTAAGTTCTTGTTCACTCTTACCCAAATGAAAACCAAAATTACTCACTTGGCCCTGCTTGCAGCTGCCATTTCCCCTGCATGGTCTCAGACCCTCACCTCCGCTTCGCTTTCAAATAGCGATGTCACCATTTACATCGAATCGCCTCCAGGAATGCTCGCGATCGATCCCAGTGCGTCCCTTCTCAGCGTCCTCCAAGGCAGCGCAGGTGCAGCCGGCGGTAATGTAGAACTCTTCACTTCCAGCGATCTTCCCGCCTATGATGATCCTTCTTCTGGTAGCGCGTTTGCTTTGGCGGATCCGACGAACCTCACCGCTGGATTTTCAAATGGCGACTCCATCATTGTCAGCGGCCTTAGCGGGCAGGATTGGTTTGTAGACAACAATGGAAACTACGACACAGACTACGGCTCAGTGAACCTCGCGAATCTCTGGTTCAGTGATTTCCTCGGTGCCATGGCGGATCAGCAGACGGCTGGCCCTGACTCCATCACTGGAAATGAAGCCCTCCTCTACAACAATTTCCTCAACAATGGTGGTTTTGCTCAGATCTCTGACCCCAACATCAGCTTTATCGAAAACGATGGCTCGATCGTGAACATCGGCCTCGGCGGATTTGCGGATTCGACATCGGCCGTCGCTCTCCTGATTGGCGCAAGCGAAGCACAGCTGCAAGCGACCTATGCCAATGGCATCGAAATCAGCGAGGTGGTTCTCGTCAATGGACAAGCCGCTTATGGCTTCGATGGCGTCGATAGTGGCGTGGTCCTCGATGACGGCGTAGATTCCTATGCCGCGACTTACCTTGTCACGGTTCCCGAGCCTTCCAGCAGCCTGCTCATCGCACTTGCTGGACTTGTGGTGACTGCGCGTCGCCGCCGCTAGTCGACATCGCTCGATTCTCTCATCCCAAGGATTCACTTCCTTGGGATTTTTTTTACCCGCGCCTTAAGAAATCACTTCGTAAAAAGAAGGCACTTCAGCGCTGCCGCAGGGTCATGATCTTCGAAGCCGGGAGCGCAAGGGAGGCGGCCTTGGTTTTGGTAGTCCGCGAAGAGGTCGGTGAGGAAGGACTCATCAAGATGGGGGGCATTGAGGCAGGCTAGGATTTGGGAGTCGGCGGTCAGGAGCTCGGGGAGGCGACGCAGGATTTTTGGATAATGGTTCTCCGCTTTGAAGCTTCTCCCTTGGTTGGAGGGAGGGTCGATGATGATGATGTCGTAGGGCGCACCGCGCACTAAGCGGCCCCATGATTTGAAGAGATCGTGGGAGAGGTAGCTTGCTCTTTGGCAGGTATCCGGATCGAAGTTGAGCTGGTGGTTTTTTCGACCCGTGGTGAGCGCGCCGCTGGCCATGTCGAGATTCACGACGGATTCCGCTCCGCCTGCGATCGCTGCTACGGAGAGGGAGCAGGTGTAGGAAAAGAGATTGAGAACTCGCTTGCCGGATGCGTTCGCGTGGATCCAATCGCGGCCGGGTTTCATATCTAGAAAGAAGCCGTGGTTCTGATTCCGGTCGAGTGAGAGGTGGTAATTCAGCCCTGATTCGGTGGCGATGGTTTCAGGGGGGAGCTCGCCATAGACGGTCTCTTTGGGCCCTTTGGAAAGGTGGCGCTCCTGCACGACGAGCGCTGTCACTTCAGGCCTACTTTTTGAGAATTCTACCAGCTCTGCAATGAGCCGCGCATTGCTCTCCTTCGCTCCATAAAGGGTTACTAGGATCACGGGAGCGAACCAGTCGATCGCGACATGCTCTAAGCCTTCAAAGTTTCCACCACGTCCATGTAGGAGGCGGCGACTCTCGGTTCCGAGTGGGGTCAGTGGAATGAGGGAGGTGAGCATCGGCGGCAAAGACTCGCAGCTTCCTTCGTTATTGGAAAGCTCCGCTAGAGACTCTTGCGCGCAGGTAAGAGGGCATTTGAAAAAGGAGTCCTAAAAGGATCGCGTAGACTTCATTTCCTGGCACGAGGATGATGATTCCGAAGGTGGAGAGAATCGAGCCAGAGCTTCGGGTGAGTCTGGAAAAAATATTGGCATAAAGGCTCACTGCTAAGGCGCCGATGAACATTCCAGAGAAGGTGCCGAATTGTTGCTCGTCTTACTACTTGATAAGAATGGTAGATAGGGGACGATTGGCTCTTTTAAAATATGCCTTCTTTATTATCACTTTTCCTTATCTTCTTGCTCGTGAGTCTGGCGCATTGCTCTGAGCTCACTCAGAAAGTCGATGCTGTCATGAATCAGTTCGTAGACCGTGCGGAAATCTCTGGCGCAGTCACGATGGCGATCCATCAAGGTGAGATTATTCACATCAGTGCGGTGGGAATGGCGAATCCAGACAGCAAGGAGCCGATGTCGAAAAATGCCCTCTTTAGAATCGTATCTCTGACGAAAAACTATAGCGCGGTCTTGGTCAAAATTCTCGAAGAACAGGGCAAGCTGAGTGTGCACGATAAAGTGTCTAAGCACCTCCCTGAATCCCCTCGTAGGTATTCCATTCCTTAATTGAGCTAAAGCAGTAGATCTCGATCGGCATCTCCAGCCAGTCGCCCAGCGTAAGTTTCTAATGCCGCGCTCTTCTTCCTTCTTCTTCCACACGTTCTCTCGCGGAGAGTCAAATATTTTGACCTATGGGAGGCCTACTCCTAGCTGCTGCTTTAATCATTTCAACAGGCGGAGCCGTGATGGCGGCGGTATCGGTTCAGAAGATTGGTGATTCGATTGTCGATGCCAAGTCTCTGAACCTCGGCGAGGAAAAATATGGAGAAGTTCGCTTTGGAAACAAAATCAATGGCTGTTCTTTTCAGCAGGATGCCATGGTATCGCATGCAGGGCATCAATATGTAGCTTACTATGATGGGGATCGGGAGGTTTGTCTCGCGCGGCGGAAGCTTCCTTTGGGGAAATGGGAGATCATCCGCTTCGATGATTATGCCTTCAAGAGTAACGATTCTCACAACACGATTTCCATCGGGATCAGTCCCGCAGATGGGATGATCTACCTTGCGTTCGACCATCATGTCGACGCACTACACTACCGTGTCTCTAAGAATGGCGCAGCTGCTCATCCTGAAAAAAACGAGTGGGAGGCATCGCTCTTTGGTCCGATTCTCTCGAGATTGGAGAAGAATAAGGAAATAAAAATCAGCTACCCACGCTTCTGGAAAACTCCCGAGGGAGGATTGCAGTTTTTTTATCGTCTGAAAGGCTCAGGGAACGGGACGCGAATGCTGGTTGATTATAATTCTAGAAAAAGCAGATGGCTCAACACTCGGCAAATCATGACCTCATGTATGCTTACAGCGAAGATTATGGGAAGATGTGGCTCAACTGCCGTGCGTCGATACTATCATTACTTTCGGAAGGCAGATGGAACATGGGAAACGAGAGTGCTGTCTGGAGTTGGGGCAAGCCGCCCGAAGGTCTTCATCGACAAGGCTGATAATGCTTATTTAATTTTTCCAAAATCAGGGAAGCTCATCATCATGGGGGGACAGGCATCAGCTTCATGGAAAGATTGGAAGGTGATTCATACAGAACCAAGTTCCTTCCATAGTGAGATGTTAGGGGATTTTTTACCGATGGAAGAGCTCTGGCGTTCTCTCGATCATGGTGCAGGATCGGCCAAGGAAAGGTCATGATTCTAGCTCCTTGCGCCTCCTCGATTTTGAGTTCAAGTAGAGCGATGAGTGGAGTAATGAAGACAAGCTCTCGCTTTCTTCAAAAGAATGAACAAACTCACGGGCGAACATCGTAATTCTATCACTATGAAGACATTCTTATTCGCCACCTGCGCTCTCGCGTCCACTGCTGTGATGGCTCTCGCCTACACTCCCATTCCTCTCGAACAAGGAGCTCTCGCTCCGGATTTTAAGCTCGTTAACGTCGACGACAAAACCCTCAGTCTCGCTGACATCCGTGGTGAAAAGGCCACAGCCATCATTTTCACCACTAATCATTGCCCCGATGCCATCGCGGCTGTCGATCGTATGAAGGAGCTGGTTGCGAAATTTAAGCCTCAAGGCGTTGGCTTCGTGGCGATTAACAGCAACTCTCCAAAAGGGCTCAGACTCAATGAACTGAGGTTCACCATCTATAGCGATTCCTTTGAAGACATGAAGCTCGTCTCCAAGGAGTCGAAGTTGAATCTGCCTTATCTCTATGATGGCGAGACTCAAGAAGTTGCGAAAGCCTATGGTGCTGTCGCGACTCCCCACATTTTCATCTTCGATGCCGATCTTAAGCTCAAATATAACGGGCGGATTGACGACGGTCGCCGTAGCCTTGGCCCAACAGAAAAGAATGAAGCTCGCGACGCGCTCACCGCGATGCTTGCTGGCGAAGAGCCAGCAGTGATCAAGACCCGCCCGATCGGGTGCACGACCAAGTGGCTAGAAAAAGCTGGGGCAGTGGCTGCTTCCGATGAGAGATGGAATAAGCAGCCTGTCATCGTGGAAACGATCAACGCCGAGGCCGTGGCCAAACTGGTTGCTAATGAAGCGGGCTCCACTTTCCGACTCCTCAATATCTGGTCCACGAGTTGCGGCCCCTGCGTGGCTGAATTCCCTGATCTTGCCTCTATCTATAAGCAGTATTCGATGCAGAACTTAGAGTTCATTCCCATCAGCCTCGATCCGCCCAAAGACATCGCAAAAGTCACCGAGTTCCTCAAAGAGCAGCATGTAGGCACTGCTGATCGTGTGAAGGCACTTCTCAAAAAAGACGGGCGCACCACGAACAATTATCTCTTTGATGGCGACACTGAAGACCTCGCAAAAGCGCTCGACCCTGAGTGGAATGGCGCGATGCCTCACACTCTGTTGATCGACGAGAAGGGCAAAGTTCTCTTCCGCCACACGGGCCAAATCGAGCCTCTCGCGCTCAAAAAAGCGATTGTGGCTGAAGTCTGGCGTAAGAACGAGGAGTGATACAAAGCCTCTGCTACGGGGTGTGTGTATTCATTAAACGCCCGGTATCTTAAGGCGAGAGGAATTTCTCAGCCTGGATACAGGGCGCTGTGAATGAGTCGGCGCTCGGCTGGCTTGCTGCACTGCCGGGCGGGTTTGGCTTAGACTCTACTCAGGGATGGAGAAGACGGCATCATCGATCTCCACGTTATGCTTCACGGAGGAATAGGTCATTATCATATCTTGGCCCATCATTTTCATTTTCATGACAGTTGGGTATTTGACTCCGTCTAGTTCTTTGTAGTTACTGACGAAGGTGGTGACTTCCATCTTACCACCGGGGCCAGTGGCCACGCTGGTCGTCATCTTAGTGAGCAGCTTTGTTTCTTTGTCAAAATAGAGAGTTTTAGCGGAAGCTCCTTTTGAGGTGACCTTGACCACTTTCAGAGTCTTACCAGCCTCGACGACATCTTCTAAAAGTTGGGCTGAGATGAGGTTATCTATGATCTCTAATTCGGGGAAAATAGAAGCGCCTTCCTTTGCTTGCGCAAGCTCAGGACCTGCGAGTTTACGTAATCCCTGGACGGTGTCTTTTGCCCACGCAACTTTACCATCATAACCTTGTTCGGAGGTCATCATGTCTGGAACTTCGACCTTCATGATCGCTTTCATGGGGGCCTTTTGTTTGATGCTCAGTTTCATTTTCATTCCTTGAGCAGGCATTTCCATCTCACCTTCGATTTGGCGGCTTTTGATTTTAGCCATGGCTTCTCTTCCGCCGGCGGCTTTGATTGACTCTTCAAGAATCGCTTTTGCCGCTGGCACGATAACCGCGACAGGTTCTTTTGCTGAGAGGGCTCCCGAGGTAGCAAGAGCGAGGAATAATGGGATTAGCTTTCTGTTTTTCATGATTTATTTTGATGATTGTTTCTGGAGCCAGAGGAGCGCGGCCTCAAGGTCAGGGTCTTTTCCGGCTAAAAGTAAGGTGGGGTTTAGGGGGATTACTTGATCAGGGGTGACGCCTTTCCCTTCAAGGTGGACCTTATTCAGGGCGGTGACAAAATCACCGACGGCATACTGGAAATGATCTCCATTTGGCAATTCTTCGATGAGGGAGGGGAGGACGGCGGCGGTAGTGGTGCGGCCAAAGATGCGAGCGCGCTGGTGCTCCTGCAGGGCTGCGGCAAAGATTTCGGAAGTCGAGGCGGAGAAGGAGTCTACTAAGACTGCGATGGGACCAAGATAGGCCCCCTTTTGTGGAAAGGCGTGGAAGGGGAAGTTACCTGCGGCATTGTTCATATCGCCAAGGTCGAGCTCGGTGCTGATGAGGCGGCCGACTAGCCCAGTGGCCATCATGCCGATACCGCCGGGATTTCCACGGAGGTCGATGATGAGTCCAGCGGCATTCTCGGTGTGGGCTTGGGCAATTGCCTGATTGATGCGAGGCATGAGCTGCAGGAGAAATATATCGAAGGCGATGAGACGAATTTTTTGATCCCCCCCGACGAGGCGGGTTTCAAATGAAATGGGAATGTCGGTCTGATTCCCCATTCGGCCGCGCTCGCCCTGATAAAACCCTGGTTTGAAATCGAAGGTCTTGTCATTGCCTTTTGTTTTGAGGGTTGTTTTTCCATCCGGGGGGCTGGAGAGCTTGCTTAGGAGGGAGCGAGTCGCGATCAAGCGACTCAGACGGGTGGACTTTGGGGTGAGTTCGAAGCTCTCGATAATCTCTGCCATGGGGTCACCTTCAAAGTTGGTGAGGATCATGCCTGGTTTGAGGCCAGCGCGATCAGAGGGAGAGTCTTTCTCGATCTCGAAAATTACGACCTGTTGTCCGACCATGCGGAGCTCAAGGCCCAAGTGGCCTCCCGTGATGGCATCATCGCCGGGCTCCTTATGGTTTTTTGAAACGCCAAAGTGGCTAAGTTTCAGTTCGCCGAGCATTTCGTTTAGGATGAGCCGTAGCTCTTTGCTGGATTTGGTTTTTTCCACTCGGACCTCGTAGGTCGATTTAATCTGCTCCCAGTCGACACCATCGGAAGTTTCTTCATAGAAGGAAGCGTTCACTTTGTTCCAGACGTGGAGGAATGTTTCTTTTGCAAGGTTAGGGGAGTATTCCCGAGCTTGGATGGGAAGTTGGCAGAGCAAAAGGAAGAGGAAGAATTTCATGGAGATGGAGGCGCGGTCTTTCTGGTTGGCTAAAGTGTTAGGCGAAAGATCTAGGATCTCCTATTACAATAAATTTAGAAGACTATAAGCTTCTATTCCAATGAGCCTAACTTGCCGAGAGGCCAGCATGTGTAGTTTATTTTACCAACGACGCTGAAGACTGAAATCGGGCCGAGGTGGCGGCTGTCATGGGGGGCGTCACGATTATCGGCTAAGACGAAGAGTTGGTTTGGAGAGAGGGTGATTTTTTTTAAGTCCTCGAGCGGGCTCGTCTGAACTGTTTGGTAATCGCCATTTTCAGGCTTTCCGTTGATTAGAACTTGGTTGTCTTTGATTTCAATGGTGTCTCCACTTTTCCCAATGACTCGTGTGATGAGATTCCTTCCTTTGGGGTAAGATTCGCGAAAAACGATCAAGTCGCCAGTCTGTGGTGATTCTGTGCGATACGCGATTTTCGAGGCTAAAACGAGGTCATCTTGTGCAATGGTTGGGGAGGCATAATCACCTGCCATGGAGAGAGGATTACTGACAAAGGTCTTGATGGAAAAAACGGCGATTGGAACGATGCAGAGGATGTAGGTCAAAAAGAAGAAGCTGAGAAAAATGCGTAATGAATAGGGTAAGAATCAGTATTTTCATCAGTTTGTGATTTGTTTAGTGAGACTACTAGTGGGTA
The DNA here is from genome assembly GCA_023299815.1 of Akkermansiaceae bacterium. Classification (GTDB taxonomy): domain Bacteria; phylum Verrucomicrobiota; class Verrucomicrobiia; order Verrucomicrobiales; family Akkermansiaceae; genus SW10. The sequence continues at coordinate 24,532 of JALZWA010000308.1, forward strand.
ATGACACTCGCACTTTGCAAAGTTAAGCTGCGGGTCATGTTATTTTATGTTTCGTTTTGATCAGAGATGTTCAAAATGCCGTTTTATCTGCGAGGCCGCTGTGATGATGACGGGGGCAGACGACTTCGGTGAGGGCGGTCATTCTTTTTCTGAGATCGGGGGCTTTTTAAACACGGAGTCGCGGAGGACGCTGAGGGGCCCAGAGGGTTTTTGAGCCTGCTTGGAAGCTATTGTTGTTGGTGAAGGGCGGCTTTGAAGGCTTCACGTTGATCGAGGGATTCGAAGACTCGTAGGGGGATGGTGCAGAGGCCGATCTCGCCGAAGGAGATCTCCATGAAGTGATGATCTTCTGAGACTTTTTTGAGCTTTTTGAGTGGGAAGCTGATGGTGACTCCGAGATGATCGCATTCGAGTTTGTCTTCTTCGATGTGATAGACGGTTTTTGCGGGGAGCCTGCTTTTTGTCTGTTTTTTGAGGTATTTTCGGATTCTGCGGGCGGCGAACCAATCGTGGGTGAGGTAGTGGAGGATGCAGAGGATGAGGCCGAGGCCTCCGAAGACGATCCATTTCTCGACTGAGTTT
>JALZWA010000309.1 GCA_023299815.1 Akkermansiaceae bacterium
GGCCTTCGGCATGCTCCGTGAGCTCGATCTCAAGGTGAAGTATCCTAAGCGCACCTTCGCGACCATCGACCACATCGTTCCTACCGAGAATCAGGACCAGCCAGCCGACCCGCTCGCTGCTGAGATGATCGATGCCATCCGCACGAACTGCGATGACTTCGGCGTCACTTATTTCGACCTCAAGTCTGGCAAACAGGGCATCGTCCACGTTGTCGGACCCGAGCAGGGCATCACCCAGCCTGGTTCCACCATCGCTTGTGGTGACTCGCACACCGCGACTCACGGAGCCTTCGGCGCCATCGCCTTCGGCATCGGCACCACTCAGGTGCGCGACGTTCTCGCCACCCAGACCATGGCCATGGAATCTCTCAAGGTTCGCAAGATCGAGGTGAACGGAAAACTTCGTCCCGGCGTCTACGCCAAGGACCTCACCCTTCACATCATCCGCATGCTCGGCGCAAAAGGCGGCATCGGTTACGCCTACGAATATGCAGGTGACACCTTCGATAACTTCACCATGGAAGAGCGCATGACGGTCTGCAACATGGCGATCGAGGGCGGCGCACGCTGCGGTTACGTCAACCCAGACCAGACCACCTTCGACTTCCTCAAGGGTCGCCCTTACTCCCCTTCCGAAGCGGATTGGGATGAAGCCGTCGCAGGCTGGAAATCCTTCGCCTCTGATGCCGACGCCGTCTTTGATGACGTCATCACCATCAATGCGGAAGACATCGAACCTTCCGTCACCTGGGGCATCTCTCCAGACCACGGCATTTCAATCGGTGAGAACATCCCCGATCCCGCCACCACTGCCGACCCTGAAGAAAAGGCCGTCATCGTGGAAGCGCTCGCTTACATGAAGCTCCCTGCCGGAACTCCGATCAAGGGCATCCCCATCGATGTCGCCTTCATCGGCTCCTGCACAAATGGCCGCCTCTCGGACTTCCGCGAGACCGCCAAATACCTCAAGGGCAAGAAAGTCGCTTCCAGCGTCAAAGCCATCGCCGTTCCCGGATCGCAGATCACCGCGATCCAGTGCGAGCAGGAAGGGATCGATAAGATCTTCGAGGAAGCCGGATTCGAATGGCGCGCCGCTGGTTGCTCCATGTGTCTCGCGATGAATCCTGATAAGCTCATCGGCGATCAAATCTGCGCCTCTTCTTCTAACCGAAACTTCAAAGGCCGCCAGGGATCACCCATCGGCCGCACCGTTCTCATGTCACCTGTCATGGTCGCGGCTGCTGCTGTCGAAGGCACCATCGCTGACGCCCGTGAGACCTTCGAAAACCTCGGTGACTCCGCCGTTGCTTAACCTTTAAAACAAACCATCACCATGGCCATCGCACCCATCACCCAAGTCTCCGGCACCGCCGTTCCCATCCCAGGAGCGGACATCGATACCGACCGCATCATCCCGGCCCGCTTCATGAAGTGTGTCACCTTTGACGGCCTCGGAGAATATGCCTTCTACGACGTCCGCTTCGATCCTGTCTCTGGAGAAAAGACGAACCACCCGCTCAACGAAGAGCGCTTCAAGGATGCTTCCATCCTCGTCGCCGGCATCAACTTCGGCTGCGGCTCCTCCCGTGAGCACGCGCCCCAGTCGCTTGCCAAATATGGCTTCACTGGCATCGTCGCCGAGTCCTTCGCCGAGATCTTCTACGGAAACTCCACCACCCTCGGCCTCCCCTGCGTCACCGCGCCGAAGGAGCAGATCGACGCGCTCAAAGCCGCCACCGCAGCAGACGCGACGCTCGTCGTGAAGATCGACATCGAAGCCATGACCGTCACCGCTGGCGACCTCAGCTTCCCCGTCGAGATGCCTGCTCCGGCACGTCACGCTCTCCTCTCCGGAAAGTATGACCCCATCGCAGAACTCATCGGGAACAAAGACAAGATCGAAGCCACTGCGGCTGGTCTTTCTTACGTCGAGTAAAAGGTCTCCTTTTCAACTTTCAAAAGCGCCCGTTGGTTCATCACCACGGGCGCTTTTTTTGAAAGTCATGCCCGCTCATTTAAGAGAGCCAGTGCCATCATGCGATGTGGATGCCCCTGCAGCTCTTGCTGAAGTGAATTCAGTCGCTCGACCAGCTCGCTCCCTAAGCACTCCTCATAGCGCTTGCTCGTATTCTCAGTGGCTTCGGCTTTTAATTGGCTACGGGGCTTTTCATTTTTCTTAAAAGGTGAATTTCTTACTCGGTCGGCTGGAGTTTTAGCAAGCGCTCATGCTCCTCTTTACTGAGATTAAAATTATCCAAAATATCCTCAAGCACCCCTGACGATGCCAAAGTGTGACGCGCGATCCACTCGAGAGAGTCTTCGACCCGTGATTCGTAGACAGGAATCTCTTCTGGAGTTTTAGCTTTAAAATGAAGCCAACCGTTCAAGAGAGAATATTGCCATTTAAAATCTAACCTGTCTTGATTCTCATCTAACCAATCGGTCGCTGCTTTAGGATTTAGCTCGGCTAATTTGCTGAGAACAGCACCACTTGCCCAGCACTCATCAAAAGGAACAAGCATCGTAAAGCCACCCCCTCCAAAAAATCCTGTCCACTGCCGAAACCCAGCCCGAAGATGCCATTCTAGAAAATCGACCAAGTCTTTTTCGGTTTCGAGCGCGGTAATTGCCCCTTTATAGGCATCCCTCCGCAGATCGAGTTCTGCAAAATCCTCGCTCTCTACCAGCCGATTTAAAAATTCTCGCTCAGTGGCATCACCTCGTCGAGTCATCGCCGTAAAAAAGGGAACTGCCTTTCCAAGAGCAGGGGTGTTCATCCTTTCTCCACGATAGAGATAAGCCAATTCGTAATATTCCTTCAAGAAGGCCCAAGAATATTCGGGATAATCTCTTCCCGCAGTTTCAATCAAAATATCTTTCTGCCTCCAATGAGCTGCGCCACCAGTCAACCACGCCATTATTTTAACAGATGGCTTCCGAGAGAGGATTTCATGAGAAATTAAGTCGACTGGAACTTCCCATGCTTCATTACCAGATCCTGAAAAGGACTCACCTTCAGGAGAGTCTAAACTGACCAAAGCATCATTCAGATTAAAAAGACTCAGCTTCGGAAGATCCTCCCTCAGCTCATCAAGCTGCGCCTCGGTTAGCGGTTCACTCCCCTCCGCCCTCACTGACTCACAGAGCGCCACCACCCGAGCCAGTGCCTGCTGGGGCTGCGACTCACAGCGACACCCGACGAGCGTCAGCAGAAAAGCAGTGATCAAAAGCGCAAACTTCATGCCCAGTAGAGTAACTTTTTCTCAAAAGCCCACTACTACAAAAAGCGCCCGAGATTCCAGCCCGCTACTCCGCTTCGAGAATAAAAGGCTCTCCATCGTGAAGAGGTGCGAAGCGATCAGGATGCGCCGCATTCATCTCCTGCACCCACAGCTCGTATTCTCTGAATGAGAGCCTTGCCTTTGGCGGGTCGAAA
>JALZWA010000310.1 GCA_023299815.1 Akkermansiaceae bacterium
TGTCCACTAAATTCATCCCTCAAAGATGACTTACGCAACTCTCATCACACTCATGCGCCTCCTCTTGGTGCCCGTGTTTTGCTTACTTGCCGCGCGCTACGGAGACACCGTGACTACCGGAAACCCTGATGAACAACTCCGCTGGATCGCCGTAACAACCTTCATCCTAGCCGCCGCCATGGATGGGCTCGACGGCTGGGTGGCCCGTCGCTTCAATCAAAAATCTCTCATAGGTGCGATCCTCGACCCTCTCACCGATAAGGCCCTGCTGCTTACCGGACTCATTACCCTGACTCTCGTCGACTGGGGGCAAGACTGGCACCTCCCGATGTGGTTTCTCATCCTCGTCATCCTCCGCGATGCAGAAATCATCGTAGGCATCTGGATCCTCTACTACATCAATCGCCGCGTCCCGATCAATCCCCACTGGTCAGGAAAAGTCTGCACCGTCACCCAGATGATTGCCCTCGGCTGGGTCATGCTGAAGCTCTTCGACCTCTCCCCTATTTATCCCGTAGCAATCGCAACCATCTTTACCATCTGGTCAGGAGTCGAATATTTCCGAGAAGGCCTCCGCCAGCTTCGTGAGATCGAGAGACCCCGCAGATAGCATCTTGTAGTTCTCCCACACCTTTCTATGGTCCCGGAGTTCTCCCACTGAAGTTTTAGGGAAGAGATTTCTCTACGCTCACTCTCATAGGAAACCAAACAGAAGCTACCCATGCACCGATCCTTATTTCTCATCCTCCTCGCGCTTCTTCCGCTCCCTCTTTTTGGCCAAAATCCATTTGGCAAAAAAGAGACGACCGCTCAAGTCACCTCTGAAGTCTCCGCGATCGAACCCGGTGACCTCTTTAAAGTCGCCTTCACCCTCGATCACGAAGAACACTTCCACAGCTACTATAAAAATGGCGGCGTCTTAGGCTTTCCCCCCTCGGTCGAATGGGAGCTCCCCGAAGGATTCACCGCGGGAGAACTCATCTTCCCCCAACCCTCTGCGATCAAGACGCAAGTCAGCTTTGTCGATGCCACCATCTATGGCTACGAAGGAATCGTCACCTTCATCGCTGAAATCGAAGCCTCTGATGACATCAAGATCGGCACTGAGTTCGATTTCAAAGGCTCTTTTTCATGGCAAGAGTGTAATGAAAGCACCTGCATTCAAGGCGATCATTCGTTCTCTTTCAAAGTAACTGCTGGCAAGGAGACCCAACCCAGCGAAGCGCATGAGGAATTCTTTGAAGAAGCGCGCGCAAAACTCCCTCAAGACAACTCCTCTTGGGGAGCGCTCGCGCAGAGCGATGGCGACACCATCAACCTCGAAGTCATCTCTCCAGAGGGAGTCGAAATCGGAGATCCTGTCTACTTCTTCTCAAGCGATGGCCAGATCGACTCGCAAGCTCCTCAAAAAGGTGAACTCAAAGATGGAAAATACCACCTCACCCTTAAGAGAAACCAAGGCAACGAAGCCCTCGGTATCCAAGCAAGCGAACCAGCCACTGAAATCAAGGGGCTCTTCACCTTCAATGACAGCTACGGCCCCTTCAGCGTCGAGCTCAAGGCAGAGGCTACAGGAAAAGCAGACGCCGCAGTAGGATCAGGTAAAGCACTCTCAGCCTTCGTCCCTGCTACCCCCGCAGACCGCGAAGCCGGACTCGCCGTCTACGATATCGACGCCCGCCCCGAAGCAGTCCTCCTCGGTGGCGCCAAAGAAAAAAAGGTCACCTTCCTCTCCTCTCTCGGGCTCGTCTTTCTCGGCGGCCTCATTCTAAACCTCATGCCCTGCGTCTTCCCCGTCCTCGGGCTTAAGATCATGGGATTTGTCGCCCAAGCTGGCGAAGACGAATCCAAAATCAAGATCCACGGCATGGTCTTCGGCCTCGGCCTCCTCATCGCCATGTGGATTCTTGCCGCCGTCATCATTTCCCTGAAGCTCGACTGGGGGCAGCAACTCTCGAACCCCGTCTTCCTAGGAACGATGATCATCGTCTTCTTCCTCATGGGGCTCAATCTCTACGGCCTCTTCGAATTCGGGTCTAAGATGACCAGCGTCGGAGGCGAGCTCCAGGCTCAGAAAGGTTACTCCGGCTCCTTCTTCTCCGGCGTCCTCACCACCCTCGTCGCAACTCCTTGCTCCGGTCCTTTCCTCGGCGCAGTCATGGCCTTTGCCCTTTCCCAAGATAACTACGCGATCCAATTCGCGATCTTCACCGTCTTCGGTCTAGGAATCGCCTCTCCCTACATCATCCTCTCACTCTTCCCCGCGCTCATCAAGAAACTCCCCCGCCCTGGCGCATGGATGGAGACCTTCAAGCAGGTCATGTCCTTCTTCGTCTTCGCCACCGTTGTCTTCTTTATGAAAGGCTACCTCAAGTTAGTCGGAGATGATCACTTCAACATCTTCCTCTTCGCCCTCTGCCTCATCGGACTCGGCGCTTACCTCTACGGCCGCTACGGCACTCCAGCAGCGGCCAAGACCAAGCGATTCGTCACCGGTTATGGACTTGCTGGCCTCATGGTTATCAGCGGCATCGCCTGGGCCTTCTCCACCGCCAAGCCCCCCAAGCCTGGCCTCGCGTGGAACGAATGGTATCCCGGCATCATGGAGATCTCGCGACCGAAAAAACGAATCGTCTGGCTAGATTACACCGCCGACTGGTGAGCAACTTGCAAAGTAAATGAGAGCCGTGCGTTCTCAAACAAAGAAGTCCTCGCTAAGCTTAAAGAGCTCAACGTCCTCCTCATCAAGGCAGACAACACCAAGCGTCTCCAGTCGATCAATGACGACCTCAAGCGCTACGGCCGTGCAAACTTACCCGTCAATGTCATCGCCCCAGCCGATCCCAACGCGCCCGTCATCCTCATGCCTGAGTCCTTCGGCGCAGCAGAAGCTCTAGAAGCGCTGGAACAAGCCGTGAATGCCTCTAAATAAGCCCTCACCTCTTCGCTTGTCATCTTGGGTATTCTCCCTACTTTCTCGCTGTGGCCTTCCTAGAACTTCACGACCTCAAGACTCACTTCCCTGTCCGCGAAGGTGGACTCTTTTCAAAAGAGACCACCTATATCAAAGCGGTCGATGGAGTGACCCTCAAGATTGAAAAAGGATCGATCCTCGGTCTCGTTGGCGAATCCGGCTGCGGCAAGTCCACTCTGTCACGCACCGTGATGCAGCTTCAGGCCTCCACCAGTGGCCACGTGATCTTAGATGGAGAAGACCTCACCGCTCTTCCTCGTCATGAAGTCCGCTCCCGCCGGCTCGACTTCCAAATGATCTTCCAAGATCCCTACGCCTCGCTCAACCCACGCATGACAGTCTACTCGACTCTCGCCGAGGCCATCTGCCAGAGACATCCTAATCTCAAAAACGACAAAGATGCGCTCACCAAAAAGGTCTCCGAGCTCATGGCCACCGTAGGCCTCGACGCCCGCTTCATGCGGAAATACCCGCACGAATTCTCCGGCGGTCAGCGCCAACGCATCGCCATCGCACGGGCACTCGCCCCCGAGCCCAAGCTCATCATCGCCGATGAGCCCGTCTCCGCTTTGGACGTCTCGATTCAGTCACAGATTCTCAATCTCCTCCTCGACCTCAGAGACGACTTGGGACTTACCATGATTTTCATCTCGCATGACCTATCAGTTGTGCGATACATCGCAGACGACATCGCTGTCATGTTCGCCGGAAAGATCGTCGAGTATGGCGGAGCGGAAGAAGTCTTCCACAATCCTCAGCACGACTACACGAAGAAACTCCTCTCTGCGATTCCTCACATCAAAGCGACCGCCTAACCTCATGGACCCTTCCACATATAAGATCATCCACCTCATCGGCCTGATGGGTCTCTTTTCAGCTCTTGGCGGACTGATTGGAGCAGACGTCCGCAAGCCCGCTACCCTCCGCGTCTACGGAATCATTCACGGCATTTCTCTTCTCGCCCTCCTCGTCAGTGGAGTCGGCATGCAGACCAAGCTGCTCTACTCCATGGGTTCCACCTGGATCATCGCGAAGCTTGTCATCTGGCTTCTCATGGGTGCTTCCATTGTCATTCTTAAGCGCCGCCTCATGCCAGTCGGAGCCGCATGGGCTCTGATCATCATTCTTGGATCTGCGGCTGCCATTTTGGCCATCCAAAAGCCTGGCCACAAAACCAAAGAGATCAAAACCGCCCAAGCTGAAGTCTCCTTCCTCGCCAAGTAGAGCCCCCTTTTTCAATCAAAGGCCCGATAGCACGTCGCTAGCGGGCTTTTTTGCGCTCTCTTGCCTCTGAGCTATTCACACTTATTCACAAGAGAAGAAGCCCTTCTCAAGCTCTCAAGAGCATCTTGTGTGAATAACCTGTGGGCATCTTGGTGACAAAATCTTGTCCTTCCCTATGAGGACTTTCTAACGAAGAAGTTCATTTTCATAAAGCACCGTGAATCCAGCCTGATTAAGCATCGAGGCCCCGAACTCTAGATCCTCAAGGTGCAGCGCCAGCAACGAACGGCCCTGATGTTGAACCGTCAGGGAAAAAGCGTAGTCGAGATTCGTCTCAGCCTCATGGAGAGTCATCAGGCATTTCTTCAGATCGTTCCCTGACTCACGAATCCGCACCACCACGAGCTTGGAGAGTGTGAAGGCGATTCCCTGCTCAATGAAGAGCTCCTCAGCAGCGTCCGGATCACTCAAGACCAGCCGAGCCACCGTAGCATCACTCGAATCCTGAAGCGAGAGACCCACGACAGCGATCCCCTTGCTATCCAGCATTCTAGCAAGAGCACAGAAGGCTCCCACCTTGTTGGGCAGCATCACTGAGAACTGCCGGACATAGTCCCGCTTGTGGTTTACTTCTTCGGCAACCTCCATCAACTCAGAAACTAATAGATTTTCACTTACGAAGCAATCCGCTTGTCTCATCCTCCAAAATGAGCTTTTCAGTCCCCGTGACTGATGAGTTTCTGAACCGCTTCAGCGGCATTGCCCGGCTTTACGGCATGCCCTCTTTAGAAAAATTTTCCCAAAGCCATATCATGGTCATTGGCCTGGGTGGCGTAGGCTCATGGGCCACTGAAGCACTCGCTCGCTCTGGTGTTGGAAAACTCTCCCTCGTCGATCTCGATGACCTCTGCTGGTCCAATATCAACCGACAGATCCACGCCCTCAGCGACACCATCGGACAGCAGAAATCCTCCGCCCTCGCCGCCCGAGTCCTCGCTATCAATCCTGAAATCACCGTCATCGAGCATCCTTGCTTCTACAGTGAAAACACCGCCCACGACCTCCTAGAAGACCGCCCCGATCTCATCATCGATGCCTTTGATACCAGCAAGGCCAAGATCCACCTCATCGCCACCTGCCGTGACCGAGAAATCCCCGTCATCACCAGTGGAGCCGCAGGCGGCCGGATCGATCCCACCCGAGTCATGATCGATGACCTCTCCAAAGCGCACGGCGACTCCCTCCTCAATGGCGTCCGCCGCCAGCTCCGTGCCCGCTACCGCTTCCCTCAGGCTAAGAAAAAGGGCGGCAAGTTCAACGTCCCCGCCATCTTCTCACCCGAGCAGCCCCTCTACCCACAGCCAGACGGCTCCATCTCCATCAAACGGCCCACCGAACTCTCTAGCAACAGCAGATGTGACTCCGGCTACGGCGCCGTCACTCACCTCACTGCCACCTTTGGAAATCTCGCCGCCGGCTGGGCCCTCCAGCAGCTTACTGAAAAGTAACAGAGGCTCTTAACCTCTGACACCAAAAGAATACCCCTCAAAATCAAGAAAGAGAATCAGCCAAGCACGAAACTGACGAAATGAACGAAAGGCTCTGACTTTCAAATCTGAAGCAAAGGTTTCCTTCATTTCGTCAGTGTCGTGGTTGATCAATCTCTGCACAAAAAAAGCGACCCTCAAAAGAGAGTCGCCTTTTAGAAAAAATGAACTTGGTCGCTTAATTGACGCCCTTCTTAGACATCTTAGTGCCCTTAGTTGCACCCTGACGCGCTTTAAAGCGTGGGTTTGTTTTATTGATGACGTAGAGAGTGCCCTTACGCTTGACTACTTGACAGTCTGCGTGGCGGCGCTTGGCGGAGGCGAGAGAAGAAAGGACTTTCATAAAACCAAAGGTTCGTGCGAGCGCGCAGACTAATTGTCAGCGACCTCATGTAAAGCCCATTCCTTAGAAAAAATCCGTGTTCAAACGAATCTCCCCGTGGTTCACTCTTCTAAGTCGCTTTTACATGTCAGAATCCTACTTCCAAGAAACTGCCAGTGCCCCCGAGACCCCTCTCGATCTCACCCTCCGCCCCCCTGGATTTGATGATTTCCACGGCCAGGAAAAAGTCACCGAGCGCCTCATGCTCATGGTCGAGGCCGCCAAAAAGCGGGATGACGTCCTAGAGCACGTCCTCCTCTCCGGCCCTCCCGGCCTCGGCAAGACCACCCTCGCGAATATCGTCTCCACCGCCGTCGGCTCCACCCTTCACACCACCTCCGGTCCTCAGATCGAAAAAGCAGGCGATCTCGCCGGAATCCTCACCAATCTCCAGCGCGGCGACATTCTCTTCATCGATGAAATCCACCGCCTCCACCCCGCCATCGAGGAATACCTCTACCCCGCCATGGAGGACTTCCGGCTCGATATCATCATCGACTCCGGCCCCTCCGCCCGCTCCATCCAGCTTCAGCTTCCAAAGTTCACCCTCGTAGGCGCCACCACCCGCTCCGGAATGCTCACAGCCCCCCTTCGCTCCCGCTTTGGACTTCTCAACCGGCTCGATTACTACACCCACGAACAGCTCGCCGTCATCATCGAGCGCTCCGCGAAAATCCTAGAACTCCAGATCGAGCCAGAGGGAGCCTTGGAAGTCGCCCGTCGCTCACGCGGCACCCCCCGCATCGCAAACAACCTCCTCCGCTGGGTCCGTGATTACACCCAAGTCCGCGCAGATGGCTCCGTCACCGAGAAAATCGCCTCCGCCGCCCTCGCCATGATCGAGATCGACATGGACGGCCTTGATGAAATGGACAAGCGCCTCCTCGAAGTCATGATCTATAAGTTCAATGGAGGCCCCGTAGGACTCTCCTCCCTCGCCGTCGCCGTGGGCGAAGACGCCTCCACCTTAGAAGAAGTCCACGAGCCCTTCCTCATCATGCAGGGATTTGTCAAACGGACCCCCCGTGGCCGCGTCGCCATGCCCGCCGCCTACACCAAGATCGGAGCCGACCTTCCCAAAGACCCTAGCGGCCAACAAAACCTCCTTTAAAAAAATGTCCGAACTCCTCGACAACCTCCTAGAACGCGCCCGCGCCTCCGGACTCCGCCGCACCAAAGCGCTCGAAGCCATCCTCACCTGCCTCACCAAGTGCGATCACCCGAAAACCCTCAACGACTTCATCACCTGTGGGCACATGTCCGAGCAGTGTGATAAAGCCACCGTCTTCCGCCTCCTCCAGCGCCTCACTGATAAAGGAATGGTCCGCCGCCTCGGCCTCCACGAGCGCGCAGCCTACTTCACCCTCCTCATCCCCGGAGTCCATCGCGACTACCTCATCTGCACCGACTGCGGCAGCATCGAACCCATCACCGCCCCCTGCCCCGTCCATAAGCTCCAAGAAGAGATCCGCCAAGAAACAGGCTTCCAGAATCTCTACCACGAGCTCGAATTCTTCGGCACCTGCCCGAAGTGCGCAGCCGTAGGATAAGCGTCCCGCTTGTCCTCCCCGCCCTCAACCCAGCCGCATTAAGTCATTTCACCGCTCAAAGAGAGACTCGAGAATCCTAGCCTTTGTCGCCCTCTC
>JALZWA010000311.1 GCA_023299815.1 Akkermansiaceae bacterium
CCCAGCGTCACCTCAGTCGCCACTTCCACCGCCACACTTCCCAGCCCAAAAAAGACCAAGATAAACGTCCCCAGCACCTCGCCTAGAAATTCCCGACGAGTCACTTTTTCCATCGCTTCGACTTCATTTCAAACTGCTCCAACGTCCCCTCAGCAACCTCCTCCACCAAGATCCGCAGACTAAAAACCTCCTGCAGCCGCCGCCCAAGCTCCTCCGCCCCAGTCCCCTCCACCCGCAGCCGCACCTCTGACATCGCACTCACCTCCTCGATGATCACCTCATACTCAGAAATACTCGGCACTGAGCGCACCACCTCCTCGATCGCCCCCGGATAAAGATTCACCCCACGCACCACCACCATATCATCCACCCGCCCGATGACTCCGCCTTTCAAAGCGAACCCATCAGAAGTTTCCACCGGCTTCACCAAATCCCCCGTCCGATACCGCAGTAGCGGAGACCCGTGCCTCCCCAGCGTCGTCAGCACCAGCTCCCCCACCCCCTTCTCATCCTGGTTGATCACTTCGCAAAAATAAGAACTGTGACGGATTTTCAAAAGCGTCGCATCATCACGATCTCCCACCGTCACCGGTCCCACCTCCGTCATCCCGTGATGATCGATCACCTCCGCCCCCCAAGCCGCACTCAGCCGCGCCCGCACCTCAGGAAGACTCCCCCCCGGCTCCCCCGCCACAATCAGCTTCTTTACCCCCAGCCCACGCGCATCATCAGCCAGCTCCGCCAGCCGTAACCCATAAGTCGGCGTGCAGCACAGCACCTCCGGCCGCAGCCGCCCCATCATCTTCAGCCGATTCTCGCTCGAAATCCCACCCGCCGGAATCGCCCGAATCCCCAGCGAAGTCGCCGATTCAAACCCCGCCCAAAACCCTAAAAACGGCCCAAACGAAAACGGAAAAAATGCCGCCTCACCCGCCTTCACCCCAGCCTCCTGCCAAACCCACTCCCAATTCCCCCGTAGCCACTCCCAGCCCTCCGCATCATCCAGCCAGATCATCGGTTGACCCGAGGTCCCGCTCGTCTGATGGAAGCGCGAATAACTCTCCAGCGGATAAGTCAAATTCGTCCCATAAGGCGCACACCCCACCTGATCCGCAGCAAGCTCCCCCTTCGTCGTAAAAGGAACCCTCTCCGAGAACTCCTCCAAACTCCCCACCGCAGAAAGCCCCCCCAGCTTCCCCGCATAAAACGAATTCCCACCAGCCGCCAGCACCGCCAATAGACAGTTCACCCTCTCCAGCTGTTTCTTTTCCAGTGACATCGCCCCTCTATGAACCAAAATCCCTCCTCCATGTAAACATCACGGATTTCTTCGTCCTTCCACTTGCGGACTCCCAAAATCGGACGACCTCTCTTTCTGACATGAGTTCTCTCCTCTTCCATCCCGTAACCACCTTTGCCGCAGGGGTTCTCATCGCAGTCCTCACCATTATCTTTTTCCTCAGCTCCTGCACAGGTCCTAACACCACCAAACAGAGCGTCGAGACCTACCGCACCGCCATGGCGAAAGCCTCCGAATCCGGCCCCGCCCCCGGCTCCCCAGAGGAAAAAGTGGCCCTCGAAAACTTCGGTAACTTTCTCAAGAACGTCGGCACCCAAGCCTACCTCGAAGAACACACCGCCAAGGTCTACGCCCCCGGCGCCTACCTCAATGACACCCTCGTCACCCACCACGGCCCAGACGAAATCAAAGCCTACTTCCTCGCCACCGCCGAGACCATGACCAGCTTCGAACTCAGCATCGATGACTCATCCCGCTCCGGCCCAGACCACTACATCCGCTGGACCATGATCTTCGCCGCCCCCAAGCTCAGCAGCGGCGAGCCCATCCACTCCGTCGGCATCAGCCAAGTCCGCTTCAATAACACCGGCCAAGTCGCCTTCCACCAAGACTTCTGGGACGCCGGCCAAAACATCTATGGCCAGATCCCTCTCGTCGGCGGAATGATCGGCATCATTAAAAAGCGCCTCGAAGAGTAACCACCCTCCCCCATGTCTTTCTCTCCCTCACCGAAAAAAGGTCCCCTCCAGACCCTCTTCAGAGTTGTGGGCCAGTGGCTCGACTCCGACTTCCGCCGCGATGACGCCCCGGACCCAGCCACCCTCCCAGAAAAGCTCAACTGGGAACGCACCATCCCCTTCATCTTCCTCCACCTCGGCTGCCTCCTCGGCTTCTGGGTTGGGATCAATTGGACCGTCGTCATCGCCGCCGCCCTCCTCTACCTCATTCGCATGTTCGCCATCACCGGCTTCTACCACCGCTACTTTTCCCACCGGTCCTTCAAGACCTCCCGCCCCGTCCAGTTCCTCTTCGCCGCCCTCGGCAACTCCTCCATGCAGCGTGGCCCGCTCTGGTGGGCCGCCAACCACCGCCACCATCACAAGCACTCGGATGAAGAAGTCGACATGCACTCACCCGTCGTCCACGGCTTCGCCTGGTCCCACATCGGCTGGCTCACCTCCATGAAGAATTTCCCCACGCCTTATCAGCACATCCCCGATCTCAAAAAATTCCCCGAGCTCGTCTTCCTCAACCGCTTCGACCAAATCGTCCCCGCCCTCTACGGCCTCCTCATGCTCGCCATCGGCGCCGCACTCGAAGCCTACCTCCCCTCCCTCGGCGTCACCATGGGCCAGTTCTTCGTCTGGACCTTCTTCATCTCCACCACCGTCCTCCTCCACGGCACCCTCTTCATCAACTCCCTCGCCCACGTCTGGGGGAAAAGGCGCTACGAGACCGAGGACGACAGCCGCAACTCCGCCCTCCTCGCCCTCATCACCCTTGGCGAAGGCTGGCATAACAACCACCACCGCTACCCCCACTCCACCCGCCAAGGCTTCCGCTGGTGGGAGTTCGATCCCACCTACTACGGCCTCAAACTCCTCTCAAAAATCGGCCTCATCTGGGACCTCCGCCCCGTCCCTGAAAAAGTAAAAGACGAAGCAAACTTCGCCTCTTGACTCCAAAACCCAAGTCCCAAGTCTCTCCTTCCTAACTCCCAAACCCCGGCAGGGGTGACGTAATGTAGCCCCGGGTGAAGCTCCGCGAGAACCCGGGGTCCCTCAACCCACCAAGTCCCCCGGCCGAGCCAAAAAACTCCGCCACCAAGAAACACCCACCCGAAGGCCGCCCCCCACCTCGCCTAATCCCCCCATCGTCATGACCCCCCAGCGCATCGCCATCGTAGGAACCGGAATCTCCGGCCTCGCCTGCGCGCACTTCCTGCACCGTCATCACGACATCACCCTCTTCGAAAAAGACAACCGCATCGGAGGCCACTCGAACACCGTCATGGCCCCCGAGCCCGACCGTGAAGTCCCCATCGACACCGGCTTCATGGTCTATAATGAAGTCACCTACCCTCACCTCACCCGCCTCTTCAAAGAGCTAGACGTCGCCACCAAAGAAACCTCCATGTCCTTCAGCGTCCAGCACCTCCAGGACAAGCTCGAGTTCAATGGCGGCTCCCTCAACCTCCTCTTCGCCCAGCGCCGCAACCTCCTCCGCCCCCGCTTCTGGAAAATGCTCCTCCAGATCAACCGATTTAATAAAGAGACCATCGCCGAAGTCAAAGACCCGCAATTCCCCCACCTCACCCTCGCCGAATATGTCAAAGCGCGCGGCTACGGCGCCGACTTCCTCCGCTGGTATCTCTCCCCCATGGCCGCCGCCGTCTGGTCCAGCCCGCCCGAAAAAATCGACGACTTCCCCGCCCTCACCCTCATGCGCTTCTGGCATAATCACGGCTTCCTCGGCCTCGATACCCAGCACCAATGGCGCACCGTCTGCGGCGGCTCCCGCGAATACGTCGCCAAAATAAGCGCCCCATTCCAAGACCGCATCCATCAAGGATCCGCCGTCTCCGCCATCTCCCCCGAGAACCAAATCACCCTCACCGACGGCTCCACCCACCAGTTCGATCTCATCATCAGCGCCGCCCACGGAGACCAAGCCCTCCAGCTCCTCACCGCCCCCACCCCTTTAGAAAAAGACATCCTCAGCAAATTCTCCTACCAAGCAAATGAAGCGGTCCTCCACACCGACCC